>JASHOV010000056.1 GCA_030038495.1 Streptosporangiaceae bacterium
TACTGCCCGGACCTCATGCGTCTTATTACTCACATACGCGCGGCGATGCAAGCGGACGTCAACGCTCGGCTGGGGAGGCGGATTGCCGGATGAAGGTCGATGACTACCGGATACAGCAGCAGACCTTCGAGGCCCTGGCATCCGGAGCCGGCGGTCCCGATGCGGTGCGTGAGCTAGCGGGCGCGGAGCGCTGCAAGCATGCCCTGCTGCTGTGGGGTGTGCGCACCCTGGATGAAGGCTCGGGCGTCACATCCGGAGCGAGGATGGCCCGCACCGGTTATGAGCTGCTCACTAAGGTACAGCGACATGATCCAGCTTCTGCGGCGGCGATAATCCGTTACCCTGCGGTCGGCGCCTGGGCACTGCACGCGATCCGGGCGTCGCGGGGCAGGATGGCCATGCCGGGAGCGCGGCCTGGTCAGCTAAGCGCGGTGGCGGCCGCCGCCGCAATCCGGGCCGGGCTGCCTGCCGAGATCGAGGTTCCCGTGAGCACCACCGCGGGCATGGGAGAGGGCGACGGCCTGGTGGTCCTGCCGTCGCTCGGCGTCGCCAGCGTGTCCGGCACTACCGCGACCGTTCGTGTCGTTGCTGACGGCGATTCCACGATTGAGTCGGGCGGACGGTCTATCAGGGTGCCGGCCAGTCCGCGTCAGGATGCGCCTGGCTGGCGGGCGGTACGCCGCTTCCGGGCCGGCTCTCTTGAACTTCTGATCGACGATCTTGATCCCTTTCGTATGCCGGCCATGCCCAACGTCGCACCCAGGCTGACTGGCGCTCAGTTCCGCGCCTGGATCGCCACGCTTCACGAGGCATGGGTACTGCTGGAGCATCATCACGGTGCCGCCGCCGCTGAGGTGGCGGAGACGATCACCGCCGTAACACCGCTCGTGGCACAGGACGAAGGTCATGCGAGCTCCAGCTCACCCGAGGCCTTCGGTGCAATCGCGATGTCAGAACCGCCAGATCCGTACGAGTGCGCCGTCACGCTGATTCATGAGACACAGCACCTGAAGCTGTCCGCGCTGAGTGACATCGTGGCGCTGACCTTTCCCGACAGCGGCCTGCGTTTCTACGCGCCGTGGCGTCCCGATCCGCGGCCAGTCAGCGGTCTGCTCCAGGGCGCTTACGCTCATCTTGGGGTGGGACGTTTCTGGCGGCAGCAGCGGCACGTTGCTAGCGATGCGCTGGGGCTCAGGGCGCACATCGAATTCGCTCGCTGGCGGGCAGGCGCCGCGCTCGTGGCGAAGACCCTCAGATCGAGCGGGCAGCTCACTCAAGCGGGGAGCGACTTCGTAGCCGGGATGGTGCGGACCCTGGACCGCTGGCTGGAAGAGCGGGTTCCGGCTGAGGCTCAGGTACGTGCGGATCACGAAGCCGCCATGCATCTGGCCCGATGGGAGCAGGCCAACGGGCCAGTTCAAGCCTGAGGGGCGCCGCGCGGATCAGATCGGCGGCGGGTCGAAATCTGGATTAATCCGCTCCCCGGCAGCGGCGGCCCTTGCCTCGGGATGGTCAGGTCCCAGGGTGGCTGCGTAATGTGCGAGCGTCTCCGCCAGCAGCCGATCCGCATCCTCGTCGGCGCCATCGGCTCGCAGGTCGACCACCAGGTTGGCCGCGCACTCAAGAGCGAGCGGGTTCTGCTCACCCAGTAGGTTGCGCGTCCTTCTCAGCGAGTCCTCCCCGAGTGCACGAGCCCTGGCAGTTTCGCCGGTCATGGCAAAATCGCTCGCGAGGTTGATGGCGACGGTTAGCGAGTAGAAGTGATCGCGCGTCAGCTTTGAATCCAGCCCCGCGAGCGCAGGCTCGTTGATTTTCTTGGCGCCAGCGGCGTCGCCGGTGAGGCGCTTGAGCAATGCGAGATTCCCGGCACAGCCATAATTGTAAGGATGGTCCGGGCCATAAACGTGAGGGTATTCGGCGACCGTACTCTCCGCGAGTGCAATAGCCTCGTCAGCCTGTCCGATTACTCGCTGGATATTGGTCAGGCTTATCGCTGCGGCCAGCGTATCCGGGTTCGTTTCCCCGAACAGGCGCTTTGATAGCTCGTAGACATAGTTCGCCAATTCTAATGCTTCCTCATGGGCTGCTTCAATCCGCCGCAGCGCCACTGATAGATCATTTGTTGCGCGCAGGGTTAGATAATGCTCTGAGCCCAGCCGGTCTCGGCCGAAGTCTCGCGCCTCGTCACCCACGTCCCTGGCGTCAAAGAACTTGCCGCAGAGGCGCAGAGCCCGGGCGAGACCGCTCAGCGAGTTCAGCGTTTCTGTGGCAGAAACGCCGATAGCAGCGCCTTTTTGCTTGACGTATACTTCCTCGTGCAGATCCCTGGCCTTCTCGTAACTGCTGTTAAGGCCGTAGTCGAGAGCCAGGTTGCTCAGGACGCGCCACGTTTGCGGGTCATCGTCCCCGAAGACTGCCTCGTGAATGTCCAGAGTCTCTTCGTCAAGGGCCTGTGCCGCACGGAAGTCGCCATGAGCTCGCAGATCGGCTCCTCGCGCGTTGCGCAACGCCAGCGTGAGCGGGTCCCGCTCACCGAGCACATTCCGCGATTCGAGTAGCGTCTCTTCAATAACCTTGTATGCGGTGGAGTATTCTCCTAGCTCCCTGCATGCATTGCCGAGAAGGCGCCGGGCATCGAGCACCGTGGGATGGTCGGGACCGGAGTCCCTCGTCCACTGCTCGGCAAATCGATCGGCGAACTGCTTCGCAGAAGCGAGATCCCCGGACCGGTAGAGATAACGCACCATGTCTAGCGCGAACGCACGACCCGCCGGATCCTGGCACCGTTCAAGCTGGGTCACTGGTGAAGCCACGTGCGCGAGCAATTCCGCGTAGAACGGCCATTGGCTGCTGTCCTCTGGGCTTCCCGGCGTGCCTGCCGCGAGGATCAGGTGCACCTCGTGCCGATACCTCTCCTGCTGCTTGAGGTCGAGGTCATCGCGGATTAGCGCCTGAATCAGGCGATGAACCGAGATGGTCCGCTCGTCAAGCTTCACCAGAGCGAACCGGCTGAGCTCGCCGATCGCTCGCGCCAGCAAGATCGGGTTGGCAGTCAGGTCGCTCATCCGGGGCTCCGGCGCCGCGGTGCCACGGGCGAATACGTCTCGCGGTATCGGCTCCGGCCCAAGAAATGCGCAGTATCGCAGCAGTTCCACGGCTTCCGGCAGCTGTTGCCGCACGGTGGCAACAGAAAGCTTCCAGGCGGCGGTCATCGAGCGCGGATATTCGGGCGACTTACCTTCGGCCATGATATCTGTTACGTGCGCGTCCAAGAGGCGCAGGTATTCGTCGACGGGCATGCCCGTGACGGCCTGCAGCGCGCCGGCCTGTTCCAGTGCGAGCGGCAGATCGCCGAGCTGGTCAGCCAGCCGGTCGGCGTCGGACTCACTAATTCCCCGCGGAACTCTTCTGACCAGAAATTCAGCGCTTTCTGATCTCTCGAATACATCGACCTGGATGGTGTCGACGACCGACTGCCAGCGCAGATTCCGCGATGTGATCAGCACGTCACCGGGGCCACGCGGGATAAAGCCGTCAAGTTCTTCCGGCTGGTCGGCGTTATCGAAGATCAACAGCCAGCGGCTGATGGGGTCCCCTCGCCGCAGAGCGTCAAGCACCGCGGCGGCCGCGGTCTCTATGCCGGTTGACGTGGCCGACGCCAAGCCGAGTCGCTGCGCCAGCGCCGCAAGCGAGGAACGTACCAATGCCAGCTCGTCGGCGGGGACCCACCAGACGAGTTCGTACTCCGAGCGGTACCGGTATGCGTATTCGACGGCAACGGCCGTTTTGCCCACCCCGCCGAGCCCCTGCAGGGCATGCGGCAGCGGATCCTCGGGTAGAACGGCAGTGATCTTGCTGGTCGCCCCGCTTCGGAGTTGCTCGAAGATCGCTGCCCGGCCGGTGAAGTTTTTGTTCTGGCGCGGGAGGTTAGGACTCCAGATAGTGGGTACTGCCCGTGCGGTTCTCGGCGCATCTACCGTCATACACCTATCTTAGGTCTCACGACTTATCAGATGCTCGCCAATCTTGGCCAACCTGGCGCATGCAACTGTCGGCACCACTGTGAGGCTCGTGTTGCGAGTGATACGGCCGGCCGTTCCCGCAGCGCTTGGGAGGAACGGCCGCACCTAAATCCTTCAGCCGCCGGGGCACGCTGCCCTCCAAAGCCCGCTCGACCGTTTGTGGAAAGGGGAGTATCACTGAAGGTAGACTGTTAGTTGGCTTATGCAGCGTTGCAGGTCGAGGCGCCCGAGCTGATCATTCCAGCCTGACGAGGAGAAGTATGGACGAAGACAGGGCGGACGGCGGACTGATCGACATCAGCGAACTGGATATGGGTGAACTGCTGACCGAGCTCGAGGACTCTAGCCTTGCCAAGGCGCTGGACCGGATACTTGAAGCCAGCGACAACGGCGAGTCTCATTGGTTCCAGGCTAGTATCTAGAAGACTCTTCCCGGCAGGACTAATCCGGGGGCGATGAGACCGCGCCACGTCTGCCAGGTCGAAGAGCGTGCTGCAGGTGTGCGGTGCAGGACATGCTGCAGTCGTGCGCTGAAGGCCCGGCGATGAGGGATCGGATGTTGTGACGAGGACCGCCATGACGATCAGGATCGCGGACGAGCCGTACCCGGGGCCAGCGCCGTTCCAGGAACGCGATCATGGCCGGTTCTTCGGGCGGGCTGCGGACGCCGCGAGCCTGGCCGAGTTGTGGCGGACCAATCGCCTTACCATCGTGTCCGGTCCCCCAGCCAGCGGAAAGACATCTCTTCTCCGCGCCGGGGTTTTCCCGCAGATAACGGGCGGGCGGGCGGACGTACTGCCGGTTGGCCGTGTCTCCTACGGCTTAACGTTTCCGCTCGCCTCGCTGCCCGAACATAACCCGTACACGCTGGCCGTGCTCCGGTCTTGGTCGTCACCGGCCGGTGCGGCCACACGCCTGGTCGGCCGCACCGTTCTGGACTTCGTCCGGCGACGAGCCGAGCGGCACGACGGCCTGATCCTCGCGGCCGTGGACCAGGCGGAAGAACTGCTTACGGAAACTGGGCAGCGCAACGCGTACCGCAGGCGTTTCCTCGCCGAGCTGGCCGAGGCCATTCGGGAGGAATCACGCCTGCACCTGCTCATCGTGGTGCGCGATGAGGCCATGGGCGCTATCGCGGAGGTGCTGGGCAGTGGTGCGAATCAGCGGGTGGAGCCGCTGAGCCCTGAGAGCGCGCGCGAGGCTGTGACCAGGCCGATCGCCGTCACCGGCAGGACGTTCACCGAGGATGCGGCCGAGAGGCTGGTCGCAGATCTTCGCACTAGCCGCTTCGGGGCGGGCAGCGACGTGGGTCGCGGGACGCAGCGCGTGGCCGTGGACGACCATGTAGAGCCCGCGCTACTTCAGGTCGCCTGCTCTCGGCTTTGGCACGAGCTGCCGCCGGATCGCGACGTCATCTCGGCCGACGACGTGCGCAGGTACGCGAGTGTCGATACAGCGCTGGCCGAATTCTGCGCCCACGTTGTCGCCGAGGTCGCCGATGACCACGAGATGTCCTCCGGTGAACTGCGCTCATGGCTACTGCGCACGTTTGTGACCGACGAGGGCAGACGGGGAATCGCGTACGAGGGCGCCGCGGATACCGCTGGCGTGCCGACAACGGCCGCCAGGCAGCTCGAGGACATGCACCTGCTCTCGGCCTACCGAAGATCAGGTTCACGTTGGTATGAGCTGCTCAGCGACCGGCTGATCGGACCGCTACGGCACGCGGCCGACCTGCGCCCGCCGCCAGCCGACGCCACCAGGTACCTGCGGGCGGCCGAGCGAGCCCTGGCGTTGGGCGAACCCGAACTGACCGGGCGTTATGCCACGGCAAGTTTGCGTACATCGGCTGTATCTGACTTCCAGCTGCGAGCCGAGGCCAATTCGCTGCTGGGGAACCTCGCGTTCGAAGCCAACAGGCCAGGCGAGGCGAGCCAGCGGTACCTGGACGCCGCCAGCCTGTTCGAGGCACTGGAAGACACGAATGCGGTGGCTTATCAGCTTGCGGCCAGCGGTCGGGCGCTGATCGCCAACGATCAGCTCGCTGATGGGGTTCGTCAGCTGACGGCCGCCGTCGACCGGCTGCCTAACGACCTCACTATCCGCACGGACCTCGCCCTAGGGCTTTGGCAGCTCGGTGAGGGCAATGCGGCGGTTGCGGAGCTGACGTCCGCGCTTGGGCTGGATGGCGGGAATCCTGAGGCTCTGCGGGCACGCGGAGAGATCCTTGCGTACGTCGGGAACGCGCGAGACGCGATGCGTGATCTCGACCGGGTAAATTCGCGCGGTCGGCCATTAACCAGGGCGGCTCATGGGCTTGCCCTGGCCAGGCTTGGCGATCAGCCTGCTGCGGAGCAGGAGGTCAGGGACGCCGTCGAGGAGGCCGAGAGCAATGGTCCGGTGCTGCTTTACGCAGCCAGGGCTATGTCAGTCGGCGGTGACGACGCCGCCGCTGAGGGCTTTGCCTGGCGTGCGGTGGATGCCTGGGATCCTCCGCTGTCATCAGAGCAGCGGGAGGTGGCCATCCAGATCGCCGGCCGCAAGCACAAGAAACCGACGCAGTTTTAGCCCGCGATATCGGTCACTATCTGTGTCCTGAACGCCTTTATGCGCTCATCTAGCTCGCGAAAATCGGTGGTACGGATCATAGAGCCTTCGTCCAGATTCGTGCTCTGTGCTGTCCACACGGCAAGGTCGCTGGCCGCAGTGGCCAGCAGGTCCGCCAGTTCAGCGAGCTGCTCGGGCACCAGCAGCGAGACTCTTACGGCATGCAACTGGGCCGCCGCTGCGTACTCCCGCACTCGCTCGAGTCGGGCACCCATCTCGACTCCGTGATAGCTGTGATTGTTCGCCACCTGAGTCCGCAGGTCACCGACCGCGCGCAGCAACTTGATGCAGGCCTGGCGCGTCGCTTCCGCCTGACGTTCCCGGCGCTCACGCTTGGCCTCGCGGCTCTCCCTCAGCGCCGTAGTGAGCTGCGCGATGGTGGCACCGCCCACGCCGGCACCCGCCGAGATCAGGGCCACATATATGGACACGTCAGCCATGCACGCATTGTGGCCCAGCTTCTGGAGTCATGCGTGCATTGCCCGGCGGCCAGTTTTGCCGCCGGGCCGTTCACCCTCGCTGACCTGCGCCGCGGTCTGGGCCCGGCACCGGACCTCGGCCACTTCCGCCGCAAGGTTATGAACACCGACGGCTTTGCCGTCGAAGCGCGGCCCAGGCCACGGATCGCCGGCGCGCGGCGCATCCGTGCACGTTCTGCCGCCATTCCGCCACGTCCGTAGGTCGTAGATCAAGGGCCGTTCGGCTGGATTATGTACCGGTCCGGGGCGTGGCGCGCGGGCAGTTGGCCCGCGGATGCCCGATACTGGCAACCGCTCAGGCCGGGAGGGGAGCCAATGCGCAGCAGGCAGTACGACCTCGACGTCCTCGCCGCGGCCTCGCGCACGCCCGTGCCGCCGCCGCGGATCCCGGCCGAGCACGGGCTGGTGGTCGAGGACGGCGCCGGGGACTTCTGCGGTGCGGTCGTTGCCTGTGAGAAGGACGCCGTCATCCTCGAAGACCGCTTCGGCAGGCGCCGGACGTTCCCGCTAAGCGGGACGTTCCTGCTGGAAGGCAAGCGGGTCATGCTCATGCGGCCATCACCCGCCAGATCGGCCGCACCCGCGCGTACCGCCTCCGGCTCGATCGCACCGCCCCGCAGCCGGGCCAGGGTCGCGCGGGCCAGCCGCATTTACGTCGAGGGCAAGCACGACGCGGAGCTGGTCGAGAAGGTCTGGGGCGACGACCTGCGCGACGTCGGGGTCGTCGTGGAGTTCCTCAACGGCGTCGACGACCTGCCCTCGATCGCGGCCGAGTTCGCCCCGGACGCGACCCGCAGGCTGGGGGTGCTGGTCGACCACCTGGTCGGTGGCTCGAAGGAGAGCCGGATCGCCGCCAGGGTCACCTCCCCGCACGTGCTCGTCGTGGGGCACCCGTTCGTCGACGTGTGGGCGGCGGTGAAGCCGTCCGTGCTCGGCATCGGTTGCTGGCCGCAGGTGGCGCGGGGTACGCCCTGGAAGGATGGCGTGCTGGCAGCGATCGGCTGGCCGCCGGACCCGGCCGCAGCCTGGCGCCGGATACTGGGCGGCGTGCATTCCTACGCCGACCTGGAGCCCGAGTTCCTCGGCCGGGTAGAAGAGCTCATCGACTTCGTGACCGCCGTCGACTCGTGACGACTCGGTGCAGCGCCTGAGGTCAGCGGCTGGAATGCTCGGCCGCTGCCGCCCGCTCCGGCACCGGGTACCGGCGCAAGCCGGCGAAGACCGCCGTGAACACGACGGCGAGCGGCCAGACGGTCTGGGCGCCGGTCAGGACCCGCTCGGCGAGCCCGAGCATGCCGGCGCCCGAGATCAGCTCCACGCAATACCACACCACGATCACCGATATCGTGATTGTCGCCCATAGGCCGACAATCGGCTGCAGGCCGGCTGGCGCCCTGGGCCCGGGCCGCCGGGCGAAGAGCGGCCACGCCGTCATCGCGGCGCAGCTAATTCCGGCCGCTACCTCGTGCCGCAGCGAGCCGCCGCCGATCGGCTGGGGGTTGAGCGCGACGAGGATCCCGAATACGCCACCGACCGCGAGCAGCGCCCGGCCGTAGAGAGCCGCCGGGCGCAGCCCCAATCCGGTGACCAGGTTGCAGGCCGACACCACGAACAGCGCGGTCGTCATGACCCACCGGTCGGGTACGCCGTAGGCCGCCAGGGAGCTGATCGACTGGGAGATTGCGTCGAAATGGCCAGGCTGCAGGTCGGCCGCTACAGTCCATCCGCCGATGAGGGCAAAAGGCGCTATTACCGCAGAGACGACCCCCCACCACGGTATTTTGCGCACGAATACCACCGTACGACGTCACCGAAAGTGACTGCCTGGGGGTCTCCTGCCCCGCTGATCGTGCCCCGGCGCTCCTGCCCCGCTGATCGTGCGCCGGCGCTCCTGCCCCCGTGCTCCGCCCGCGTGCTCCTACCCGCCGAGCGCGGCGGCTGAGCCCTCGCGGGCGGCTCAGCCTTCGCGCGTCGCCAGGAAGATCGGGATGCGCCGCTGCGTCTTCTCCTGGTACTCCGCGTACGGCGGGAACGCGGCCACCGCCCGCTGCCACCAGGTCGCCCGCTCGGCACCGTCGAGTTCGCGCACGGTCACAGGGAACCTGTCCGGGCCATCCTGAACCTCGACGTTGCTCGGGTCAGCCTGCAGGTTGTAGTACCAGACCGGATGCTTGGGCGCGCCGCCCTTGGAGGCGACAAGCAGGTAGTCGCCGTCGTACTCCACCCGCATCAGCGGCGTCTTGCGGATCTTGCCGGTCTTGTTGCCCCGTGTTGTCACGATCACGACGGGCAGGCCGGTGTCGGCCAGCGTGTTGCCCTTCTGACCGCCAGAGGACTCGTACAGGGCGACCTGATCCCGGACCCACTGCGACGGGCTCGGTGCGTACTCTCCGTCAAGGCTCATGCCTCAGACCCTATGCCGTGCTCGAATTCCGCGGCCAGGGCGGTCCCGAGCGACGGCACGACGCCGTGCCGGCGACGGATGACATCCGCGATCAGGCCGGTCCAGCCCGTCTGGTGGGATGCGCCGAGGCCCGCGCCGTTGTCACCGTTGAAGTACTCGCTGAACACCAGGTTGTCGCGCCACGCCGGATCGTCGCGCACCAGTTCGACGCCGCCGAAGCAAGGCCGGTGCCCGGCCGCGTCCGTAGCGAAGATCGAGATCAGGCGGTCCTGCAGATCGATGGCGATCTCGCCCAGCGTGCGCTGGCGGCCCGAGCCGGTCGGGTACTCGATCGTGAACTCGTCGCCGAAGAACACGTGATAACGCTCGATGACGCTGACCACCAGGTAGTTGAGCGGGAACCAGATCGGGCCCCGCCAGTTCGAGTTGCCGCCGAACAGCGGGGTCGACGACTCGGCGGGCTCATAGTCGATGCTCGCCTGGTAGCCCTCCACGTCGATGGTGTAGGGGTGGTCGCGATGCCAGGCCGACAGCGCGCGCAGCCCGTGCGGCGACAGGAACTCGGACTCGTCGAGCAGGACCTTCAGCAGCCGGCGCAGCCGCTGCGGCCCGGCCAGGCTGAGCAGCAGCCGGTGGTGCCGCGGCCCGCCCTCCAGGAGCCCGCTGGACGCGAGTTGCCCCGGCTCGGCCAGGTGCTCCTCGGTGAGCAGGCCGGCGAACTGCTTGCGCACGACCATGGCCAGGTCGATGGTCTCCTGGCCGACGACACTCATCGCGAGTGCGGGCAGGATCGCGACGGCCGACCTGACCTTGACCGAGATCTTGTCGCCCGACGGCGTGATCAGCCGGTCGTAATACAGGCCGTCGGTGTCGTCCCACAGGCCCCGGTCGTCGAGCGCCTGCTTGATCGCCGCGAAGTGCTCGAGGAACTTCAGCACCAGGTCATTGCTTGGCCGGTGCCCGGCGTGATGCAGGATCTCCGCGATCGACATCATCGCCATCGCATAGAACGCCATCCACCCGGTCGCGTCCGCCTGCTCCAGGATTCCGCCGACCGGCAGGTGCGAGCGGTCGATTGGGCCGATGTTGTCCAGCCCGAGGAAGCCGCCCTCGAACAGGTTGTTGCCCTCGGTGTCCTCCCGGTTCACCCACCAGGTGAAGTTGACGAGCAGCTTGTCGAAGACGCGGCTCAGGAAGTCCAGGTCGCGACCGCCGTCGACGGCAAAGACCTCCAGGGCGGCCCACGCCTGAACCGGCGGGTTCACGTCGCCGAAATCCCACTCATAGGCCGGCAGAGCGCCGCCCGGGTGCTGGAACCACTCGCGGCAGAGCAGGATGAGCTGGTACTTGGCGAAGGCCGGGTCGACGTGGGCCAGCGTCACGCAGTGGAACGACAGGTCCCAGGCCGCGAACCACGGGTACTCCCACTTGTCCGGCATCGACATGATGTCGAAGGCGTCGAAGCTGCGCCAGCGGCTGTTCCGCCCGCCCAGGCGCGACGGTGGCGGTGGCGGCTGGGCCGGGTCACCGTCGAGCCAGCGGCTGACGTCGTAGTAGTACAGCTGCTTGCACCACAGCATGCCGGCGAAGGCCTGCCGCATGATCATGGCCTCGTCGGCGTTCGCGGCCGCCGGGGTCAGCTCCTCGTAGAACTCGTCTGCCTCGGCCCGGCGCCGCGCGGTCATCGCCTCGAACTCCGTGCCGAGCGCGTCGGCGCCGGCGCGGGTGCCGCCGTTCCCGCCCGTGGTCGTCCGCAGCCGGATCCGCAGCTGCGCCGACGCTCCGCCATCGACGGCGAGCTTGTACCAGAACGCACATTTCGTTCCCCGCCTATCGGGGTTCACCGTCGCCGTGCCGGAGACCACGTGGTCGTTGATGCCGTCCTTCGGGTACGGGGTGAGCGGCGCGGCGCCGAACAGCCGCGCCACGTTGGTCTCGTTCTCGCAGAAGAGCATCGGAGGCACGGTGCCGTCCGGCCCGGCCGCGGCCAGCAGCTCCATCGCGCCGACGAACGGGTGCGTGAGCGTCACCCGCCCCTCGCCAGCGGCGGTCAGCTCGGGCTTTCCCGTGGTTGGATCGACCGCCCTCGCGTCGTCCCACGACCACGTGTTGCGGAACCAGGCGGTCGGCAGCACGTGCAGTTCGGCCCGTTCGCTGCCCGCGTTGGTGACCTCGACGGTCATCAGGATGTCGTCGGGCCCGGCCTTGGCGTAGTGCACCTCGATGATCCAGTACCGGCCGTCGTCGAACGCGCCGGTGTCGATCAGCTCGAACTCGGGCTCCTGACGGTTGCGCGCGCCGTTCTCGGCGATGAGCTCGTCATACGGGTACTCGCCCTGGGGGTAGTGATAGCGCCACCGGTTCCAGGCGTGACTCGGCAGCGCGTCCAGGTACCACCAGTACTCCTTGACATCCTCGCCGTGGTTGCCCTGGACCCCGGTCAGGCCGAACGGCCGCTCCTTCAGGATCGGGTCGGCGCCGTTCCACAGCGCCAGGCCCAGGCAGAGCCGCTGCTCGATGTCGCAGAAGCCGGCCAGGCCGTCCTCACCCCACCGGTACGCGCGCGACCGGGCCTGGTCGTGCGGCAGATAATCCCAGGCGTCGCCGTCGGGGCTGTAGTCCTCGCGAACCGTGCCCCACTGCCGCTCACTGACGTAGGGCCCCCACCGGTACCAGTCGCCGGCCTGGCGCAGGCCCTCCTCCAGCCGGCCGAAGCCGGCTACCCGGTCGCGCTCGGCGCTCACCGCTGGCCGGCCCCGTCGGCGTCATGCCACCCTCTGCTCACCCGACGCATCGTACGGGAACGGCGGCAATCGGGGCCGGTCGCACTGTGGTCCGCCGGCCACCGCCGCTATTCCCCGCGGCCGCGCTAATGTCTCGCCCGCTATCCCTTTATCGAGCCAGTTCACGGCGTTATGATCCGCGCCATGAGCAAGCAGGATAATGCGCCGGCCAGCTTCTTCTTCCCCGGCGCCGCCCAGGTCGAGCCGGTGCCCGCAGCTGACACGGACGCGACCGCGCCGTCCGCGCCGTCCGCGCCGTCCGCGCCGTCCGCGCCGTCCGCGGCGCCGCCCGCTGAGCCGACGGCAACGACGTTTCCGGCGGAGGCGGCGGCCTC
>JASHOV010000548.1 GCA_030038495.1 Streptosporangiaceae bacterium
GAGAGATGACATGAGGCGGGACCCCCTCAGCTCAGCGCACGCTTGGTGCGTAAGCAGTTTCAGGAGCGTGAGGAGGTCCCTGTAGTGGCCATCGTAGGAGGGTTTGACATTCACCGGAAGCAGGTCACCTTCGACTATCTGGACACCATGACCGGGCAGGTGCGGCGGGGCCGGATCGATCCGGCGTGCCGGGCGACTTTGCGGGCGTGGCTGCAGCAGCGGTTCGCCGGCCTCGATGATGTGACGTTCGCGGTGGAGGGCTGCACGGGGTGGCTGTTCGTGGTGCAGGAGCTGCAGCGTGCAGGTATCACCGCGCTGCTGGCCGAGCCCGCTCAGACCGCGCACCTGCGCGGCCCTAAGAAGCATGCCAAGACCGACAAGACCGATGCCCGGCATCTGCGGGTGCTGGTTGCCGACGGGAAGGTGCCGTGCTCGTGGATCCCGCCGGAGCAGGCGTGTGAGCTGCGGGCGCTGCTGCAGTTGTACCGGGACCTGTGCGAGGAGCACACCGCCTGGTCGCAGCGGATCCATGCCACGCTGTTCCACCAGGGCGTGCCGAGCCTGGCCGGGCGGCTTTCCGGCCAGCAGGTCCGTGACCAGCTTGCCGGTCAGCCGGACGAGCTGGGCCTGTCCGCGGCAGGCGCGCAGGCAGTCGGGGTCGCGCTGCGGCGTATGGCGGACCTGGAAGCCGAGGCCGCGCCGGTGCGCGCGCAGATCGCCGCATTCTCGCGCCGCCAGATCGGCTGCAAGACCCTGCAGCGGCAGCTGTACGGCGTCGGGCCGCTGATCGCCGCGGTGATCTGGGCGTTCCTGGGCGATGCCCGCCGGTTCTCCTCCTCCGCCCAGGCGGTGCGGCACGCCGGGCTGGATGTCACCGTGTACTCCTCCGACGGCAAGCGGACGCCCGGTCACCTGTCCCACCAGGGACCGCCGATCCTGCGCTGGGCCCTGTTTGAGGCCGGCCACCACGGATCGCGTGCCAGTTCCCCCGATCACCGCTATTACTGCGACGTCGCCGCCCGGATCGACACCGACCGGGCAGCCCTGTCGGTTGGCCGCAAGCTGGCCCGCCGCTCCCACCACATTCTGCGCGCCCTCGGCGAGCAGGCCTACGCCCCAGTTCCAGCCGGACGGTGAAGCAGATGCGGGTGGAAGCGGCGGCCCTCACGCAGCCGATGCACCGTGGCCATCCCCCCGTGGCCGACGCCCCTGAACTGTCCTGCCGCCAGCACGGCACCCGCCGGGCTGGACGGCCCCGAGAGACTGGCGCGGCCACACCCCAGCGGGACCACCCCATCGATCATCATGTCGCCGAGACCGCAGCTGTCTCGCGGACCGAGATAAGGCTGGGCGCCCGCCATACCCGCACGCGCCGATCCCCGACCCCTGTTACCGGAGCACCCATGAACTGACCCAAAGCCCCCGCCCGTGCCGATCGCCCAGTGTGCGCCGGCCGCCGCCAGCGTCAAGACCACGCGCCCTCCGGGCGTGGCCTGCGGCCAGTCTTGACTCAAGCGGCTCAGCCGACAGGAATCTGGCAGCTATCGGGCCCGGGATGAGGCAACCACAAGGCGTTGAACTGAACCGACCGCACAGATAAGGACATTCATGGGCACCAACCAGCGCGCGATGATCGTCATGACGCCCGCCGAGGTGGCGGATTTCCTGGCTCGCAGCCGTACCGCGACGGTCGCGTCGATAGGCCCTGACGGCATGCCGCATCTGGTGGCCATGTGGTACGGCATCATCGGCGACGCCGTCTACATCGAGACGAAGGCGAAATCACAGAAGGCAGTGAACCTGCGGCGCGATCCGCGGATGGTGTTCATGGTCGAGGCGGGCACCAGCTACGACAGCCTCCGCGGCGTCTCGCTCGAGGGGACGGCCGTCATCATCGAGAAGTCAGAAGGCGAGGAGTACTGGGCGGCGGCCAGGAGCGTATACGAGCGCTACACCGGCCCGTATACCGAGCAGGCAAGGCCGGTGCTCGACTTCATGATGAACAAGCGTGTCGTCGTCAAGCTGGTGCCGGAGCGGGTGCGGTCGTGGGACCACCGCAAGCTGGGCCTGGATCCGATGGGCACCGCCGGCTCGACGGCGGCGAGTATCGGCTCGGAGTGAAACGACCGTCACCGGGAACGCCGCGCGGCGACGGCCGGCCTGCTCTCCTCGGCGGTGCCTTTCGTCCTCGACCTGCTTGCCCTTCGGCTCCTGCCGGCCGGCTTCTTTGGCGTGTTCATGAGCGCCGGGCGGAGGCGCGCGCCTTCGCGTCCCGGCTGCGGGCTCGCCACTGCGAGCCAAACCGCAGCCAGCGCGCGATCCGCACCGCCCGCGGAGGCAGCGCGTGCCGCGGCCGATACGACCTCGGCCCGGCCACCACATCCGGACTGCTGAGCAGGAGCTGCAATTGCCGCAGTGCCATCCCGCCCCTCCCGCACGAAGAGATCCCGCTGGGAGCGGGCCGAACCCTGGCCAGGCCTGGCATGGCCGCGCGGCGCGATCCAGCGGTGCACGGGACGCGGCCAGCAGCTTGCCCAGGCGAGGCACTCGTCCCGCTCCCGGCGATACTAGGCGTGCCCGGTCAGCTCCATATTGTCGAGCACGCATGTGCGTGACGCAAGTGCAAACGGCATTTCGCACTTCCGGATGCGTCGGCGGCTCGCAGCCGGTCGGCTCGCCTGATGCTCGTAACGGTCAGCCTGGGGCGCAGGGGCCGTGTCCTCGTAAATCACCGTCGAGCGCGAGGACAAGCGGAACGCCACGTCACCCAGGGCCTGGCCGACCGGGTCTGCGCGAACGCCCCGCTGGCGCACGAGGAGCTATTGCGCACCGAGGACGTGCGGGAGGCTATCGCGGCGTTCTTTGCCCGCCGCCCGCCCGAGTGGCAGGGCCGGCAGGCACCCGACGGCCTTAGCCGTAGGCGTCAGGCGGATTACAGCAGGGAGCGGAGCACCGCCCACCGGTCGCCGGGGGCGGCGGGGGCGGGAGGCGGCCGGGGCGGCCGGGGGAGTGCGGCGGCGGCACGCGGGCCGATCAGGTCCGCGATCAGGCACGCAAGTTCCGTGTGGGTCCGGGCGGTCAGCGCGGACTCCGCTCGCTCGTCCAGTTCCGTCATGGTGAGACGGCCGTCGGCGGCGGCCGCGCACAGGATGTCCACGGCAGTGTCCCTGTCCGCGTCCGAGGCCCGCTGCTCCGCCGGAAGGAGCAACGAGCCCGGGCCGAGACCCCGGTGGAGAAAGGCCAGCATCAGACCGTGGCGCGGCGGATCGCGGCGTGGCCGCCGGCCAGCAGCAGCACCGCCAGCGCGGCGATGATCCCGGTCAGGCCGAGGGCGGTCAGGCTGGCGGAGGACCCGCCGGCGGCGGACCGGACGTGCCAGTGCTCGAAGGTGACGACGATGACCCCGGCGACCACCACGAGCGCCTGCACCGCGATGAACGCCAGCGTGCCGAGCAGGCCCCACCGGCTGTTCATGATTCCGTACCACATCCCGTATACGAACATCGCAAACAGGACCACGGCCGAGGTCAGCCAGGTGGCGTACCACGGGCCGTCCAGCAGGTACGGCACACGGAAGAAGTGCAAGGACAGCCCCCAGCCGCCGGTGGCCCGCTCGATCGCCTGCAGCACGGTCAGCACCAGGCCGGACACCAGGGCCACCGCCATCCCCAGCAGCGCCGTGCCGGAGTAGAAAGACCGGCGGCTGGCCCCGAGCGCGAGGCCGAACGGCAGTGACCGGGCAATGGCCTGACTACCCAGTATGGCGAAGTAGATGAAGAAGCTGAGCAGGTATTGGCCTGCGTCATGGGGAGGGCGGCGGCCAGCGGTCACGGCGCCTACGGCGAAGGAGAACGGGAGGATCCACGGCAGCAGGAGATAGTAGGTCGGCTGCACCAGCTGGTAGCGGGCCACCTTGAACCGTGTCTTCATGCGCAGGTCCTTTCGTTCTCGAAGCCGGTCTCGGGGGCGGGGGCGAGGATGCCGGCGGCGGCCTGGACCACGATCTGCTGCAGGGACAGCGGGGTCAGGTCCAGTCCGGAAGAGCGGGCCTGCTCACGGTCGTCCGGAGACAGCGGCCCGACCATGACGACGGACGCCTGGGAGCCGAGCCGCCGCCGCTCCCACACCGGCCGATCCCCGGCGAGCGCGTCCACGGCGAGGCAGGGGCCGCTCACCCGGGTGGCGACGCCGCGCAGGACGTCAGCCGGCGCGTCCAGGACGACCCGGCCCCTGTCGATGACGATGACGCCTTCGAACAGCGCGGCGGCCTCGTCGATGAGGTGCGTAGACAGCAGCACCGTCCGGGGGAACTCGCCGAAGTCCGCGAGCAGCCGGTCGTAGAAGATCTGCCGCGCCACCGCGTCCAGGCCCGCGTACGGTTCGTCGAACAGTGTCACCTCGCCGCGGGCGGCCAGCCCGATCGTGATCCCGAGCGCCGACCGCTGACCTCGCGACAGCTTCTTGACCGCCCGGCTCGCCCGCACCCCGAAGTCGTCCAGCAGGGAGGACGCCAGCGCGGAGTCCCAGTTCGGGTAGAACCAGGACGCGGCGCGCAGCGCCTGACCGACCTTGATGTCCGGGTAGGCCTGGTCCTCGCGGGCGAAGACCAGGCGGCGCAGCACGTCCTCGTTCTCGGCCGGCGGCGCGCCGAGGATCCGCACCGATCCTGATGACGGGAACTCCTGGCCGGCCAGGATCCGCAGCAGCGTGGTCTTGCCGGCGCCGTTGCGGCCGAGCAGGCCGGTGATCGTCCCGCCGGGAACCGTGAAGCTCACGTCATCGAGAATGACCTGGTCCCAGTATCTCCGCGTCAGCCCGGTGACCGAGATCGCCGGCGTCATAGCGAGACGTCTTCCCGCTCGTTTCCGGCTTCCTTGATCAGGGCGAACAGTTCATCGGCGCCGATCCCGAGGCGGGCCGCCTCGGTCAGCAGTGGCTCGACGTACCGCTGCGCGAATTCCGCCCGGCGCCGGGCCAGCAGCCGCGGTCGCGCCCCGCTCGCGACGAACATCCCGATGCCCCGCCGCTTCTCCAGCAGCCCGTCAACGGCCAGCACGTTGATCCCCTTGGCCGCGGTCGCCGGGTTAATCCGGTAGAACGCGGCCAGTTCGTTGGTCGACGGCACCCGCTCGCCCTCGGCCAGGCCGCCGTCCGCGATCTCCCCCGCGAGTCGCTCGGCGACCTGGACGAACAGGGGGGTTCCCTCGTCCAGACCAGCCATCTCCGGCATCGCCTCTCACTTTCACTTCATCGGTTCGTTACTGAGGTAATGTACCGCTCGACCAGAGGACCGGTCAACCACGTGCCGAGAGAGGATCCCAGTGACGGCAGACTGCGGCCGGGCGGGCGCCAGGGACTG
>JASHOV010000549.1 GCA_030038495.1 Streptosporangiaceae bacterium
ACTGCGCCGCTCGCAGCGCCGGGTCGGCCGGGATGCGCAGGTGCTCGCCGGGGAACACGCCGTACGGGTAGCGCAGATGCTCGTTGTTCGGCGGAGTGCCGACCACTGCCTGCCAGGTCATGTGGTTCGCTGCGGCGATGCTGCCCAGCGTCTGCCCGCGCTGCACGATCACCCACTGGTCGGCCTTGTTCACGGCCTTGTGTGCCCGCTGGTGTTGGACGGGGGCGGACGACGACGCGAGCGCGGCCGCCGACACGGTGACTCCGGCGGCCACGCCGGGTACGAGCGCTGCTATTGCGATGTGCTTGAGCTTCACGGGAGGTTCTGACCTCCTTCGTCCGCCCTCAGCGCTTCGCGGCAGGCCGCGACTAACAGGTATTGGGCGTGACGTAGCACCATGGCCCTCGCCGGGCACATGATCATGGACATGGTCATGGTCTGGTTACGGACGCGGGTCATGGCGCCGACGCACATACAACCACGGCCGCCGACCCAAACCGTCCGGGTCAGGGCTCACTATGAGACATGTCACCATGGGTCACATATCGGTCATAATCCCGAATTAGACGTCCTAGCTGCGCGTTAGCGTCCGCTTCGGCCAGTCAACGGCGGGGTAGGGCCACCGGCGGGGCAGGGCCACCGGCGGGGTTATAAGCCGAGGGGATCTTGGTGAACGTTCAGTTCGGGGGCCTGCTCGCTATCGCCGTGGCCGCGTTCATCGCTCCGCTTCTGGCCAGGCTGATCCCCGGGCGGCTGGTCCCGCCCGTGGTGCTCGAGGTGCTGGCGGGCATGGCAATCGGTCCGCAGGCCCTCGGCCTGGTCCAGCCCACCGGCGGCGTGTATGTGCTCTACCTGCTCGGGTTCGGCTTCCTGCTGTTCCTGGCCGGACAGGAGGTGGAGGTCGAGCGATTCCGTGGCCCGACGTTCCGCGTTACCGGGCTCAGCTTCGCGGTGAGCGTAGGGATCGCGTTCCCGATCGCCGAGGGCCTGCGCCAGATCGCCCGCGGGGCGGATCTGCGGCTGCTCGCGCTGGCATTGACCGCCAGTTCGCTGGGCGTGATCGTGCCGGTCCTGCGCGACGCCAAGGTCGTCGACACCGACTTCGGCCAGGTCGCGATCATGGCGGGATCGGTCGGCGAGTTTGGCGCCCTGCTGCTGCTGACGGTCCTGTTCTCCGCCGATCCGGAACCGACCTGGGAGCAGTTCGCCTACGTCTTCGCCCTCGGCGCCGCCGCGCTCGTCGGCGCCCTGGGCCTGCGGCGCCTCTGGCGGTCGCCCTGGCTGCGCCGGGCCCTGCTGCAGACCGACCAGTCCACCTCGCAGCTGCGGGTCCGCGGCGGCTTCGTGGTGCTGCTGGCGTTTGCCGCGCTGGCGCACAAGTTCGGTGTCGACGCCCTGCTCGGCGCCTTCATCGGCGGCATCGTGCTGAACGTGGCCGACAGCGACGACCGGCCTTCCCAGGAGCGCTACCAGGGCAAGCTGCACGCCATCGGGTACGGGTTCCTGGTTCCCGTCTTCTTCATCGTCACCGGCGTCCAGTTCGATCTCAAGGCGCTTTTCGCCAGCAGGTCCTCGCTGGCTCTGATGCCGGCCATCCTGGCCGGCATCCTGGTCGCCAGGGCACTGCCCGCGCTCCTGTACCGGCGCCGGCTCGGCGCCCGGCCGGCCGTCGCGGCAGGATTCCTGCAGGCCACGACGCTGACGTTCCCTGTCGTCGTCGCCGAGGTCGGCCAGAGCCTGAGCCTGCTGGACTCGGCTACCAGCGCCGCGCTCGTCGGCGCCGCGCTGCTGTCCGTGCTGCTGTTCCCGGCCGCGGCGCTGGCGCTCCGGCCGTGGACGCGGCCGGGCGGTGACGCGGTCCAGGAGCCTGGGCGTTCTTGGCCACGATGATCGTCGAGATCACCGCCCACACGACAAGCGCGTACGACGCCAGGCAGGCGAGTGCCAGCAGGCGGGCCTCCAGCGCCCCCGTGCGCAGCAGCTCGCCGCGCGGGCGGCCTTCCCCTGGCATGCACCCCTCCCGGACCGCTCGGGTCTAGTGCACGACCTTACGAGTCGAAGCCCAGGCCGATCCGGTCGAGGGTACGCAGCCATAGATTCCGCCTGCCCTGATTCGCGTCGGCCCTGGCCAGTGACCAGCGGGTGAGGTTGATCCCGGCGGCGCGGACCGGCTCGGGGGGGAACGGCAGTGGCCGGGTCCGGACCATCTCCAGCTCGGTGCGCTCGGTGGGCTGGCCGCCGAGCAGGTCGAGCATGACCGCGGCGCCGAACCGGCTGGCGCCCACGCCCAGGCCGGTGTAGCCGGCGGCGTAGGCCAGCCGCCCGGCCATCGCGGTGCCGAAGAACGCGCAGAACCTTGAGCAGGTGTCGATGACCCCGCCCCAGCTGTGGCTGAACGACAGGCCCTCCAGCTGCGGGAACGTCTCGAAGAAGTGCCGGGCGAGCGTCGCGAACGTGGCCGGGCGCTGGTCCAGCGAGTCGGCGATCTTGCCGCCGTAGTAGTAGACCGCGTCGTAGCCGCCCCACAGGATCCGGTTATCGCGGGTCAGCCGGTAGTAGTGGAACTGGTTGGCGCTGTCCCCCACGCCCTGGCGCCGCTGCCACCCGATGCTGGCCAGCTGCGCCGTCGACAGCGGCTCGGTCACCAGCACGTAGTCATAGACCGGCACCAGGTAATGGCGCAGGCGCCGCAGCAGCGGATCGAAGGCCCCCGTCCCCATCGCGACGCGCCGGGCCCGCACGGTGCCCGAGGTGGTGCGCAGCTCAAGACCGCCCGCGCAGCCCGGCTCGGGCACGATCGCCCGGACCGGGGTGTCCTCGTAGATCCGGACGCCCGCCTCCAGGCAGGCACGCTGCAGGCCCCACGCCAGCCGGGCCGGGTCGACCATCGCGCAGCCGGCCCGGTCCCACAGGCCGCCCGCGTACGTGGGCGAGTTGACCTGCGCCCTGACCTGGCCGGCGTCGAGCAGGACCGCGTCGCCGCCCAGGCCCGCCAGCGTGCCGGCCGCATCCCGCAGACCGGCCAGCTGCCAGTCCTGCGTGGCCACGGCCAGCTCGCCCGAGCGGTGGAAGCCGCAGTCGATCCGGCGGGCGGCGACCGTCTTCTCGATCCCATCCAGGTTGGCCCGGCCCAGCCGCTCCAGCGTGGCCAGCTCGCCGGGGAATCGTTCCAGCCCGTTGGCCAGGCCGTGCGTGAGGCTGGCCGCGCAGAACCCGCCGTTCCGGCCCGTCCCCGCCCCGGCAACGCGCCGCGCCTCCACCAGCACCACATCCCGGCCCGGGTCGGCCTCCTTAGCCTGCAGCGCGGTCCACAACCCGGTGAAGCCGCCCCCGATGACGGCCAGCTCGGCCCGGTCCTTCCCGGCCAG
>JASHOV010000550.1 GCA_030038495.1 Streptosporangiaceae bacterium
GGCCGCCGACGCGACCGAGGTATTCACGGTCAGCGCGACGTCCGCGCCGTGCTGGGAAGCGAACGCGTGGTCGAACGGGGAATGCGCGTCGGCGAGCATGCCGAGCGCGAGGGTGGAGGCGGCGGTCGCGACGAGCACCACGAGGCCGATGATGACGGCCTGCAGTTTCCGCCCGCCCAGGCCGCCGCGGGCGGCGCGGAAGACGGCACTCATGGCCTTGTCCCTGTGCTGTTCATCACGGGTCCGTCACCCACTGGCGGGTTGGACGCGATCCGCCCGTCGGCGATGTGGATGACCCGCCGCGCGTACCGGCTCGCGAGCTCGGGGCTGTGCGTCACGAGGATCAGGGTCTGGCCTCCGGCGTTAAGGTCGAGGAGCAGCCGCCCGATCTCGTCGCCGGTGGCGGTGTCGACCGCGCCGGTTGGCTCGTCCGCCAGCAGCAGCGACGGCTTGTTGATCAGCGCGCGGGCGATCGCGACGCGCTGCCGCTCGCCGCCGGACAGCCGGGCCGGGTAGGCGTCGCGCCGGTTGCCGATCCGCAGCGTGTCGAGGAGCTCGCCTGCGCGCAGCCGCGCCTGGCTGGCCTTCGCCCCGCCGAGCTGCGCTGGGAGCAGCACGTTGTCGATCACTGTCATGTCATCGAGGAGGTTGAAAAACTGGAAGATCATGCCGACCTGCCTGCGGCGGAACCGCGCGGCACCGGCCTCGGACAGCTGGTCGACCCGGTCATCGCCCACCAGTACCGCGCCGGCCGTCGGCCGGTCCATGCCCGCGATGAGGTTAAGCAGCGTCGACTTGCCCGACCCGGACGGCCCCATGATGGCGACCGCCTCGCCGGCGTCGATCCGCAGCGATACGTCGTCGATGGCGGCCACCGGCGCGCCCTCGTACCGCTTCGTGACGTTCTCGAGCTGAACTAGCGCATCCATGGTGGTTAAGGTAGCCGCACGGCGCCGCGGCCGGCGTCGGCCCGGTGGCTGATTCTCGGTAACCCGCCGCGACTTTCCTTCTGCCGAGCCGGTCCCTAGACTCATCAGGGTCGGGCAGGAGCCTCGTCGCTAGCCTGGGCCACCGACCAGCTGCCCTCGGACGAAGGCGGCCAAGGCCTGGTCCGAACTCCGTTCGAGCCTCACGGTCGTCTCGGTCGGGCTGGCCCTGCTCGGAATGCGAACACACGGGTCGACTTACTGGCTGACCAGCGTCCCCTTCCTCATGATGGTGACACTTAACCTGGCGCTGTGGATTAGGTCGCGCATCCGCCGCAGGTCCGGCAGACCAGCGGCCGATGCCGTGCTCCGCCCGACCGCGCGACACCGCCGCCCGGCCGGCCCGGTCTGACTGTCACGCACCACCCGAGCAGCCTAAGGCAGGAACCTCGTCACGCGTCGCAGCCTGCGTCTCAATGCCGGCCAGGGACGGGCACGTGCCAGGCCTCTGTCTTGTCTGATGGAGCGGAACCAGTCGACAGGAAAGCCCAGCACCCGCTGACTCTCCGTGTGGCGCGCCGCGCCATGCTGAGACTCGCCCGCACCGCTTGCCTCGGCCTCGCGGTCGCGCTGGTTCATAGTGTCGCGGGAACGCAAGGTGGCTGGCAGCGGGAATCCGAGGATCCGGTTCGGCTCGTGTCGGTCGGCGGAACGCGAGCCCCGTGATCCTGCCACTCATTCCTCCCCGACCATCATGGCCTCCGGCTACCCACCGCCGACGCTGTCAGATCGTCCTCGGGTGCTATCAACGCTAGCCGCCTGATCCCGGTCATCGGGCCAGGACCCCTGGCCGCAGGAGCAGACGTGCGCGACGTTCCGGTGTTCTGATAGCCAGGCATGCACCTCCGGTACGTGATCTGTGATCGTCCCGTGCGCTTCATCGTCGAGCAGCCGGGCTTCAACGCCGGGAATGTGCTTTGCCAGCCATTCGCCGTGGCCAGGCGGCACGAGCATGTCCTGCCTGCCGTGCAGCAGCAGGACCGGGGCGGCGATGTCGGCGAGGTCGAATCCCCACGGCCACAACTGCATGCTGTTGTCGTCCCACCAGCCCTGGCTGCCCGGCGCCAGCGCTTCCTTTATGCAGGACCGCATGAAGACGAGGAACTCGCCGGGCCAGGCCGCCGCGTCCGTCGGTCCGGCCAGGAGGCTCTCCCGGTCCCTGTCCAGTTTCTGCCTGGCCGCGGCCTCGTCGGCGAGAAACAGGCGGGTGAAATCAACGTCGTCCCTGGTCATGCCGGCGACCCAGTCAAGACCCTCGACGTCGAACGGGGCCAGCGAGGCAAGCGAGGCGGCAGCAGTCACCAGATCCGGGAGCAGGGCGGCGCACGCCAGTGCGTGGGGGCCGCCACCCGAGTAGCCCCACGTCGCCATGCGATCGATGCCCAGCTCAGCACAGATCGCGCGGACATCAGCGGCGGTGTCGGCGACCGTGCGGCCTGGCTGGGGCGAGGACTCACCGTAGCCTGGCCTGTCGTAGCCGATAAGCCGCAGCCCAAGCTCGGCTGCATTGCGCACCCACGGCGCATAGAGGTGCCTGCAGCTCGGCGTGCCGTGGTGGACGAGCACCGGCCAGCCAGCGGGATCACCGCGATCCTCGATAGCCAGCAGCCGGCCATCCGGGGTGTGAACTGTGCGCTGCACGCTGCGCCTCTTTACGAGCGGCTGACGCCGAGGTGATCGGAGATCCCGGCCGCGAACCGCTCCCACTGCGCAGTGGGGCGCCCGTTGATGCGCCACTGCTCGCCGGTGTTCCGCCAGAACTGGGGCCAGCCCGGCGGGGAATCCTCGAAGGTCTCCTGACGCCCGTAGACGGTCATGTCGAGCAGTCCGTACACGGACCCCATTGCCTCCGTGGCCCGGCCAGTGGCCCAGTAGGTCTCGAACACCCGCTCGCCGTCACGCAGGTAGCAGACAATCATGCCGAACCAGCGCCCGGCGACCAGCGCATCGCGGGAAGGCTCCACTGAGTACCAGGGCATGGGATACCCCATGAACTCGCGGTAGCGAGCACTCTCCTCATACGGTCCCTCGGAGAAGGTGGCGAACGTGACGTCACGCGAGTGCAAGTAGGACAGGTCGCTGACCTGTCCGTTGCAGAACGTGCAGCCGGAGCACTGGTCCCGCGCGGGCTTGCCGTTATGCCACATGTGGAAGTAGACGATCAGCTGGCGGCGGCCCTCGAACACCTCTACCAGCGGCACCCGGCCATGCTCGCCGGTCACCGGGATCGAGGGATCGACCTCGACCATGGGCAGCCGCCGTCGGGCCACGGCGATCGCGTCACCTTCCCGTGTGTGCGCCTTCTCCCGCACCAACAGCTCGTCCAGGTGCGCCTGCCAGGCGGCTCGGTCGGTCACCTCAGGGATAGGCGCGGCGCTCTCGGCTACTGGTCCCCGCTCGTTCCACGACTCACCACTCATGATCGCCTCCGCGCGCTGGTCGTCTGGACGTTGTCGATTTAACTATCCAGACGATCAGACGGCGGGCAACTCATCGCGCTAGTCCATTTCGAGAACGGACTCGGCGCCGGCGGCTTCCGGGACGGCAGGCCGGGTTCGCCGTCCCCACCGCGCAAGCGCCGGGCCGGTGAGACCAAGCAGGCAGAGAAAGACTCCGAGCCCGATGAAGCCAATCCGGCCGAGGCTGAGGCACACGCCAGTCAGAAGAACCGGCGCTGCGGCTTGCCCCGCGCCGCGGCCTATTCCAGCCAGACCCTGGTACTGCCCCTGTGCGTGTTGTGGAGCAAGGCCGAAATCGAGCGCGAACGAGCCTGCGGTGTGCCATAGCTCACCGCAGGCGTGCACTGCGATCGCCGCTACCAGCAACAACAGTGCGGCCCAGCCTGGCAGGCCGGCCGCCAGGCCCATCGCGGAGCAGCTGACAAGGAACAACACCCCCGCCTTGCGCAGTGCCAGCCCACCTTCCTGCAGAGTCTTAACGTGCTGGCTGACGCGGACCTGGAACAGTACGACCAGCGCCGTGTTGACCAGCACGACCAGGGCGACGGTCCACCTCGGGGCGTGCGTGTGGTCGACAACCCACAGGGGTAGCAGCAGCGACGCGACGAAGAACTGGATGAACATGAGGCCGCCTAGCGCCGTGTAGGCGACGAACGGGCCGTCGCTCAGCGCTCCCCAGCGCGGCCCCGCTGGCGGCTTAGGCAGCGGCTGATACCGGGGCAGCCGGCGCAACACCATCAGGGCCACAAGGATGGCTACCGCGTTACCCGCGAACAGCGATCGGTAGGCGTTGGCAGTGTCAATCTGAATTGCGATACCGCAGCCGAGTACCCCGATTGCGATGCCCAGGTTGGCCAGTGCCTGCGTGCTGGCGCGGAAGCCGGACGCGTCCTCGCCGCCGACCCTTCGTAGCAGAGCACCGTCCGCTGCCATGTTGGCATTCAGCGCCAGCATGTCGATGACTGAGACGATCACGAACGCGGCGAAGTCGTGCACCAGCAGGTAGCAGATCGCGGCAAGGGCCTGGATGAGCATGGCCCCGCGAACCACCGCGCGCGGGTCGTGCCGGTCGGCGAAGTCACCCATGGGTATGGCCGCAAGCAGACCGACGAGGCCCGCGATGCTCAGACCCAGACCGGTCTTCGCTGGCGACAGGTGCACGACCCGGGTGGCGTACAGCGTCATTGCCGTCGTGACTAGCCCGAAGCCGCACGTCCCGAGGAGGACGGCGATGGCGTAGACTCGCCGCGGCCCGGGCTCGGGTACTAAGAACGCAAGTGCTCTCGCTGGGCTAAGTTCCGGCATGTCTGTCTCCAGACTATTTCCGTGATCGCTGGGCTGACTTCGGCTCTCGGGGCCGCCAGTGGTCCGGAGCCGCCGCGTCCAGCAGGCCGTCGACGCCCGCGACCGACGGAGCCGCCAGGAAGTCTTTGAGCTTGACCTTGCGGCCGAGCCGCCTGCCGATCCTTGCGATGAGCACGACGGCGAGCAGGGAGTGGCCACCCAGGTCGAAGAAGCTGTCATCGACTCCGATCCGGTCGATGCCCAGTACCTGCGCGAACAACTCGCACAAGATCTCTTCCCGCGCAGTCCGCGGCGCCCGCTGCCCAGCCTGCAGCCGGTAGGCCGGGGCCGGCAACGCACGCCGGTCCAGCTTCCCGTTCGCGGTCACCGGCAGCGCCGCCAGCACCACCACCGCCGCCGGAACCATGAACTCCGGCAGCACCCGCG
>JASHOV010000551.1 GCA_030038495.1 Streptosporangiaceae bacterium
CACCTTGACAGTGCCGCTCAGATCGCGGCGGACTCCCGGTGCATCTTGACAATGCCGCTCCATGGCCAACGTTGGAGCTTTGCTGCCCTTCACCACCGCTGTTCGGTATGCGGCGTTGCCGCCTGACGCCGCTGTCTAGCCGACCGCGAGGCGGCGGAGGGCAAGCTCGGCGTACAGCGCCGTCCCGTCCGTCAGCACCGAGTCGTCGAACACGGCCTCGGCCGAGTGGTTGAACGGCGCGGTGCCCGGATCGGCATCGGGCGAGCAGGCGCCCATCATCACGAACGCTCCCGGCACCTGGTCGAGCACGAAGGAGAAGTCCTCCGACCCGGTCAGCGGGTTCGGCGCGGCGAAGTAGCGGCCGTCGCCCAGCACCTCGCCGATGGTGCGCTCGGCGAAGTCCATCTCCGTGGCGTCGTTCACCGTGACCGGGTAGCCCTCGACGAACTTCGCGTCGGCGGTCAGGCCGTGCGCGGCGGCGATGTCGCGGGCCAGTTTCGGGCCGATCTCCTCGATCGTGGCCCTGGTCTGCGGTGAGAACGTCCGCACGGTCGCCACGAAGCTAGCGTCGTCGCCGATCACGTTGTCGGCGGTGCCGGCGTGGAACGTGCCGACGGTCAGCACGACAGGATCGAAGACATCGAACTTCCTCGTCACCATCGACTGCAGCGCCAGGACGATCTCGCAGGCGGCGGGAATCGGGTCAGCGGCGCGGTGCGGCTGGGAGCCGTGCCCGCCCCGGCCCTGCACCGTGACCTGCAGGGTGTCTGCGGCGGCCATGATCGGGCCCGGCCGGCTGGCGAACACGCCGGCAGGAAGGAAGCTCGATATGACGTGCAGGGCGTAGGCGGCGACCGGCTTGTCGCCCGCGGCATCCAGGACGCCTTCCTCGACCATGATGCGGGCGCCGGCGGGACCCTCCTCGCCCGGCTGGAACATGAAGATGACGTTCCCGGCCATCTCGGCCTGGCGCTCGGACAGCAGCCGGGCCGCGCCGGCCAGCATCGCCGTGTGCAAGTCGTGACCGCAGGCATGCATCGCGCCCTCGATCGTCGACGCGTAAGGGACCCCCGTGCGCTCGGTCACCGGCAGCGCGTCCATGTCGCCGCGCAGCAGCACCGTCTTGCCGGGCTGCCCGCCGCGCAGCACGGCGGTCACCGAGGTCAGCCCGCGGCCCGTGCTGATTTCGAGCGGCAGCCCAGACAGCGCGTCCAGCACCTTGCGCTGCGTCTTGGGCAGGTCGAGCCCGATCTCAGGCTCGGCGTGGATCGACCGGCGAAGCTCGGCCAGGTCGGCGGAAATAGCAGCTGCAGAGTCGCGGATGCCGGCCACCGGGTCACCGTTCCTTCTCGTCTGTGACGTCATTCCGTCAGGATTTGTCATGCTATTCGGCCATCCGGCCCGAGGGCGAGCGGCACGGCGGGCGCGGCGTGCCGGTGAGTACGGCTCGCCGCCGCGGGCAGACTGCTTAGACTATTGCAAAATACCGCGCGGCCCGGGCGGCGCCGCGACCGGGATCTTGGGATGCGACGCCCGTCGGCTGGGGTCACCCCGGGGCGCCGACGAAGCCAGTCGACCGGGGTCACCGGGCGTGGCGGAGCGTCTCGCCCGCCCCAACGATGAGGTCAGGGATCCGGACGTGAATATCGGCTGGGATATTCTCCTGGTCCTTGCCGTGATCTTCATAGGCGGCTTTTTCGCGGCCGCCGAGATGGCCCTGGTGTCGCTGCGGGAAGGCCAGATCCGCTCCCTCGGCCGACGGGGCCGGCGGGGCCAGCGGGCCGCGAAGCTGGCCCAGGATCCGAACCGGTTCCTGTCCTCGGTGCAGATCGGCGTGACCCTGGCGACCCTGATGTCGGGTGCCTTCGGGGCCGCCTTGCTGGCCGACAAGCTGGCAAGCGCGCTGAACCACGCGGGCCTCTCCGGAAACATAGCCACGCCGCTGTCCGTGATCGTGGTCACGCTGGTGATCTCGTTCTTCACGCTCATCCTTGGTGAGCTCGCGCCGAAGAGGCTGGCGCTGCAGCGGGCCGAGCGCGTGTCGCTGTTCGCCGGGCCGGTGGTCGACCGGCTCTCGACAGCAGCCAGGCCGCTGGTCTGGCTGCTGTCCAAGTGCACAAACATGGTGGTCCGGCTGCTTGGCGGCGACCCGGCCACGACCAGGGGCGTCATGACCGACGAGGAGCTGCGCGACCTGGTAGAGGGCCACCAGGCCCTGAGCGCCGACGAGCGGCACATCGTCGGCGAGGTGTTCGACGCCGGGAAGCGCCAGGTCCGCGAGGTGCTGGTGCCGCGGACCGAGGTCGAGTTCCTGCCCGCCACCATGCCGGTAACGGACGCCGCCGCGATCGCCGCCCAGGCCAGGTACTCGCGATTCCCGATCTACCAGGAGTCTTACGACGACGTGATCGGCTTCGTGCACGCCCGCGACCTGTTCGACAGCCGGTCCGAGTCCGCCGGCCGGCGGGTGGGTGACCTGTGCCGCCCGGTGAAGTACCTCCCGATCAGCAAGATGGTCCTGTCCGCGTTGTCGGAAATGCGGAAAGAGTCGGCTCACCTGGCGATTGTGGTGGACGAGTACGGCGGAACGGCGGGCATCGTCACCCTCGAGGACCTCGTCGAGGAGCTCATTGGCGATATTCAGGATGAGTACGACAAAGACGACTCACATCCCCGGCAACTCCACGGCGGGGAACTCGAGGTGGACGGCCTGCTCAACCTGGACGAGTTCGCCGAGCAGACCGGGCTGGAGCTGCCCGAGGGGCCCTACGAGACGGTCGCGGGCTACCTGCTCGCCGCGCTCGGCCACCTGCCCGTTGACGGCGAGTTCGCCGAGGTGGGCGGCCGAAAACTGACGGTGACCCAGCTCGACGGCCGCCGGATCGCCCGGCTGCGGGTCAGCCCGGCCCCGGCCGACGACGCGGGCGAGGGCCCGGCCGGGTCGGCGCCGGCCTAACCGGGTCAGGCCAGGTGAACCGGCAGGCCGATAGAATTTGCTGCATGTCAGGAGGGGAGCCGACGCAGCCGGACGCCCAAGTCAGCCTGGAGTCCGGCCCCGTGCTGGTGGTGGACTTCGGCGCCCAGTACGCCCAGCTCATTGCCCGTCGCGTGCGCGAGTGCCAGGTCTACTCGCAGATCGTTCCCAGCACCATGCCCGCTGCGGAGATGCTCGCGCTGGATCCGAGCGCCATCATCCTGTCCGGCGGGCCGGCCTCGGTGTACGCCGACGGCGCGCCCCCGGCGCCGGCTGGCCTGCTGGACTCCGGAATCCCGGTGCTCGGCATTTGCTACGGCTTCCAGCTGATGGTCCGCGACCTTGGCGGCGAGGTGAGCCATACGGGGAACGGCGAGTACGGTGCCACCCGGCTCGTCGTCGAGGGCGACGGCGGGGTGCTGCTCGAGGGCCTCCCGGCGCACCAGCAGGTCTGGATGTCGCACGGTGACACGTGCGCCGTCCCGCCGCCCGGCTTCACGGTGACGGCGAGGACGGACGGCACCCCCGTCGCCGCGGCCGAGGATCCCGCGCGCGGGTTCTACGGCATGCAGTTCCATCCCGAGGTCGTGCACACCGAGCAGGGCATGATCATGCTGCGCCGCTTCCTGGGGGCGGCGGGCTGCTGCGCCGACTGGACGGTGGACGGCGTGATCGACGAGCAGACCGAGCGGATCCGCGCGCAGGTCGGCGACGGGCGGGCGATCTGCGGACTGTCGGGCGGGGTCGACTCCGCAGTCGCGGCCGCGCTCGTGCAGCGCGCGATCGGGTCGCGTCTCACCTGCGTGTTCGTCGATCACGGGCTGCTGCGGTCGGGCGAGGCCGAGCAGGTGGAGAAGGACTTCGTGGCCGCGACCGGCGTCGATCTCAAGGTGGTCGATGCCGCCGCGGACTTCCTTGCCGCGCTGCGCGGGGTGACCGACCCCGAGACCAAGCGCAAGATAATCGGCCGCGAGTTCATCCGCGCGTTCGAGCAGGCCGCCGCGGAGATCGTCGGCGAGCATCATGAGGCCGCCGGGTTCCTGGTGCAGGGCACGCTCTACCCGGATGTGGTGGAGTCCGGCGGCGGGACCGGCGCGGCGAACATCAAATCGCACCACAACGTCGGCGGCCTGCCCGAGGACATGACCTTCGAGCTCGTGGAGCCGCTGCGCGACCTGTTCAAGGACGAGGTGCGTCAGGTGGGCGCCGAGCTGGGCCTGCCCGAGCCGATCGTCTGGCGGCAGCCGTTCCCCGGTCCCGGCCTGGCGATCAGGATTGTCGGCGAGGTGACCGCGGACCGGCTTCGGATCGTGTCGGCCGCCGACGCGATCGTGCGGGCCGAGCTCTCCGCAGCCGGGCTGGACCGCAGCGTCTGGCAGTGCCCGGTTGTGCTGCTGGCGGACGTGCGGTCGGTCGGCGTCCAGGGTGACGGGCGCTCCTACGGCTATCCGGTCGTGCTCCGGCCGGTCACCAGCGAGGACGCCATGACCGCCGACTGGGCCCGGCTGCCAGACGCGGTCCTGGCCAGGATCTCCACCCGGATCACGAACGAGGTGCCCGAGGTCAACCGGGTCGTGCTGGACATCACCAGCAAGCCGCCCGGCACCATCGAATGGGAGTAGCGCGCGGCTAGCGCTTCGGCTAGCGCTTCGGCCAGCTCCAGGGCGGCCCGCCCAGCGGCTCGCGCCCGGCAACCACGGTCTGACCGAATTCCTTGGTCAGCTCGACCATCGTGAGCTCGACCTCAGGTCCGGCCGCGGTCGCGGAGATCGCCTCGATCAGCGGCCGGGCGTGCGATACGACGACCACCTGCGCTCCGGCCGCGGCCCGGACGATCAGCCCGGCCAGCGCGGGCAGCAGGTCGGCGTGCAGGCTGGTCTCCGGCTCGTTCAGCACGAGAAGACCCGCGGGCCGCGGGCTGAGCAGCGCGGCGGTCATCAGCAGGTATCGCAGTGTCCCGTCCGACAGTTCCTCCGCGCCGAGCGGCCGCAGCAGGCCGTGCTGGCGCAGCTGAACGGCCAGCACGCCGTTGTCGCGCCTCGCGATGGCGAGCGTGCTGCCGGGGAATGCCTCCTCAATGGCCACCTCGAGTCCGGCCTCATCGCCGGTCTCGATGACGGTTTGCAGGGCCGCAGCCAGGTCCGCGCCGTCGTGGCTCAGCACCGG
>JASHOV010000552.1 GCA_030038495.1 Streptosporangiaceae bacterium
AGGTCCCCCCGACCTCGACGGGTCCGGCCGGAGCTTGTCCGGCTGCCTGGCCGGCGTCGCCGCCATCGCCGCCCGGCCCGTCGAACGCCTTGCTTAGCGTCCGCAGCGCAGTGGTCAGCTCGCTCGGGATCATCCAGACCGTGCTGCCCGGCGAGTTCGCGATCTGCGGCAGCGTCTGCAGGTACTGGTAGGCCAGCAGCTTCGGATCCGGGTCGCCGTCGTGGATCGAGCGGAACACGGTCTCGATTGCTTGCGCCTGCCCCTGGGCCCGCAGGATCGCGCTCTGCTTCTCCCCCTCGGCCCGCAGGATCGCGGCCTGCTTCTCGCCCTCGGCGGTGCGGATCTGGGCCTGCTGAATGCCCTCGGAGTTCAGGATCGCGGCGCGCTTCTCCCGCTCGGCGCGCATCTGCTTCTCCATCGCGTCCTTGACCGTCTGCGGCGGGTCGATGGTCTTGATCTCCACCCGGGTCACCCGGATGCCCCACTTGCCGGACGCATCGTCCAGCACGCCGCGCAGCTTGGTGTTGATGTTCTCGCGCGAGGTCAGCGTCTGCTCCAGGTCCATCGACCCGATGACGCTGCGCAGCATCGTCGCGGCGAGCTGCTCGATCGCCTGGATGTAGTTGACGATCTCGTAGTCGGCCGCGCGCGGGTCGGTCACCTGGAAGAACAGCACCGTGTTGATCAGCACCACGAGGTTGTCCTCGGTGATCACGCGCTGGTTCTCGAACGAGACCACCTGCTCGCGCAGGTCGATCAGCGGCTTTACCCGGTCGATGAACGGGACTATCACGTTCATGCCCGGCTCCAGCGTCTTGCGGTAGCGGCCCAGCCGCTCCACGTTGCGGGCCCGCGCCTGCGGGATGATCCGCACGGACCGCAGCGACACGACCACGACAATCAGCACGATGACGGCCCCGAATATGGCGGCAATGTCAGCGACCATTACTTACTCCCGTGGGTACACGAGGGCGGTCACGCCCTCGATGTGCATGACGTCCACCGTTTTCCCGGCCGGGATGACCTGGGTGTCGTCATACGAACGCGCCGACCACTCCTCGCCGCCGATCCTGACGCGCCCGCTCTGCCCGGTGACCTCCTCGAGTACGTAGGCAGGCCGCCCGACGAGGGCTGCGGTCCCGGTGCGCAGCAGCGGGGGCTGCCGGACGTGGCGCAGGGCGAAGGGCCGCGCCACACCGAGGCCGAGCGCGGAGGCGAGCACGAATGCGCCGAACTGGACCGCGGCGTCACCGCCGACCGCGCCGGCGACGGCAGCCATGATGGCGGCCAGGGCGACGAGCCCGAACGCCAGGGTCGTCGTGAGGATCTCGATAGTCCCGAGCACGGCGGCGATGATCACCCAGATGATCCAGGTCTCCACGTCCGCGCTCCTACTGGTTACCGTCTAGTTTCGACGGTATACCTTCCGGTTCCGCTTCGCAGCACCCGTCGGCGCCGCTTCACACCTTTGGTGGGAACGTGGAGTATGAGACGTGCACGCCGACCTGGAGGTAGATGCCATGTCCGCAACACAGGACCTCTCCTACAGCCACGGCGCCAGCGCTGACCCGCTGCTGGGCGAGACGATCGGCGATAGCCTGCGGCGGATCGCTGCCGCCCACGCTGTCCGGCAGGCCTTGGTCGACGTGCCCACGGGCCGGCGCTGGACATACGCGCAACTCGACGCCGAAACCGACGACGTCGCGCGCGGGCTGCTAGCGGCCGGGGTGGCCAGGGGCGACCGGGTCGGCATCTGGGCGCCGAATTGCGCCGAGTGGGTGCTGCTGCAGTACGGGTCCGCGAAGATGGGCGCGATCCTGGTCAACATCAACCCCGCGTACCGCAGTCACGAGCTCGGCTACGTGCTCAAGCAGGCCGGCATCTCGGTGCTGGTCAGCGCCGAGAACTTCAAGACCAGCGACTACCGCGCGATGATCGAGGAGGTCCGCGGCGAGGCGGCCGAGTTGCGTCAGGTCATCTACATCGGGACCGGGGAATGGGACGCGCTGGTCGCATCGGGGCGCGCGGCGGACGGCGTCGCGCTTGCCGAGGCCGGCGCCACGCTGGCCTTCGACGACCCGATCAACATCCAGTACACCAGCGGCACGACCGGCTTTCCCAAGGGCGCGACCCTGTCCCACCACAACATCCTGAACAATGGCCTGTTCATCGGTGACGGCTGCCGGTACACACCGGCCGACCGGGTGTGCATTCCGGTGCCGTTCTACCACTGCTTCGGGATGGTGCTCGGCAACCTCGCGTGCACTACCCACGGCTCGTGCATCGTCATCCCGGCGCCGGGCTTCGACCCCGCCCTGACGCTGGCGGCAGTTCAGGCCGAGAAGTGCACGTCGCTGTACGGCGTGCCGACGATGTTCATCGCCGAGCTGGCGCTGCCCGACTTCGCCGGCTACGACCTGTCGAGCCTGCGGACCGGGATCATGGCCGGCTCGCCCTGCCCGGTCGAGGTGATGAAGCGCGTGGTCAGCGAGATGCACATGGAGGAGGTGACGATCTGCTACGGCATGACCGAGACCTCGCCGGTCTCCACCCAGACCACGGCCGACGACGACATGGAGCGGCGGGTGTCCACGGTCGGCCTGGTGCACCCGCACGTGGAGATCAAGGTCGTGGATCCGGAGACCGGGATCGTCGTGCCGCGGGGGACGCACGGCGAGCTGTGCACCCGCGGCTACTCGGTCATGCTCGGCTACTGGAACGAGCCGCAGAAGACGGCCGAGGCGATCGACTCGGCCCGCTGGATGCATACCGGGGACCTCGCGGTGATGGACGAGGCCGGCTACCTGAACATCGTGGGCCGGATCAAGGACATGGTGATCCGCGGCGGCGAGAACATCTACCCGCGCGAGATCGAGGAGTTCCTCTACCGCCATCCCGACATCGAGGACGTCCAGGTGATCGGCGTGCCGGACGCCAAGTACGGCGAGGAACTGTGCGCCTGGATCAGGGTCCGGACCGGCAGCGACCTGACCGAGGAGCAGGTCAAGGCCTACTGCACGGGCAAGATCGCGCACTACAAGGTGCCGCGGTACGTCCGCTTCACCGCCGAGTTCCCGATGACGGTGACCGGCAAGGTGCAGAAGTTCAAGATGCGCGAGACTTCAGTGGCCGAGCTCGGCCTGCACGGGGCCAGCGAAATCAAGACCGCCTGACCGACGTTTCTCTCGGACTGCCCCGCCAGGCCCGCAGCGACCAGCGGGACAGCCCGGACAGCACCGACCCCACGCTCGCGAGCGAGAACGCCGACAAGACCGACGCGATCGAGCCGACCGACAGGATCGAACCGGCCGGCTCGGGGCATTTGACCGCCGACCGCCTACTTCACGTCGAGCGTGATCTCCGTGCCTGTCAGCGCCTTGCTCACCGGGCACGCCGCCTTGGCCTCACCGGCGATCCGGGCGAAGTCCTCGGCCGGCACGCCCGCTGCCGAGCCGCTCACAGTCAGCCGGATCCCGCTGATACGGAAGCCGCCCGCCGGGTCGGGGCCGAGCGTCACGTCGGCGATGACTTCCAGTGACGGGTCGGCGCCGCCCGCGGCACCGAGCAGCGCCGAGAACTGCATGGCGAAGCACGCCGAATGCGCCGCGGCGATGAGTTCCTCCGGGCTCGTCGCGCCGCCGGCGTCGTCGGCCGCGCGCTTGGGGAAGCTGACCTCGTAGGTGCCAATACCGGAACTGGCCAGCACGACCGTGCCGGTTCCCTCCTGGAGGCTGCCAGTCCACGTCGTGCGAGCGGTGCGGGTGGGCATCGGTGCCTGCCTTTCTTCGGTGTTGCCTAGCGTCAGCCTGTCACGCCGGTCTCGCTCGCGCCCGGCCCGGCCAAAGATCAGGCCCGGCAACAGCCGGGCTCATCGCGGCCAGGTCGTCCAGGACCCGCGGTATGACGGGAAGGCCGCGACCGCCGACGTCCGTGCGCCGCCCGGTACTATCGCCGCATGCAGCCGAGTGGTGATGGGGGCTCGTCGGCTGTCGTGCCGCGCGACCCGTTCGGCCCGGCCCGGCTCGGCCAGCTGGACCTGCGCAACCGGATCCTCAAGGCGGCGACGTTCGAGGGCATGAGCCCGGCCAGCCTGGTTTCGCCGGAACTGATCGAGTTCCACCGCCGGATGGCGGGCGGCGGTGCCGCGATGACGACCGTGTCCTACGTGGCGGTCTCCCGTGACGGCCGGGGCGCTCCGGCCGAGATCTACATCCACGACGGCGCGGCCGAGGGGCTGGCCGCGATCGCGGGCGCCGTGCACGCCGAGGGCGCGCGGATCTCCGCCCAGCTCGGGCACGCGGGCGCGGTCGGCACGATCAGGAAACGCTACCTCGGGCCATCACCGGGCCGGACCATCGCAGGAACGCGGGTGCAGCCGGTTTCTGTGCCCGAGCTTGACGAGATCACCGGCCAGTTCGCCCGCGGCGCCCGGATGCTGGCCGACGCTGGCTTCGACGCGGTCGAGCTGCATTTCGGTCACCACTATCTCGTGTCCGCGTTCCTCAGCCCGCGCTGGAACAAGCGCACCGACGACTACGGCGGCTCGGTGGAGAACCGGGCCCTGCTGGCGCGGCGGATCCTGCGTGCGGTCCGGGCCGAGGCCGGCCCGGCGCTCGCGGTCACGGCGAAGCTCAACATGTCCGACGGCGTCCGCGGCGGGCTCGAGCCGGACGAGTCGGTACTGGTCGCCAAGCTGCTGGAAGGCGAGCACGTGCTGGACGCGCTCCAGCTCAGCGGCGGCGGCTCCCAGCTCAACCAGATGTTCATGTTCCGTGGCGACCCGCCCCGCCGCGAGTTCGCGGCCGCACTGCACGGCGTGCCGCGGCTCGGCTTCCGGCTCGCTGGCCGCGCCCTGTTCCGCCACTACCCGTACCAGGAGACCTACTTCCTGCCGATGGCACGGCAGTTCCGCGCTGAGCTGTCGCTGCCGCTCATCCTGCTCGGCGGGATCAGCACGCTCGACTCGGTGCACCGCGCGATGGACGAGGGCTTCGACTTCGTCGCCATGGGGCGGGCGCTGCTGCGCGAGCCGGACCTGGTCGCCCGGATGCAGGCAGGCGCCGCGACCGCCGGGACGTGCACGCACTGCAACAAGTGCGTGCCCAGCATCTACACCGGCACGCGCTGCGTCCTCGATTTCCCCGATCCGATCCGGATGACCTGACGTGCCAGCCCAGCCGCACGCCGCCGCCGTTCCCCTCATCCAGCAGTCGGTGATCGCGATCGAGGCGCGGATACGGCCGTACGTACGGCTGACCCCGGTCGTCACGGTCGACCGGGCCGAGTTCGGCCTCCCGCCCGGCCCGCTGACGCTGAAGCTGGAGCTCATGCAGCACTCCGGCTCGTTCAAGGTGCGCGGGGCGTTCACCAACCTGCTGCTGCGCGAGATCCCGGACGCGGGCGTGGCCGCGGCCTCCGGCGGCAACCACGGGGCTGCCGTCGCGTACGCCGCGAGCGTGCTCGGCATCCCGGCGCGGATCTTCGTGCCGGAGGTATCGTCCCCGGCCAAGATCAGCCGGATCCGCGGCTACGGCGCCGACCTGGTGATCCGGGGCGAGACCTATTCCGACGCGCTCGCCGTCAGCCAGGAGTGGATAGCCGCCAGCGGCGCGCTGCCCGTGCCCGCGTTCGACCAGCCGGAGACGATACTCGGCGCCGGGACCGCCGGCCTGGAGCTGCGGCGCCAGGCACCGGAGGCGACGACGATCCTGGCCGCCGTGGGCGGTGGCGGCCTGCTGTCCGGAATCGCCACCGCCGTGATGACCGGGATCGGTCCGCCGGGCCTGCGGGTCGTCGGCGTCGAGCCCGAGGGCGCACCGACCCTGACGGCGGCCCTGGCCGCGGGCGGCCCGGTCGACGCCGCCACGGGCAGCGTCGCGGTGGACTCGCTGGCCCCGCGCCGGGTCGGCGAGCTCACGTTCTCCGTCGCGTCCCGGCACGTGCACTCGGTCGTGCTGGTCAGCGACGAGGCGATCCGTTCTGCCCAGCTTCTGCTGTGGGAACGGCTGCGCGTCGTGGCCGAGCCCGGCGGCTGTGCGGCGCTCGCGGCGCTGATCTCCGGCCGGTACGAGCCCGGGCCCGATCAGCCAGTCGCGGTGGTGCTGAGCGGAGCCAACACCACCGCCGTGGACTTCAGCCTGTAGCCGGGCGGGCGAGCTGGAGGGAAAATAATGGTATGAGCACCACCGTCGTCCCCCGGCGTACGACGACTCCCGGGCCTAAGGGCAGTCAGGCCGCGATGCGCCTCGGCCTGCTGCTGCGCGACCCGCTGGCGGGCTACCTCAGCCTGTCGGCCAGGTACGGCGACGCGATCCGGGTGCCGATCGGCCCCCGCCAGTCAGTGTTCCTGCTCAGCAGGCCCGAGCAC
>JASHOV010000553.1 GCA_030038495.1 Streptosporangiaceae bacterium
TGCAGGCCACCGGGTCGTCGATCTACGTGTTCGTTGCGGTGGTGTCGGTGTTCCTTGTCGGTATCGCGGGCGGCAGCCTGGCCTATGAGCGCCGCAGTAACCGCACACCGCAGATCGCCACGCTCGGCGCGCTGATGGCCGCGGCGGCGGGCCTCGCGATGCTGCCGGTGATCGTCAGCAACGTCACCGGCCCGCCCGGCATGCCGTACTCAGTACTCCTGATCCTGCCGGTCACCGCGATCTTCGGCTACACCTTCCCGCTCACGGTGGCGCTGTTCGTCGACACGGCCGCCAGGGCCAGCCGCGGCGTCGGCCTGGTCTACGCGGTGAACACCGCTGGCTGTGTAGCCGGCACTGTCTGCGCCGGGTTCGTGCTCATTCCTGTCCTCGGCACCAACACGGCCGTCATCACCATCGGCCTGGTCCTGGCCGTTCTGGGCGGCGCGCTGGCGATCACATACGCACCGCCCCGCGAACTGGCGCGGCGCGTCGTCGGCCCGTCGGTCGCGGCCGTGCTGGTGCTGTTGTTCTTCGCCCCCAGCGCGCGCCTCACCTACGTCCAGCAGCAGATCGCTCGCACTGGCATGCCGACCGCGCACTTTGACGACTCGGTCGCGTCGGTCGATGTGGTCGGCGGCAAGCCCCTGACCCGCGCCCTGGACATTAACGGCGAAGGCATCACCGGGCTCACCATTGACACCAAGCTGCTGGCCTATATCCCCAAGGCCGTCCGCCCTAACGCCACCACGATGCTGAACATCTGCTTCGGCATGGGCTCGACGTTCCGTGCCTCGATCATCCTCGGGCTGCACACCACGGCCGTCGAACTCGACCCGACCGTGCCGAAGGTCATGGACTGGTACTACTCGGACGCCAGCAAGTACCTGCACAGCCCGCTGGCCCACATCATCATCAGCGATGGCCGCAACTACGTCCGGCTGTCCAACAAGCGCTACGACCTGATCACCATCGACCCACCGCCGCCGATCTGGAGCGCCGGTGCTGTGGTGCTCATGACCCGGGAGTTCTACCAGGAAGCCAGCCAGCGCCTGGAACCCGGCGGCGTGCTGACCTCGTTCGTGGGCTATGGCTACGAAAAGCTGCTGCTGCGGACTTTCCGCGCGTCCTTCAAGTACGTGACCATCATCCACGGCCCGGTGCCCTACGGCATGTTGATGATGGGCTCGTCTGCCCCGATCAGGCTCAACCCGGCCACGATCATCAAGGTGTTCGGTACGCCGGCGGTAAAGGCAGACCTGGACAGTGCGCCGGACTACGCGCCGGTACCGACGAGCGCATGGCCCGGCATCATCGACCACCAGGTGTGGCTGACCAACAACCAGGTCAACCGCTTCACCGGGCCTGGACCGCTGCTCACCGACGACCACCCACTGACGGAGTACTTCCTGCTCTCGTGGCTCGGTAACCATAAGGACGTGCCGGGCGGGGAAAAGCCTGCGGTGCGGACCGCCGAGGTCGTGCTCGTCCTGGTTATCCTGCTCGCCCTTGCCATCGGCATCGGAGCGGCTTCGCGGCCACGAAGGCGGGCCACTGTCGAGCACCTGACGGCCGAGCCACGTCACCCGCGCGCCTGACTGCAGCACCCGCCGGGGCGACTCGCCGGCAGTAACGCTGCGTCATTGCTTGACCGAGCTCGATCACAGTGATTGGTTCGAGTAATGGGGGTTAAAAGGTCGCCGCGATGATGCCGGCGGTCGTGTTCACGGGCTGTGCGGCAGTCCTGTGCGCCGCCTCGATCCTCGCCCTGCTCGGTGTCGCTCAGATCAGGCTGGCTGGTCCGGATTCGATAGCGCGCGACGGGCTTGCCGTCGGCACGTCCGCGCCCCGCTGGACCCTGACCGACCAGGACGGGAACGTACGCTCGTCGCCGCCCGCTCGGCCACTTCAGCTCGTGGTGTTCGGTGATCACTCGTTGAAGTCGTTCCCCGCGGTAATCGAGGGGCTTCGAGAGCTGGTGGCGAGCGATGATGCGGTCGAGGTCGTGCTGCTCCTGCGGCGGCCAAGCGCGATTGCCCGCCCGCTGCTCACCGAGCTCGGCCTGGGCAGCGTGGCCGTGCTGACCGGGTCACCCGCACTGTATGCGCGGTACAACGTGCGGGTCGGGCCGTTCCTGATCTTCGTAGACTCGGCGGGCATAGTTCGCGCGTCCAGCCTGGTCAACTACGCCTGGCAGGTGGCCAAGCTGGGCCAGCTCGCCGGGCTGCCGGCCGAGGTCACGAGATGACCACGCTCATCCTCGGCGCCAAGGCCGGGCTGGCCGTGCTACTCCTGGTAGCGGGCGGTGCGAAGCTCGCGGATCTGGCCGGCTTCGAAGCAGCTATCAGGCAGTTCGTGCCCGGCCGGGGCAGGCAGATCGGGTCGGTCGCCGCGACCGCGATCGCCGCCGCGGAACTCGCAGCCGGAGTCGCCAGCCTCTGCTGGCCGGCGCTTGGCTTCGTGAACCTGGCGGTGCTCGCGCTCGCCATCGGGTTCGTTGCCGTCGCGGCCGCTGGCTATGCCCGTCGTCGCGGACAGCCGTGTCGCTGTTTCGGCGCACTCACGCGGCGCGCCTTCGGACGCCGCGAGCTCGGGCAGGCCGTGGTAATCATGGCCGCGGCTGCCCTAGCGGCCAGGCCGGTGGTCCCGACCGCAATGCGGCTGGCGGGTGCCGCTCACTTGCTCCTGCTCTGCGGGGCCGCGCTGACGGCGCTGGCGGCCTTCACGGCCGCCCGAGCGCTGCAAGCTGGCTGGACCGAGCCAGAGGGGTCGGGCTGACATGTACGTGCCGCTCTATTTGCAGATAGCGCAGTGGGCGCTGCTCCTCGGGCTTGGCTGCCTGGTGGTAGTGATGTACCGGCAGCTCGGCCGGCTGCTCGGACACTCGGGCAAGGCAGCTGAGCTTGGCCCTCGCACCGGCAGCATAGCCGCCCCGTTCCGGTACGAGCGGATACCGGACGGAAGCATCGGCCAGGTGAGACCGGGCGACGGACAGCCAGTGCTCATTGCCTTCGTCGACCCGACCTGCCCGGCCTGCGAGCAGCTCGTGACGAGCCTGAGCGACCTGCAGGCCGAGGGTCAGCTACGCGGTGCACGGCCCCTGCTGCTCATCTCTGACCCGCCCGGCTATCTGCGCATCTCGGCCGCGTTCCAGGCAACGAGCCTGGAGATAGGCCGGCCGCTGACCACCGCCGAGGTATCCGGCTACCGGGCGACCGGTACCCCGCTGCTGGTCGTGGTGGACGCATCGGGAGTGGTCAGGGCCGCTGGCGTTGCTAGCCGGCCGGCCGAGGTCCTGGCCTTCACCGCCGCGCTGGCCGGACCCGATCGCCCAGGTACGGCGAAGGCCCGCCAGGATCGTTCAGTGCAGGCAGCTGGTTCGCGAGAGTGAGGTCGGACTGTGAGCTTCATGCGGGCAGGGGAGCGCTTTGACGCTCGGGTAGGTGACATCGCCGAGCGGATCGCCAGGAGGGTCAGCAGACGCGACGCGGTACGCGGTGTCGTGCTCGGCGGGACCGCGGGCCTGGCGTCGCTCGCGATCGGTGAGCGGCCGGCACAGGCGGCCGACTGTTACTGCGGGCCCACGCGCCGCTGTGCCCACTGCCCGGAGGTGGGCTGTCCGCATGACTACCAGTTGTGCAAGGGATCGTTCACCAGCGACTGCTTCAACAGCCAGGGCTACCGCTGCGAGTGGCCGCAGGGCACCTGGATCGCATGCATGGGCCTGGGCAAGGGCTACGGCTACCGCGTGTGCTACGACTGCATCAACAAGTCCGGCTGCGCTGACTGGTGCACCTGCCAGAGCCGGTGCGTGTGCTGCAACTGCGAGACATTCGCTGACGTCAGGGCCGAGCAGCACCGGGTCCAGCAGGCCGGACTTCCATGACAGCGCCGGCCGAGCTAACACTGCCAGCGGTCGCTCTGGCCGGGATGGCGGTGCTGCTGGCAGCGGCCAACGGCTACGGCAAGGCTTACTCGCCTTGAGGCGTGAACTCCGCGGCCTCGCTGGCCGCAGGGCTCCCGGTCGGGAGAGTAACCAGGGTCAGCGTCGTGCTGGCTGCGTACGCGGGCCCGGCCCTCATCGTCTGGGCGGTAATCGGCCTGGTGCTGACGGCCCTGCCCATCGCCACGGTCGCGCTGCTTGCCGTCGCCGCCTACGGCCTGCTTTACGGGCTGGCCGAGATCAGCGGCCGGAGCCGGCCTGCCGTACCCGGACGGAACTGGCAGGTGCCCCAGGACATGATGATCGGGGCAGGCAGCCGTCGGCGGCTGGCGGTCTGGGGGCTGATTCTCGGGCCCGGTTTCCTCACCCGTAACCCATACGCCGGTTTCGGCATGCTGCCGTTGCTCGTCGCCAGCGCGGGCAGTGCGGGCGCCGGGATCGCCATGGCGGCGCTGATCGGGATCGCGCACGGCTCTGGCCGCGGGCTTGCGCTGCTGCGTGATGCCGCCAGCCCGGCCGGTGACCCGTTCGGCATGCTGCTGAGGTCCTTGCGATGGCGACGACTGGACGGCCTGGCGCTGCTCATAGTGGCCGCGGTGGCGGTCGTCTGCGTGCACGGCCGACTGGGATAACTCTTCAGACGTGCCCTCCTCTGGCGTGACTTTGCCTGTGTCGGGGGATCTATCCACCGACACCTCATTTCAGCGTCCTTGGAGGTCTGATGCGCACTGCGGGAGCCGCTATCGCGGGGGCCGCACTCGCGGCCGTCATGCTGGCAGCCAGCCCGATGCTGGCGGGACCCGCCAGCGCGGTCACCGGCACCACTACGGCCTCATCGGCCCGGAGCGGTCACGAGCGCCTGTACATCAGCGGGCGTCCCGCCACCGCCAGGAAGGATTATCTCAGTGCCTCCGGCGTACTGACGGCGCGCGGCTACGCACTGCCCGGCCCGCTCACGGGCGGGCACGGCACCACCTGGCTCGTATTCCGGCGCGGCTCAATCCGCCTCGCGATCGAAGTCTCGTCCAGCTCGGCGACGGTGCCCAACCCGCAAACCTGCGCCTTCACCGAGATCTATCGAGGCAGGTACACGGTGCGCGGCGGGCGCCGCGCCTACGCCGGGGCGAGCGGCTCCGGCACCTTCTACACGAAGATCTCTGGCCGGCTGGCCAAGTCCGGCGGTAGCTGTACCGCACAACTGGCGTGGAGCAGGAAGTACACCTGGGCATCGGGCTCATTGGCCTGGTAGCGGACCGATCAGGATTCGAGAAGCGCGAGTCCGGGCCCGCAACTAGCCTGACCGTCGTGGACGTGACCTTCACGGGCTTCCCATGCGTCCGTAAGGCCAGCAATCCCGCCGGGTCGCTGTGGCCCACGATCTCAGGAGTAATCATGACCAGTTCTTCCACAGAGGGAGCCAAGACCCTACTGCATCCCGTATCCGACCTGGAGAAGGCCAAGGCGGTCTACACCGCCCTGCTCGGCCAGCCGCCGCAGCACGAGGCGCCCTACTACGTCGGCTACGACGTCGCCGGGCAGCACATCGGGCTGGTTCCAGGCGGCGGGCCTCAGGGCATGACCTCGCCGATTGCCTACTGGCACGTGCCGGACATCGAGGCCAGGCTGGCCGAGGTGACCGCCGCGGGCGCCACCGTGAAGGAGGCTCCGCGCGAAGTCGGTAACGGCCGCCTGGTGGCCAGCTTTACCGACCCCGACGGCAACGTCCTCGGGCTGGTTCAGGACCCGGTGAGCGCCTAGCGCCGCTCCTGCTCCCGCGCCAGCGCCGTCGCGCCCACGGGGCAGCGTCGGCGCTGGTTGCGCTCGGCAGCCGGACCGGCGTGGATACCTTGGATCTGCGCCGGGCGCGACGACGGGCACCGCATGTAGCGGCTCCCCGGCAGATGGAGGCACGGATGAGCATGGCCACGAAGCCGGACAGGCACTCGCCGGCGCGGAACGGCGCCGACAGCCACGACCTGATCCGCGTGCACGGCGCTCGCGAGAACAACCTCAAGGACGTCAGGGTTGAGATCCCGAAACGGCGGCTGACGGTGTTCACCGGCGTCTCCGGCTCAGGCAAGAGCTCGCTGGTGTTCGACACGATCGCGGCAGAGTCGCAGCGCCTGATCAACGAGACTTACAGCGCGTTCGTGCAGGGTTTCATGCCGACGCTCGCTCGGCCCGACGTCGATGTGCTCGAGGGCCTGACCACAGCGATCATCGTCGACCAGCAGCGGATGGGCGCCGACCCTCGCTCCACGGTCGGCACCGCCACCGACGCCAACGCGATGCTCCGCATCCTGTTCAGCCGACTCGGCAAGCCGCACGTCGGCCCGCCGGGCGCGTTCTCCTTCAACGTCCCGTCCGTGCGGGCTAGCGGCGCGATAACGGTCGAGCGAGGTGACAGCAAGGCCGAGCGGGTGACCTTCACCCGCACCGGCGGCATGTGCCCGCGCTGCGAGGGCCGGGGCATGGTCAACGACATTGCCCTGCCCGAGCTGTATGACGACAGCAAATCGCTCAACGACGGCGCCCTCACCATCCCCGGCTACACCCCGGGCGGCTGGAACTTCCGGCTGTACAGCCAGTCCGGGTTTTTCGACCCGGACAAGCCGATCAGCACGTTCACCAAGAAGGAGCTGCACGACTTCCTGCATCACGAGCCGGTGCGAATGAAGATCGCGGGCATCAACCAGACCTACGAGGGGCTGATCACGCGGATCCAGAAGTCCTACCTGTCCAAGGACGTCGATTCCATGCAACCGCACATTCGTGCCTTCGTGGAGCGGGCGGTCACCTTTACCGTCTGCCCCGAGTGCGACGGAACGCGGCTGAGCGAAGCGGCCCGGTCGTCGAAGATCAAGGGCATCAGCATCGCCGACGCCAGCGCGATGCAGATCAGCGACCTCGCCGAGTGGGTACGTGGCCTGGACGAGCCGTCGGTCCGGCCGCTGCTGGCATCCCTGCAGCACGGCCTGGACTCGTTCACCGAGATCGGGCTCGGCTATCTCAGCCTTGACCGCCCGTCGGGCACCTTGTCGGGCGGCGAGGCTCAGCGCACCAAGATGATCCGCCATCTCGGATCCGCCCTTACCGACGTCACCTACGTCTTCGATGAGCCGACGATCGGCATGCATCCCCATGACGTGCAGCGAATGAACGACCTGCTTTTGCAGCTGCGGGACAAGGGCAACACGGTTCTGGTCGTTGAGCACAAGCCGGAGGTGATCGAGATCGCCGACCACGTCGTCGACCTCGGCCCGCTGGCCGGCACCGCGGGCGGCCAGGTGGTATTCGAGGGCAGCGTCGACGGGCTGCGCGCGAGCGGCTCGCTCACCGGCCAGCACCTCGGCGACCGCGCGGCGCTCAAGCCGTCGGCGCGCGAGGCGTCCGGAGCGCTGGAGGTGCGCGGCGCCAGCCTCCACAACCTGCGGGACGTGGACCTCGACATTCCGCTCGGCCTGCTCGTCGTCCTTACCGGCGTGGCGGGCTCGGGCAAGAGCTCGCTCATCCGCGGCTCGGTCTCCGGCCGGGACGGGGTCGTGACGGTAGACCAGACCCCCATCCGCGGCTCGCGCCGGAGCAACCCCGCGACCTACACCGGGCTGCTCGACCCGATCCGCAAGGCATTCGCCACCGCCAACAAGGTGAAGCCCGCCCTGTTCAGTGCGAACTCCGAGGGCGCCTGCCCGACCTGCAACGGTGTCGGCGTCGTCTACACCGACCTGGCAATCATGACGACGGTCGCCAGCGTCTGCGAGGACTGCGCGGGGAAGCGCTTTCAGCCCGATGTGCTCAGGTACAAGCTCGGCGGCAACGACATCAGCGAGGTCCTGGCCATGCCCGTCGCGGAGGCACTGGAGTTCTTCGGCTCCGGCGACGGCAAGAACCCCGCCGCGCACAAGATCCTCGAGCGGCTTGCCGATGTCGGCCTCGGATACCTCAGCCTGGGCCAGCCGCTCACCACGCTGTCGGGCGGCGAGCGGCAGCGGCTCAAGATGGCTACCCACATGGCCGAGAAGGGTGGCGTCTTCGTCCTCGACGAGCCGACCACCGGCCTGCACCTCGCCGACGTCGAGCACCTGCTCGGCCTGCTCGACCGGCTCGTCGACTCCGGCAAGTCGGTCATCGTCATCGAGCACCACCAGGCGGTGATGGCCCACGCCGACTGGATTATCGACCTCGGCCCTGGCGCCGGCCACGACGGCGGCCTGATCGTCTTCGAGGGCACGCCCGCGGACCTGGTCGCCGCACGCTCCACCCTGACCGGCGAGCACCTCGCGGCCTACGTGCGCGCCTGACCCCAGGCATTCTGACGTCCTCTGTCGATTCGCAAATCGGTATACTTAGGGCTATGTGCGCCAAACTGCTGGACGCGGCCCGCCGCGGGCTGTCGCGGAAGCCAGACAGCTACGAGCAGGTCTGGCTTTCTGCGGCCCTGCTCATCGGCCTGCCGACCCTGGCGGTCTTCTCGGGCCTCGGCATGCTGAACGGCTGGAGCCAGCCCTGGCCCCAGCTCGCCTTCGTCTGGCCGCCGGTCGCCGTCGTTCTCAACGGGCTTGCGCGGTCGGTCTGGCTCAGCCGGCACCTGGCCGAGCGCGGGCAGTAGCAGCCGCGCAGCAACCCAGTCAGGCAGACGGCCCGGCCGACGGGCCCGTGCACTGTGCAGCCCGGTCATAACCGCAGATAACGGATACCCCCTGGGGCACTAGGCGCCGCAGCCCGCGTGCGCGATTCTGGACCGGATTTGCAGGCCGACTATGGTGTATTCCGACGGAGGCGGACCGTGCGGGGAGCCATCGGCTGTTAGCGGGCAGTCCATCAGAAGGAGTCTGCCGACGGTGTTCACCAACCTTTCAGGGTCACACGGCAAGCTGACGGTATGACCCGGCAGATTCCGGCTGCCGTGCCGACTGGGCGCGCGGCCAGTCGCCCCAGGGTCCGGCATGGCCGCCGTCGGCGGCCGACCCCGCGGCCGCGGATCGTCGACGCCTGCGCCGCTCTGGCCGGCATCGGGTTCGGCGCGGTCGTCGGAACCGGGATCATCGCGGAGTCGCGCAGCAGCCTGGCCGATCCGGGCGGACTGTTCACCTTCGCCGGCCGCCTCGCGGGCCTGACCGGGGCCTACCTCCTGCTGATCATGGTCCTGCTCATCGCCCGGCTGCCCTGGCTCGAACTCTCGGTCGGCCAGGATCAGCTGACCAGATGGCACCGGAAGGTGGCGCCATGGGCCTTCGGCCTGATCTGCGCTCACGTGACCTTCATCACCCTGGGCTATGCCGAGGCGGCCAGGGTGGGCGTGCTCCGGCAGATCTGGGTATTCATCACCACGTATCCCGACCTGCTGATGGCAATCGCGGGATTCGGCCTGCTGATCATGGCCGGCGTTACCTCCTACCGGCTGGTGCGTACCCACCTGCGGTACGAGACCTGGTGGGTGGTCCATCTCTACACCTACCTCGGGCTCGCACTGGCGTTCGCGCACCAAATCGTGACCGGTGACTCGTTCGTCGGGCACCCGCTTACCCGGGCGCTATGGATCGTCATCTGGGCGGCCACCGCGGGGATGGTGCTGTTGTTCCGCATCCTCCAGCCGATCTGGCGGAGTCTGCGCCACCGACTGCGCGTCGTGGAGATCCGCGAGGAAGGTCCCGGCGTGTTCTCGGTCATCTGCCAGGGACGCCGACTCGACCGGCTGGCCGTGTCGGGCGGCCAGTTCTTCCACTGGCGCTTCCTCACCAGGGAACTGTGGTGGCAGGCCCACCCGTACTCCCTGTCCGCTCTGCCGCAGCCGCCGTACATGCGGGTGACGATCAAGGGACTCGGCGACCAGGGCCGGGCGATCCGCGAGTTGCGACCGGGCACCCCGATTGCTATCGAGGGCCCGTACGGGGCCTTCACCCACCATGCCAGAGTGTCCGATCGCGTCGTCCTGATCGGCGCCGGTGTCGGTGTGACCCCCCTGCGCGCGCTGCTTGAGGACCTGCCCGTGTCGGCGGACGTGGTCGTCATCATCCGGGCATCGACCACCGATGATCTTGTGCACCACAACGAGATCGAGGCCCTCGTGAACCGCTGCCACGGCCGGCTGTACGAGATCATCGGCCCGCGGCACCAGGTGCGCGTCGACAGTCGCCTGCTGCGACACTTCGTTCCCGATATATCGGCGCGCGACGTCTATATCTGCGGCCCGGACGGGTTCATGGCGGCGGTGGCCGACGCGGCCCTTCGGCTGGCCGTCGCACCGGAGCAGATTCACCAGGAAAGCTTCGGGTTTTAGGTGTACGGAGGAGCGGCTCGATGAAGCGGACCCCGATCGTGGTGACGGCAACGGTGGCCGGCCTGGCGGGCGTGCTGGCGTTCCACACGTCACCGTCGGACATCAAGCTGGTGCCGTCGGCGGGAACGACGAGCCCGCAGGCCGGCCAGGCCGGCCAGGCCGGCCAGGGCGGCACGGCCGGCCAGGGCGGCCAGGGCGGCACGACGGCAGGCCAGCCCGCGAGCACTCCGAGTGCTGGGCCCACGTCCGGACCGAGCCCGGCCCCGAGCGGCAAGAGCGGAACGCGCACCGTCGACGGCCCCGCGGTCAACTACAGCTACGGTGTCCTTTCCGTCTCGGTCACGGTGAGCGGCCGCAAGATCGTAAAGGTCGGGATCGCGTCGCTCAACGACGACGAAAACTTCCGCTCCGAGCAGATCGACCAGCAGGCGATCCCCATCCTCGAGCAGCAGGCGATACAGGCGCAGAGCGCGAAGATCCAGGGCGTGTCGGGTGCCAGCTACACCAGCGCCGGCTTCGAGACGTCACTTCAGGCCGCGCTGCGCTCGATCGGGTTCAGCTAACGGTGGCTGGCGGCGCGGACGACGCTGAAGCCGCGAGCGGCCCCGGCCGCGAGGCTGTGCACGCCGTTCATCACCGCGAGAGTGTGATGGGCACGATCGTCACCCTCGACATCTATACCGCCGATGGCGGCGCCACCCAGGAGATCATGCGCGGCCTGGGCGCCGCCCAGGCGATCCTGCAGCGCGCCGATGCGGTCTTCAGTACCTGGAACCAGGACAGCCCCGTCAGCAGGATGCGCCGCGGCGAGATCAGCAGCGCCCAGGCACCGGCGGAGGTCGCCGAGGTATTCCAGCGGTGCGAAGCGGCGCGGGAAGCCAGCGCCGGCTGGTTTGACCCGTGGGCGATGCCCGGCGGGTTCGATCCGACCGGCTATGTCAAGGGGTGGGCCGCGCAGCTTTGCCTGGGTGCGCTGCGGGTGCCCGGCGTCCGCGGCGCGATCGTGAACGCCGCCGGTGACATCGCGAGCTTCGGTGAGCTCGCCCCCGGCACTCCGTTCCGGATCGGAATCGCCGACCCCTTCGCGCGGACGCAGCTGGCGGCCGTCGTCTGGCTGACCGGCGCAATCGCAACCTCGGGCAGTTACGAGCGCGGCCCGCATCTGATCGATCCGCACTCGCGCCAGGCTGCCGCACGGGCCGCGTCGGCGAGCGTCACGGGCCCGGACCTGGGCCTTGCGGATGCGCTGGCGACCGCACTGGCGGTCGCGGGCGAGCAGGGGCTGGCGCTGGTCGAGCCGCTGGACGGCTACGAGGCACTCGTCATCGGCCACAACCGGCAGCGCCGGTGGACCCGGAACTTCCCGTTCGCCCCGTCCGGCGACCCGGCGGTTGGCCCGGCCGAAAACGACTAGCACGCGTCGGTCTGGCGCGGCCATGCTGGCTGTCATGAGTGAGCCCGCCAGCAAGGCACTGCCCGAGCGCCGGTTCGGGTGGCTAGATATGTGGGTCGGCCCGGACGAGGATCCGCGCGACGAGAGCGCACCGGAAGGCGAGCGGGCAACGCTCGTCACCTACCTGCGCAACCGCCGGCTGACGCTGGAGATGAAGTGCGGCGGGCTAGATGCCGCGGACATGGCCCGCCGCTCGGTGCCGCCGTCTGACCTGTCGCTGCTCGGCCTCGTCCGGCATCTGGCCAGCGTAGAGCAGTTCTGGTTCCGGCTCGTGCTCGCCGGACAGCCCGGGCCCCGGCTGTACCGCACCGAATCCGGGGAGCACCTGGACTTCGACGGCGCGGTCGCCGACCCCGAGGTGGTCGCCGAGGCCTGGTCGGCATGGCGCGCGGAGGTCGCCTTCGCCGAGCAGTTCGTCGACGCGACCGTCGACCTCGGCGCAACCGGCACGTTCGATCCTGGACCGGGTCAGGACGGCACGATCTCGGTCCGCGAGGTCATGGTGCACATGATCGAGGAGTACGCGCGACACCTGGGTCACGCCGATTTTCTCCGGGAGCGGATCGACGGCCGGGTCGGCCAGTAGCCAGCGGCAACCGCGGCCGCCAGCGCAGTCGATCACTTTCGGGCCGCCAAGGTCGCGTTTGCGGGACAGACCCTGGCGTCAGTCCGCCTATGCCGCGTACGTAGGGCTCCCCGGGCCGGATGCCTGCCGGTTGCCGACCGTCGAACTCCGTGCGGACGCCGGCACCCCGGCCGGGTTGAGCGAGCTTCCGACATATTTGCCCGCTATGTGCGAGCCGCTGGGGACCTTAATGCGCGATTGGTGTGGCTACATAGCAGCGCCGTCAAGATGTCCCCAGTGCTTGCGGTGATCGGTGCTGGGCCAGGCGGTTAACTGGGAGGGTTTGTGCTCTCCCAGGACCCGAATCCTCCCAGTTAAGCCGGTGGGCCAGCCACCGCTGTTCACAGAGCCACACCAATCGCGCATTAAGCCCGCTCCGGGCCCGTGGCGGCGACACCGCGCATTGCTCAAATTTGAGCACTCGTGTTGTACTACTGTCGTGAACCCGACTCGTCTCTTCGTGCTGGGGGCGCTCGCCAAGCACGGCCCGATGTACGGGCATCAGCTGCGCCGGGATGCCCGGCTGGACCGGGCCGAGATGTGGTCGGAGGTCCGCCCCGGATCGCTCTACAGCGCGCTGCACCGGATGGCGGCGGAGGGCCTGATCGAGCCGTTGCGGACCGAGCAGCACGGCCAGCTGCCGGCGCGCACCGTCTACGGCATCACCCCCGAGGGTCTGCGCGAGCTGCGTGCGCTGCGCGCAGAGGCGCTTCAGGAGGTGCGGCTGCAGCCCGACCCGGTAGACCTAGCGCTGGCGATGAGCGCCGACCTGGACGAGGACACCCTGCGCGGATACCTCGAGGACCGGCTCCGGGCGCTTACCGCGCAGGCATCGGCGTTCGAGCACCAGCGCGACCGGTGCTGGCCGGACCAGACCGTGGCCGACGACCTGGTGGTCGAGCACGCCCGGCTGCGGATCCGGACAGAGCTGGGATGGCACCAGCTCGTGCTCGACCAGCTCGGCAAGCTTGCCTCGGCCAGCGCGGACCAGCCGGCCACGGCATGACCGTCCGCCCGCTCCGGCTCATCGGCGACCCCGTGCTGCGGACCGTGAGCGATCCGGTGACCCGGTTCGACCGGGCGCTCGCGAGCCTCGTCGACGACCTGCTCGACTCGGTACAAGAGCCAGGCCGCGCCGGTCTGGCCGCCAACCAGATCGGCTCCGGGCTGGCCGTCTTCGCCTACAACGTCGACGGTCAGCTCGGATACCTCATCAACCCGCGCATCGTCGACCGCCAGGGCGAGCAGCAGGGGCTGGAGGGCTGCCTGTCCGTTCCCGGCATCTGGGCGGAACGGCGGCGCGCCGCCATCGCCGTGGCCGAGGGCCTGAACCTAAGCCAGGAACCCGTGCTCGTGGCGGGGTCTGGCGAGCTGGCCCGCTGCCTGGAGCATGAGACCGACCACCTGCGCGGTCAGCTCTACATCGACGGCCTGCCGCCCGACGAGCGCCGCCGGGTCATGCGGGAACTGCAGCGCGACCAGCTCACCGGCCGTGCACCCGGAGGGCGCTGAAGCCGGCAGAACGGCGTCACGGCAGCGGGCGCCGGTAGCGCACCTCTTGTAGCGACAGGCCTTCGCGGTCGTCCACCTTCAGGGCACCGTCGGGCTGGAAGCCGGCGATCTCGTAAAAGCGCCGGGCCCGCATGTTCACATCCAGCACCCACAGGGTGACCTGCTGGTAGCCGAGCCGGGCCAGGTGCGTGAGGGACTCGGCCATCAGCACGCGGCCGTAGCCCCGGCCCAGTGCGCTGGGCGCGAGGTAGATCGCCCTGACCTCGGCGACGCGATCCGGATCCTCGTCCTCGTCCCGGCTCGGGCCGAAAGATGAGAAACCGAAAATCCCGGTTTCGCCCGCGGCCACCAGCACATCGCGGCGGGCCGGGTCAGGATCGAGCAGCAGCCGCTGCCAGCGGGGCAGCCGGTCGGCCGGATCGAGTCCGTCCAGGTAGTCCTGCGGCATCATGCCGCGGTAAGCCGCCTGCCAGGACCGCACGTGCAGATCGGCGATCGGCGGGGCGTCCCGCGCCGTCGCGCTCCTGACGACGACGCTGCCTTCCGCACCGGCCGCCACGCCGGCTACCGTCCGTCCGGGATCCGGCGGCGGCCCGCGAAGCCGTGCGCGAGCTTGTGATACCAGCCGAGTTCCGGCTCGCCCTCCAGCCAGCACAGCAGCACAGCCTCGCCGTCGAACTCGGCGGGGAAGTCCAGCAGCAGCGGCGCGAAGCCCTTCACGTCCAGGCCCTGCGCCGGGAACCAGGCGAGCAGCTCACTGAGCCGTGCCTGGCAGGCCTTCGCCTCCGGCAGCCCGCCGAGCGGCGAGCGCTTGCCGACCGCCAGTGCCGCCTGCAGCTCGACCAGGTTCGCCCTTACCTCGACGAGCTCATTGCCGTGATTCAGGACAGCAGGCATCAGCTCGCGTGCTTGCGCCAGCGTGAAACTTCTGTCCATAGCTGGCAGCCTGCCCGAACAACTGTGCTCGCGTCCACTGTGCACCCGCCCGCAGGATTACTGATAGCCGCGGAGCAGCCTGCGCAGCCAGGCAATCCTGGTCTCCGCGGCCATAACCGAGATCGCGGCGTCCGGTGCCATCAGCTCGAATCCATGGAAACCGCCCGGCCAGACGTGCAGCTCGGCGGCTCCGCCCGCGCGCCAGATCCGCGCCGCGTAGTCGATCGTCTCGTCCCTGAAGGAGTCCGCCGAGCCCACGTCCAGGTACGCGGGCGGCAGGCCGGACAGGTCGGCCGCCCTGGCCGGTGCGGCGTACGCGGAGACATCGGGGCCGCCCCGTGCATCGCCGAGCAGCGCGCGCCACCCCGTCACCGACAGGCCGTCGGGCTCAAGCTCGCGGCTGGACGGCGTCTGGTACCGGTCGTCGAGCATCGGCCAGGTGAGCATCTGCCCGACGAGCGCCGGGCCGCCGCGGTCACGGGCCATGAGGGCGATCGCTGCGCCGAGTCCGCCCCCCGCGCTCACGCCGGCGATCAGCAGCCGTTCCGGGTCGATGCTCAGCTCCGCCGCATGGGCTGCGGTCCAGGTCAGGCCCGCGTAGCAGTCCTCGACCGGGGCCGGGTGCGGGTGCTCGGGCGCGAGCCGGTAGCCGACCGACACCACGATGACGCCGGCGCGCTCGACCCAGTCGAGCATGATCGGCATCGCCGTGCGATTGTCGCCCACGATCATGCCGCCGCCGTGCATGTAGTAGACGCCAGGCGCCGGGGTCACCGTCCCGGCCGGCCGGCACACCAGCAGCGGGATGTCCGCCGCGCCAGGCAGACCCGGCACGGTCAGCTCCTCGAACTCGACCGCACCGCCCCGGCGCAGGTCGTCATCGGTCAGCCGACGTGCCTTCCTGGCCTCGCGCTCCGCCGGGATGGCCGCCATCGACACCGGCTCGGAGGCCGGCCCGAACTGGGCGAGGACAGCGCCCGCCTCGGGGTCGATCGGCGGGCGCGTGCCAGCTGCCATCGGCGAGCCCTCTTCTCCGGGGGGAACGGCGGCACCGCGGGACAGGCGCCTCACGACATACTGGCGTAGCCGGGAGAATGCCCGGCCGATTGGGGGGCATGTGAGCGCTACGTCGCTACTCGACTGGCGGCGCCGGGTAGCGGCCATATACGCCGCGGTCCGCGCCAATCCCGACCCCGCAGCGGCCCACGCCGACTGGCAGGCAGCCCGCAGTCAGCTGCTCGGGACCCACCAGGACTCGCCAGTCCCGGCCGAGGAGCGTGGCGGGTTCACCGGCGTGCCGGTCGCGCCCTACGACCCGGCAATGCGATTCACCGCGGAGGTATACACCGATGTGGAGCGGGTCAGGATCGAGGTTCAGACCGGCACCGACGGCATCGCTGCGTTCGAGCGCGCGGGAGTGGTGCACCTGCCGGGCGTCGGTGACCTGGACGTGTGGTGGCTGGCCAGCTACGGAGGCGGCATCTTCGTGCCGGTGCGCGACACCAGGACCGACGGCGCGACCTATCCGGGCGGGCGTTACGTGATTGACACGGCCAAGGGCGCCGACCTTGGCGGTGACGACGGTTTCCTGGTGGTGGACCTTAACTTCGCCTACAACCCGTCGTGCGCCTACGATCCGGCCTGGGCCTGCCCGCTCGCGCCGCCCGGCAACACCGTCACGGTGCCGGTGAACGCCGGCGAGCTGATGCGCCCGGTCCCCGGCCAGCGGTACTCGGGCGAGCGAACCTAGGCTGCGCCCGCGGCGACCCCGAGGCCGGGCACGATCAGCTCGGCGATCTGCGCGGCGTTGAGCGCCGCGCCCTTACGCAGGTTGTCACCGCACACGAACATGTCGATCGCCCGCGGATCGTCCTGGCTGCGCCGGACCCGGCCCACCCAGGTGGGGTCGGTCCCGGCCGCGTCGGCGGGCGTCGGGTAGACGCCCCGCTCCGGATCGTCGAGGAGTTCGACCCCGTCGGCCTCGCGCAGCACCTGCTGGGCATCCTCCCTGCTTACCTCGCGATCGAAAACCGCGTGCACGGCCAGCGAGTGCCCGACGACGACCGGCACCCGGACGCAGGTCGCGGCCACCCGCAGATCGGGAAGGCCGAGGATCTTGCGGGTCTCGTTGCGGATCTTCAGCTCCTCGGAGCTCCACCCGTCGTCCTTCAGCGAGCCCGCCCACGGCACGACGTTCATCGCCAGCGGCGCACCGAACGGCCCGCCGTCGCCGAGCACGGCGCGGACGTCGCCGGGCCGCAGCCCCAGGGCCCGGTTCCCGCCGACCTTGGCCAGCTGGTCATACAGCGCGTCGGTGCCTTCCTGGCCGGCCCCGGAGGCGGCCTGATAGGACGCGGCGATCAGCTCACGCAGCCCGAACGCTCGGTGCAGTGCGCCGAGCGCCACGATCAGGGCCAGCGTCGTGCAGTTCGGCACCGAGATGATCCCGCGCGGCCGGTCCGCAGCGGCCGCCGGGTTGACCTCGGGCACGACCAGCGGCACCTGCGGGTCGAGCCGGAATGCGCCCGACTTGTCGATGACCACGACGCCACGCTCGGCCGCCACCGGCGCCCACTGCGCGGACACGGGGTCCGGCACGTCGAACATGGCCAGGTCGACGCCGTCGAATACCTCCGGCGTCAGCTCGCGGACGACGACCTCCTCGCCGCGCACGGGGAGCAGGCGGCCCGCGGACCGGGCCGAGGCGATCAGCCGGATCTCGCCCCAGATGTCTGCCCGCTCGGTCACGACCTCGCGCATCACGGTCCCGACGGCACCGGTGGCGCCGACGATTGCCAGCACCGGCCGCCCGGACCCGGCCGCGCTCACCGGCCGGTCCCGCCGTACACAATTGCCTGCTCCTGGCCATCGCCGAGCCCGAACGCCGCGTGTATTGCCGCCACCGCCATCTCCACGTCGCTCTGGTCCACCACGACCGAGATCCGTATCTCCGATGTCGAGATCATCTCGATGTTGATGCCTGCCTCGGCCAGCGCACCGAAGAATGTCGCGCTCACTCCGGGATGGGAGCGCATGCCGGCGCCGACGACAGACACCTTGCCGATGCGGTCGTCGTAGAGCAGCTGATCGAAGCCGACCTCCTCCTGGAGCGCCTGCAGCGCGGCCATACCCGCGTGGCCGTCCTCACGCGGCAGCGTGAACGAGATGTCGGTGCGGCCGGTCGCGGCCGCCGAGACGTTCTGCACGATCATGTCGATATTGATGGCCGCCGCGGCGACCGCCCGGAAGATGCGCGCTGCCTCGCCGACCTTGTCCGGCACACCCACCACGGTGATCTTTGCCTCGCCCCGGTCCTGAGCCACCCCGGAGATGATCGCCTGCTCCATCGGCTTGCCTTCCGTTTCCGGCCCGTCTGTTGGAAGCACAGTGTCGGTCACCCAGGTGCCTTCCCTGTTACTGAACGAGGACCGCACGTGGATAGGGATCTTGTAACGGCGGGCGTACTCCACGCACCGCAGTACCAGCACCTTGGCCCCGGACGCGGCCATCTCGAGCATCTCCTCGTAGGAAATGCGCGGAATCCGCTGGGCACCCGGCACGATCCGCGGGTCGGCCGTGAACACGCCGTCCACGTCGGTATAGATCTCGCAGTAGTCAGCTCCGAGCGCGGCGGCCAGCGCCACCGCGGTCGTATCGGTCCCGCCACGGCCGAGTGTGGTGACATCCTTGGTGTTCTGGGACACGCCCTGGAAGCCCGCGACGATCGGGATCGCGCCGTCGTCCAGGGCAGCCCGGATCCGGCCCGGCGTGATGTCGATGATCCGTGCCCGCCCGTGCGCGGAATCGGTGATCACGCCGGCCTGCGAGCCGGTGAACGAGCGGCCCTCCAGGCCCAGATTGGCGATCGCCATCGCGAGCAGCGCCATGGAGATGCGCTCGCCCGCGGTGAGCAGCATGTCCAATTCACGGCCCGGCGGCGACGGGCTCACCTGACCGGCCAGATCCAGCAGCTCGTCGGTGGAGTCGCCCATCGCGGAGACCGCGACGACAACGGAATGCCCGGCCTTCCGGGTCGACACGATCCGCTGGGCCGCCCGCTTGATGCCGTCCGCGTCGGCGACCGAGGATCCACCGTACTTCTGTACGACCAGCGCCACGGCTCTGCCTGCTCCTCCCGGTCCGCCTTCGGTTCGCCGGAGCAGTATATCGGAAGCCGAACTAGCTAACGCGAGGCCGGCTCCTCGGCTACATCCAGGCGGGCGTGCGCGACCACCGAGTGCAGCGCGCGCAGGGCCGCGCCGCCATGAGTGCCCCAGTGATTCACGTAGGAGTACTGCCACCACCACAGGGACTCCGCCACCCGCCCGGCCTCATAGTGCTTGAGACCGTGGATCAGGTCGGCGGCGATCGTCGCAAGATCATCAGATAGCCGGAACGCCGACGCCTGGTGGTCGGCGTACGGGTCGAAGATCTCGGCGTACTCATCGAACCCGGCAAGCCGCGCGGCCAGGCCGGTTCGCAGCGCGTCTAGCGCGAGGTCAGGATCGGCACCGACGTCAGGCTCCCAGTTACTGGGCAGGATGATGTCCTTGCTCGCGCCCAGCTGCGCTCCGGCGAGCATCACCTGGGCCACCTCGAGCAGCAGGAGCGGAACTGTCTCGTCCGCGCTCTCGCCACGGGCCACCGCGGTGAGGCCGTCGAGAAAGTCCCTGGCGTTCACCGCGATCCGATCGGCCAGGGGCCGCCAGCCCTCGGCGGCCTGCGCCGGGACCAGATCACTCAGAGTGGCGTCCGCGGACGGCCGCGCGCCCTTCGCCCCTTTAGACATCAAGCAGCCTCCGTCCCTCAAATGCCCGGCCTAGCGTTACCTCGTCCGCGTACTCAAGCTCGCCGCCGACCGGCAGTCCGCTCGCCGGACGAGTCACCCTGATCCCCATCGGCTTGATCAGCCTGGCCAGGTAGGTGGCGGTCGCCTCGCCCTCGAGGTTCGGGTCCGTCGCCAGGATGATCTCGGTCACGGTGCCGTCAGCCAGCCTGGTCATCAGCTCCCTGATCCGCAGATCCTCGGGTCCGATGCCGTCGATCGGGCTGATCGCGCCGCCGAGCACGTGGTAACGGCCGCGGAACTCGCGGATCTTCTCGATCGCCGCGACGTCCTTGGGCTCCTCGACCACGCAGATCGCCGACTGGTCCCGTCGGACATCCTTGCAGATCCGGCACTCGTCGTCCTCCGCGACGTTCCCGCAGACCCGGCAGAACTTCACCTTCTCGGTGACCTCGATGAGCACGTCGGCCAGGCGCCGTACGTCCGCGTGGTCGGCGGCCAGCAGATAGAACGCGATGCGCTGGGCGCCTTTCGGGCCCACGCCAGGAAGCTGGCCAAGCTCCTCGATCAGGTCCTGGACCACGCCCTCGTACACGGCGAGAGGCCCTAATCCTTGTCGGTCTCGGCGTCGGGCGACGATGCCTGCGTAGCCTGCCCGGTACCGCCCGCGCCCGGCTCGCTCGCACCCGGCTCGGCGGCCTGGCCGCCCATCAGCGCGGACAGATCCGGCATACCAGGCAGGCCGCCACCGCTGCCCAGTCCGGCGAACGGGCTCATGGCCTTCTCCTGCAGGTCGTCGACCGCGCCGCAGGCGGCGCGGTAAGCGGCCAGCACGAGATCGGCGATCGACTGGGCGCTTTCCGCGGGATCAGCGGGCTCGATGGCGTCGGCCGCTATCTTGACGTCCAGTAGCTCGCCCTGGCCGTTCACCGTCACGGTGACCAGGCCGCCGCCGGCTGTGCCGAGGACCTCCGCCTCGGCTAGCTCCTGCTGCGCGTTCAGCAGCTGGTCCTGCATCGCCGCCGCGGCCGCGAGGATCTGCTGCATGTCGATCTGACCACCAGGCTCCACGCGGCCTCCTCGGGAGATTTCGGTTGTTCCGAGCCTACGGCTAACGGCTTTTCAGCGGCACATCGGTCCAGGCAAGGCAGCGAAGCCGGGCAGCTGGCCCCCCGACCAGCCGACCCGGATCGTCAGCCGATCTCCTCGATGACGCGCCCGCCCAGCTCGCGCTCGATCAGGTCCATTCCGGTGAGGCCCTCGGGCGCGAGCTGATCGGCAGGATCGGTGTCCTCCTCAGGCGGCTGCCTCGGCGGGCCGGCATTGACCCCGGCCGGTCCGCTGCCGCCTGCGTCTTGCCCTCCGGCCCCCTGCCCCGGCTCGGTGCGCTCCAGGCCGTGGGCTGATGGCGGCCCGGGTGCTGGCGATACGGGGGGCCGCGGGCCGGCCGGGCCGGGACCGCCGCCCGGCGACGGGCCGCCGGGTCCGAGCGTGGTGGCGATCCGCGGCGTGATGCCGAAGAGGGCCGACAGCGCACTGCTCAGGTCCTTGTCATAACCGCCGGTCAAAAAGCCCCTGGCCATGCCGGCCTGAGCGAATGCCAGGGTCAGGACGCCGTCGGAGAAGGATTCCACCGAGGCGTTGCTGAGCTGTATCCAGGCCACCTTGCGCTGAAGCTGCACGGCGGCGAGAACCTCCGGCCACCGTGCCCGCAAGGCGGCTGTATCCACGGCATCCGGGCTGG
>JASHOV010000554.1 GCA_030038495.1 Streptosporangiaceae bacterium
TGCAGACGCTCTTCCCCGAGCCGCAGACCTGGCTCGGCGTCACGCAGCCGATCAACGCCGCGCAGGCCTTTGTGCTCGGACCGCTGGAGACGCTAGCTCCCCACGACGCAGCGCTCGCGAGCGCGCTTGGCACGTACAAGAGCGCGTCAGCGACGCAGCAGACGACCTGGGCGACCAACTACTACAACGCGGTGGAGGCGAAGATGCCGGCGAATCCCACCAGTGTCATGCCCACAGTGCCAGTTTCCGCGAAGGACGGCCCGGTGCCGGTCATGCTGACCGCCGAGTTGTCCATGGCGCAAAACGGCGCGGTGGACACGGACCTACTGGCCGGACGAACCTTCTACGGCACGAACTTCACCAAACCGCTGCTGTTCATCGAGGACGGCAGCTATTTCATCGACAAGGCCACGGCGATGAACCTGAACGGGTCGCAGTGGGGTGTGATGAACGAGACCGGCAGCTACCCGGGCCAGCCGTGGCTGTGGCTCTACACGCTGTGGTACCAGGTCCCGCACTTCTCCACCTCGGCCAACGTGGACATGATCGCGATCTACCTGACCGGGCTCGCCACGATCCTGCTCCTGCTGGTGCCGTTCATCCCCGGCCTGCGCGACATCCCGCGAGTCATCCCGGTGCACCGGATTATCTGGTCAGACTGGTACAAGTCGCAGCGGCCGCCGGTCCAGCCCGCCGCTCCCGCCACCAGCCCGGCGGACAAGACCGACGCCTGACCCCAGCGCCAGTTCACAAGATCTAGCAACCGGGCCTCCGGTCGAATGCGACCGGAGGCCCGGTTGCCTTGGTCCCATCGCCGCAGGCCCATTGCCTCGTGCGGCGGACCGCACGAGAACGGAATGCTCGTAGCTGCACGCCAGAGCGTTATCCGTTCGAAGGGAGGGCGCGCTATGTACGCTCAAGTGGGTGACCGTCTCGTGCTGACCGGCGATCACGAGCGGGCCGGGCTGATCATCAAAGTCCCGCACGCCGACGGCACGCCACCCTACGTGGTCAAATGGTTCGCGACCGGGCACATCGCGATGGTGATGCCCAGCGAGTTCGCGCGAATTGTCCACTCAACACACGACGTCGGCACCCGCCCGCCAGATCACAGCGAATCCGCGTGATCCGAGCACGCCGCTTATCCTCGCTGTCCACGACATACCAGGGCGCGGACGACATGGCTAGCCGGACGATCCCGGTCCCGCTGAACCAGCACATCAAGCCCAACTGACCGACATGCCCGCACAAGGCGGGCAGTCACTGCCGCGCCGGCGGGCTAATGCCCCGGCGCGGCACCCCTATGACAGCCCCATCCGGCGACGGCTCAGCGCACGACAAGTACGGGCCGGCTGGCCAGGTGGATAACCTTGTGGGCCGTGCTGCCGAGAAGCAGGCCGGCCAGGTCGCCCCGGCCGCGTGAGCCCATCACGATCACGCCGACATCGTGCCTGTCCGCCTCGGCGAGGATCTCCCTGGCGGCGAAGCCGAACAGCGAGTCCTTGGCGGCGCCGGAGGCCTTGACTCCGGCTGCGATCAGCTTCTGGACCGCCTGATCGGCGACGGAATGGGCGTCGCTCGCGGTCTCGATGAAGGTAACGCCGAACTTCGACGGCTCGCGCTCGTGCAGGTGCAGTACGAACACCTCGGCATGTGACAGTGCCGCGAGGTCGCTCGCGGCGGCAAGCACGCGGTCGGCGATGTCGGACTCATCCACCGCTACCAGGATCTTCTCGTACATTGCCTATCCCTCTCTCCTGTATCTGCCTCAACTGTCGTTGTGAGCCGACAGCAGGTAAAAGGCCGAAGGTCCTGACTTTGCGGGCTGCAAGCCCCTGCGCCGTCACCAGCCGCGTCTGCAAGCGTGAAGACGCGCTTGAGCCGGAGGGCGAAGCGGGGAGGAACGGGCTCGATGTTCGAGATTCGCATTCACGGCCGGGGCGGCCAGGGTGTCGTGACCGCTGCCGAGCTGCTGTCGGCCGCCGCATTCGCCGACGGCCGTTACGCCCTGGCATTCCCGAGCTTCGGCTCGGAGCGAACTGGCGCGCCGGTAGTTTCGTTCTGCCGGATCGACGACAAGCCCATCCGGTCTCGTGAGCCGGTCATGCATCCCGACGTGCTGATCATTCAGGATCCCACCCTGCTGCACCAGGTGCACGTGTTCGAGGGCGCGGGCACCCAGGTGCTGCTGCTGATCAACTCCGGCCGCGCGCCAGCGGATCTGGGCATCGAGGAGTTCACCAGCAAGCTGGCCGGGAACGCGGTGCATACGGTGCCCGCCACCGAGCTGGCCCAGCTGTACGTCGGCAGGCCAGTGCCCAACGCAGCACTGCTTGGCGGCTTCGCCGCCCTCTCGGGCGTCGTGACGATCGACGCGGTCGAGGCCGTGATTCGGGAGCGGTTCAGCGGGAAGGTGGCCGATGGCAACGCCGCCGCGGCCCGTGCCGCCTACGAGGCCGTCCGTTCGCAGTTCCCCTCGGCCGGGTGTGCCACCCCCGCGGCCGGGCATCCTGCCCTGGTCTCAGCCCGCGGCCGTGCCCGGCTCGGCGTGCGGCAGATCGAAGGATCCCGCGGCGTGGCCGAGGCCGTCGCGCTCAGCCGGCCCGAGGTAATCTGCGCCTACCCCATTTCGCCGCAGACCCACATCGTCGAGGCGCTAAGCGTCCTGGTGAAGTCCGGCGACCTGACCCCGTGCGAGTTCGTCAACGTCGAGTCCGAGTTCGCCGCCATGTCGGTGGCGATCGGCGCGTCCGCTGCCGGTGCCCGGGCCTATACGGCGACCGCAAGCCAGGGCCTGCTCTACATGGCCGAGGCGCTGTACAACGCCGCGGGCCTTGGCCTGCCGATCGTGATGACCGTGGCCAACCGGGCCATTGGCGCGCCGATCAACATATGGAACGATCACAGCGACGCGATGTCGCAGCGTGACTGCGGCTGGATCCAGCTGTATGCGGAGACCAACCAGGAAGCGCTGGACCTGCACATTCAGGCGTTCCGGATAGCCGAGGAAGTATCCCTCCCTGTCATGGTCTGCATGGACGGATTCGTCCTCACCCACGCGCACGAGCGGCTGGAGATCCCGTCCCAGGAACAGGTGGACCGGTTCCTGCCGTCCTTCCAGGCTCGCCAGGTGCTCGACCCGTCAGACCCGGTGTCCATCGGAGCGATGGTCGGGCCGGAGGCGTTCACCGAGGTTCGCTATCTCGCGCACACCAAGCAGATGCAGGCGCTCCAGCTGATCCCCGAGGTCGCCGCCGAGTTCGCAGGCACGTTTGGCCGCGACTCCGGCGGCCTGGTCCGGCACTACCGGACCCAGGACGCGGACACGATCGTCGTCGCGCTCGGCTCCGTGCTCGGCACCATCAAGGACTCCGTCGACGAGCTGCGCGCCGCCGGCGTGAAGATCGGCGTGCTCGGCATCACGTCGTTCCGGCCGTTCCCGCTCGACGCGGTGCGCCGCGCCGTGCAGGGAGCCAGGCGCGTGGTCGTGCTGGAGCGGGCCCTGGCCGTCGGCATCGGCGGCATCGTGTCGGCGAACGTGCGGATGGCCCTGTCCGGAACCCAGCTGCGCGGCTACACCGTCATCGCGGGACTTGGCGGCCGCGCGATCACCAAGGCATCGCTGCTGGCGCTGCTGCGGCGGGCGGCGGCCGACGACCTGCCGCCGCTGACGTTCCTGGACCTGAACACCGACCTGGTCGACGCCGAACTCCAGCGCACGCAGGCCAGCCGCAGGTCCGGCCCCACGGCCGAGAACATCCTGCGTGACCTCGGCGCCGTCGCCTCCAGGATCGGATAGCGAGGAACTCCATGCCAGCGCAGCAGATCAAGTTCTACCAGGTCGGCAGCTTCGCCGCCGGCAACCGGCTGCTCGGCGAAGACCAGCGGACGGTGCAGTCCGATCGCGGCCGGACGAACTCGCTGAACTCGGGGCACCGCGCGTGCCAGGGCTGCGGCGAGGCGCTGGGCGCCCGTTACGCCCTGGACGCGGCGATGCGAGCGACCAGCCGGCAGATGATCGCGGTCAACGCGACCGGCTGCCTGGAGGTGTTCTCGACCCCGTACCCGGAGACCTCCTGGCAGATCCCGTGGATTCACTCGCTGTTCGGCAACGCTCCGGCGGTGGCCACCGGCATCGCCGCGGCAATGCGCGCCAAGGGCCGCGACGACGTCCGCGTCGTCGGCCAGGGCGGCGACGGCGGGACCGTCGACATCGGCTTCGGCTGCCTGTCGGGCATGTTCGAGCGCAACGACGACGTGCTGTTCATCTGCTACGACAACGAGGCGTACATGAACACCGGCGTGCAGCGCTCGGGCGCCACTCCCCCGGCCGCCCGCACCGCGACGACCCCGGCCGTCGGCCCGCACCCGGGCAACACCTTCGGGCAGGGCAAGAACGCCCCGCTGATCGCGATGGCGCACGAGATCCCGTACGTCGCCACCGCCACGGTCGCCGGACTGCACGACCTGGAGTACAAGGTCGAGCAGGCCATGGCGGTCCGCGGCGCCCGGTACCTGCACATCCTGGTGCCGTGCCCGCTCGGCTGGGGCAGCGCCTCCGGCGACACCATCAAGATCGCGCGCCTGGCGGAGCAGACGGGCCTGTTCCCGGTATTCGAGGCCGTGGGCGGCGAGGTCACAGGTGTGTCCAAGATCCGCAGGAAGGCGCCGGTCGAGGAGTACCTGAAGCTCCAGACCAGGTACGCGCACCTGTTCAAAACACCCGAGGGCGGACAGACAATCGCCCGGCTGCAGCGGCTCGCCGACCGCAACATCGCCCGGTTCGGCCTGCTGGACGCCAGTCAGAACAGCAGCGGAGACGGCAACCGGCAGCCGGCGAAGGAGCAATAGCCATGGAAAAGCCGTTCGCGATCACGCTGGACGTCGGCTCAAGCCTGGCCAACAAGACCGGCTCCTGGCGCACCGAGCGGCCGGTCTACGTGGACCTGCTCCCGCCGTGCAACAACGCCTGCCCGGCAGGCGAGAACATACAGCAGTGGCTGTACCACGCCGAGGCCAGCGGTTCTGACGACGGCGGGTACGAGGCCGCCTGGCGGCAGATCATGCGGGACAACCCGTTCCCCGCGGTCATGGGCCGGGTCTGCTACCGGCCGTGTGAGACTGCCTGCAACCGGGCCCGGGTCGACAGCGCCGTCGGGATCAACTCGGTGGAGCGCTTCCTGGGCGACGAGGCGATCAGGCAGGGCTGGACCGTCCCGGTGACTGCCGCGCCGTCGGGCAAGCGCGTGCTGGTCGTCGGCGCCGGACCGTCCGGGCTGTCGGCGGCCTACCACCTGACGCTGCTCGGCCACCGGGTCACGATCGCCGACTCCGGCCCGGTCGCGGGCGGCATGATGCGCTACGGCATCCCGGCGTACCGGCTGCCCCGGCAGGTCCTGGATGCCGAGATCGGCCGGCTGCTCGCGATGGGGATCACGCTGCAGCCCTCGACCACGATTACTGACCTGCCCGCGGTCATGAGCGAGGAGGGCTACGACGCGACGTTCCTGGCGGTCGGGGCTCAGCGCGGCAAGCGGGCCTACATTCCGGCCGGCGACTCGGCCAGGATCCTCGACGCCGTGTCGGTGCTGCACGCGATGGAAGGGAACGACAGGCCGATGCTCGGCCGCCGCGTCGCGGTCTACGGCGGCGGCAACACGGCGATGGACGCGGCCAGGACCGCCCGCCGCCTCGGCGCCACCGACGCGGTGGTCGTCTACCGGCGGACCAGAGACCGGATGCCGGCCCACGACATCGAGGTCGAGGAAGCACTCGAGGAAGGCGTGCGGATGATGTGGCTGTCCACGATCACGCACGCCGCTGCCGGGAAGCTCACGATCGAGAAGATGAAGCTCGACGCGACCGGCTTTCCGCAGCCCACGGGCGAATTCACCGAACTCGACGCCGATTCCGTGGTGCTCGCGCTTGGCCAGGAGGCCGAGCTGTCGCTGCTGAACGACGTCGAGGGAGTCCGGATCGAAGACGGCGTCGTGCAGGTCGGACCCGACCTGATGACCGGGCACCCCGGCATCTTCGCCGGCGGCGACATGATCCCGGCCGACCGCACGGTCACGATCGCGATCGGGCACGGCAAGAAGGCGGCCCGCAGCATCGACGCCTGGCTGCGCGGTATCATCCCCGCCGCTTCCGGAAAGCACGCCGTTGCCACCGCCGACCGGCTCAATACCTGGTACTACTCCGATGCCCCGGCCACGGTCCGGCCGCAACTGGAGCTGGCCCGCCGGATCGGGACCTTTGACGAGGTCGTGGGCGGCCTGGACGAGCGCACCGCCCAGTTCGAGGCGCGCAGGTGCATGTCCTGCGGCAACTGCTTCGAATGCGACAACTGCTACGGCGTCTGCCCCGACAACGCGGTCGTCAAGCTCGGGCCAGGGCAGCGGTACCAGATCGATCTCGACTACTGCAAGGGCTGCGGCATCTGCGCGAGCGAATGCCCGTGCGGGGCCATCGAGATGCGGCCCGAGCGAAGATGAGCCACGGCCGGGCCAGTCCGGCCCGGGCCCTTCAGCGCCAGGCGGGGGACCTTGGTCCCGAGGCAGCCGGGTTAGCTCGCGGTTAGTGTGGAGCCTGATCAGCGCCGACAGGCACGAGGGACGGACGAGAGGTCCTGGACATGTCCGCAGATTCGCAACCGCCGGGCAAGATCAATGTTTTCTTGCTTGATGATCATGAGATCGTGCGCCGCGGCGTCCGTGAGCTGCTGGAGGCTGAGCCCGACATCACCGTCATCGGCGAGGCCGGCACGGCGGCGTCGGCGCTGGCCCGCATACCGGCGCTGAAGCCCGACGTAGCCGTGCTCGATGTGCGCCTGCCCGATGGCGACGGAGTGATGGTCTGCCGCGAGCTTCGGTCACTCATGCCGGACCTGGCCTGCCTCATGCTGACGTCCTTCGGCGATGACGAGGCGCTCTTCGACGCGATCATGGCCGGCGCCGCCGGCTATGTCCTGAAGCAGATCCGCGGCACAGACCTGGTCGGCGCCGTCCGCACGATCGCCTCCGGAGAGTCGCTGCTGGACCCGGAGGCCGCCAGGAAGGTGATGAACCGAATGCGGGAGCAGGCGAGCCGGTCCGATCCGCTCGCCGGGCTTACCGGCCAGGAACGCAAGATCCTGGAACTGATCGGCGAGGGCCTGACCAACCGCCAGATCGGCGAGCGGATGTACCTGGCCGAGAAGACCGTCAAGAACTACGTCTCCGCGCTGTTCGCCAAGCTCGGCATGGAGCGGCGTACCCAGGCGGCGGCGCTGGCGACACGAGTGTTCGGACAGGAGAATCACGACTACCGCGAGCCCAATCGCGGCTAGCCGTCGGGTGTCCCCGCCGCGCGCACAAGCGGAGCTCGCCAGCTGATTGTGGTACCCGTGCCGGGAGCCGACTCCACCTGCATGGATCCGCCAAGCTGAATAGCGCGGTCCTCCAGATTGCCAAGGCCGCTGCGGCGACTGACGGCCTTGAATCCCGAGCCATCGTCGGTGACGACAAGCGACACGTCATCGCCCACCCGCAGTGACACATCCACCCTGCTGGCGCCCGAGTGTCGCGCGGCGTTCGAAAGCGCCTCGCGCAAGGCACCTAGCAGATGCTCGGCGACGTCATCGGGTACCACCTCGTCCAGCCTGCCGTCTAGCTGGAAGGCGGGCGGGAAGCCGAGCATGGCGGTCATCTCGTCCGCGATGGCCAGCACGCGGGCCCTGAGCCCGGGCACGGCGATCTCCGGGCGGGCCTGCAGCGCGAAGATCGAGGACCGGATCTCGCGGATCGTCTCATCGAGCGCATCTACGGCCCGGCTCACCCGGTCCGCCGCATCCGGCGTGACGATCATGGATAGGCTGCCCTGCAGCGACATTCCCGTGGCATACAACCGCTGAATGACCAGGTCATGCAGATCGCGGGCGATCCGGTCCCGATCCTCGAAGACCGCGACGCGCTCGGCCTGCCGGCGGTGCTCCGCCAGCTCCAGCGCGATCGCCGCCTGGGTGGCGAACGTGCGCAGCATGTCGACGCCTGCGGCGGGTAGCGGCATGGATCCGGGTGTCCGTCCGGCGGTCAGCACACCCCGGACGTTGCCGGGTCCGCCTAGCGGCAGCACCACGGCCGGGCCGAGGTTCATGTGGGCCCGGGCGGCGCTGGCCACGCGTGGATCGTGCTTGAAGTCGTCGAAGCTGAGGAGCTCGCCGCTGCTCAGGACCTGGCCCGAGGCCGAGCTTCCGGCCGGCAGGGCCAGGCCGAGTGCCTCCTGCGCGCCGTTGCCCGCGGCGTGCTCAATGTGCAGCGCCGTCCGGTCTGCCGTCGGCCGTGCCAGCACAACCAGATCCGCACCGGACATCTCCAGCGACAGCGCCGTGATGAGCTCGAGCGCCTCGGTCAGCTTGGCGCCGGAGAAAAGCATCCGGGTTACCTCCGCGGTCGCGGTCATCCACCGCTGCTGACGCCTGGCCTCGTCGTAGAGCCGCGCGTTCTCGATGGCCACGCCGGCCGCTGCGGCCAGCGCCAGAAGGATGGCCTCGTCCTCCTCGTCGAACTCGCCGCCACCCTTCTTTTCCGTGAGGTACAGGTTGCCGTATACCGCATCCCGGACCCGGATCGGAACACCCAGGAAGGAGTGCATAGGCGGATGCCCGTCCGGGAATCCGGACGACAGCGCGTGCTTGCCCAGATCGGCGATCCGCATGGGCTGTGGGTCCGTGATCAGAGCACCCAGCAGACCACGCCCTTCGGGCCAGTGGTGAATGCCGGCGATCTCGTCGTCCGACAGGCCGACGGGAATGAATTCCGCCAGCCGACCGCCATCCCCGATTACCCCCATCGCCCCATACCGGGCGTCCACGAGGTTCACGGCCGCGTCCACGATCTCGCGCAGCACAACCTCGATATCCAGGTTTGCGCCAACCGCGATGACAGCTTCAAGTAGGGCGTTCACCCGGTCCCTGGTGGCGAGAACCGCCTGCAACCTGACCTGCAGCTCCGCGAGCAGCTCATCAAGGCGGAGATTAGGCAGGAGGCGATTCGGAGTGGTTTCCACCATTCGCTCCACTGTCGTCGGCTGGAAACGACGTGATAGTACGCGGGCAGTTTCATCGCCAAGATAGCGGACGACTTCATGGGGGGCATTGCGGGACCTTCGCGGCCCAGCTGCGGGTCTGACGTCCATGCTCACCGCGCGGAGCTCCCGGACGAAGGTCCTGAGCAAGGTGACCATTGGGCCCTGCCGGCCGGAGGTCAGGGGCGCGAGCCTGGAGGCACAAGGTTCGATAGCACTGGTGGCTGGGAAGTGAGGCGGTCATGGCTACAACTGTCAGGGATGTCATGACCACGAAGGTCGTGGCAATGAGGGATGATGCCGACTTCAAGCAGGTCGTGTCCGTATTGCGCCACTATCGGATTAGCGCCTGCCCGGTCGTGAACGAGCGCCACCAGGTCATGGGGGTCGTGTCGGAAGCTGATGTTCTATGCAAGATCACCGCGCCAGACCTCCCATCCGGCCTGTCTCCCTTGCGCTGGCAGCTGGCCTTGGACAGCAAGGAGAACGCCACGACTGCTGCTGGGCTCATGACAGCGCCCGCGGTGGTGGCCCGGCCTGACACGCCGATCGCGACCGCCGCGCGCATGATGCAAGACCGCAAGATCCGGCGGCTGCCCGTCGTCGACCAGCAGCACAGGCTGATCGGCATTGTCAGCCGGGCTGATCTGCTCTCCGTATATGAGCGCCCGGACGCGGCGATCACGACTGACATCCGCGATGACATAATTTCGGGTGAGTTTGGCCTTGATCCAGCCGCCATCGACGTGGCTGTCGGCTCAGGCGTCGTCACACTTACCGGCAACATCAGTTCGGCTCAGATCGGCGCTCGGCTGCTCGGGCGCGTCAGCCACGCTGACGGTGTCGTGGCTGTCCGGGACAGGCTGACCGTCTCCGGCGAGTCGTCCGGGGATACCGGCTCGGGTACTGAGTCATCGACGACCGAGATCATCGTGCTCGGGCCAGAAGGTCCGTGATCCGAGATCCACGGCGGCCGAATGACCGTCGCACTCCCCACAGCCAGCCAGGCTGAGGCTGTGCTGGCCCGCGCCCACGGCGACCGAACGGTGATGCGCCGATGGTCGGTTCGGGCCGAGCGGAAGCGCCCGCGAAAGACCTGTTTGCGGAAGATAGGGGTGACGTCCTAATGAGCAAGCTCGAGGCAGGCGACCGGGTGGCAGTCCTGCGACCCGACGGCGGCGAGATCGAGTACCGCGGCACAGTTGTCTTCCATGAGGGAGAATGCGTGTTCGTGCTGCCAGACGGCGACGACCTGCCCGACCCTGTCGAGGTAAGCGCGGACCGAATTGTACCGGCCACGCGATAGCCACGGCCCGGCCGCCTACCCGCTGAGCTGGAGCCGCTCGGTCGGTTTCAGGACCTCCGCGGAGCTTCGTCGCGGCGTCGAGATCGTGCCTGCCCCGTAGCCGAGTCTGATGATCATCTGCGGATGCTCGGGCCACGGCCAGCTACGCTCCCCGACCTCGCGCATGTCATCCCGCTCGATGATCTGGTACAGGAAGGATGCGGACACGCCGTTGAGCGTCGCTACCAGCAGCACATGCTGCAGCGCCTCTCCCGCCCGCAGCCAGTCTTCCGGCTCGTCCCGCCCGGTCGTGAGCACGGCCAGCTGAGGATGCCGCTCGTAGGCGCCATGCGCACCGCTGATGTGCCCGGCGGCCGCGAGAAGGTCCGCGTCGCGCACCGGCGATGGATTGTGCTGCGGCGCGACGGGAAGCGCCCAGGTGGGTATGCCGTCCTCGGCATCGTTCCTCAGCCATCTGCGCAGCTCGTTCTGATGGCCCCGGTCAGCCGCCAGTTCGCGCCCGGCTTGCGCCGCCAGGTCGAGCACGATCGCGGCGTCCCGCCGGCCGAGCGGCCGCAGGCAGGCTCCCTCTACCTCCGCCGATTTCCGCATGGCAGCTACGAGGAGCCGCGGAATATGCCGTGTCGAGAAAGGGCGCCGGTCGGTGTGCCGTTTCCAGATCGACTCGTACAGGCGCAGATCGCCTGCGGAAGGAGCGTGCGACTCGCGCGCTCGCATGACGGCGAGCACGTCAAACGGGTACTCAGGATGCGGCAGACGCGAGACATCGCAGTCGATCCCCGCCACCCGCGCCGCCAGCCGGGCATTGAATAGCGCCGCACCACAGCTCATGTACAGCGCCCTCGCGTCCGGATCGCACACCGACAAGGCCCGATCCGACGCCCCGTGCAGTCTCAGCTCATCCCCGGCGGCGTCGAAAAGCCACGGCTGCGAGTTATGGATCGACGGGGCGGCAGACGCAGCCTCGACAACTCGCGCCGTCAGATCATCGCTGAATCTCATGTGACTATGCCCCCCGGTAACGCGGCGATGCACGGGCCAGCGGCCCGCACGTGTCGGTTTACCTGCACAAACCTACGAGCCCGGCCGGACGCGAGCCCATGGGCGAAGGTCCTGATTTCCGCCACCATCGGGCCCCGGCCGCATGGGGTGGACAGTGGCACGAGCCCGTAGGCGGCAATTGGTCCTGACCACGGAGGACGCAGCAATAAAAGAGTATGCGGGCTTAAAACGAGTTATATGCCATATTGTGCCAGTACGGCCTAGCCGGTGCCCGGCTGCTCGGCGGCGTCAGCCGCGCCGACGGCGTCGTGGTCGTCAGGGACAGGCTTATGACAACCGGCATCCCAGGTGTAAAGCAGCACAGCGTCACGGTCGCTGGCCAGCAGCAGTTGCCAGCGGAGTCACAGATGCGAGTTGCCAAGCGCTTACGGGACGACAACCACCGGGCGGTCGGCCATGTGGACCACCTTGTGCGCGGTGCTGCCTGCCAGGAGGGCGGTCAGGTCACTACGGCGTCGCGATCCAATCACGATCACCCCAGCGTCGTACGCCTTGGCATATCCGGTGATTTCCCGCGCAGTGTGGCTGTACAAGTTGGCCGCCACTTCGCTTCTCGCTCTGATCCCAGCGCTGGCCAGACTCTTCTTTGCTTTCTCGACCATCGTGCACGCGGCTTCATAGGAGGTCGTCGTCAATGCCTTGTACTTGGAGGGCTCGCCTTCCCACACATGGAATACGAGAACCTCGCCACTGGCCAGTGCCGCCAGTTCCCGGGCCGCAGCCAGCACGCGCTCCGCAGTCTCCGACTCGTCAACAGCCGCCAGAATTCTCTCGTACATCTGCCGTTCCTCCTTAGCTGGCCTGTGATCGGCACATTCAAACTCCCCCACGCGACGGGCCGGCAGCAAAGGCCATTGGTCCCGGGTTCTAAGCCAATTGGCCCGACGATTGGCCGCACGCGACAGGTCAGGTCGCGATCGCGTAGCGGCCGACGACACAAAGCCTGCGAGAATCGGCTCACGGAGCGGCGTGCACGGCGCGACGACCTCACGCCACGGCTTCGGTGAATTCTCCGATCGCGTCGAGATAAGCCTTCACGTCCTGTGGTGTATGCGCGACCGAGACCGTGGGCCCGAGCCACCAGCCCGACTCCCAAACACCGCGGTTGGCGAGGAATAGCCGGATGAGCGCACGCATACCGGGGTTGTCGGGCGCCGCGGGCATCGCGCGGAGGCTGCGGGCTGAAGAAGTAGTAGGCGTGTGAGCCGTGGTCTTCCACCGACCATGGCAGTCCGGCGCGGTGGATATGTGCCCGCAGACCAGCAGAGTCCCGTGGCGGCGGGTCATCTCGCGCAGCCCGTCGTGGAACCCGGGGTCTGGCAGGAGGAGCCCGGCGTTAGTCATCGCTGGCTCCGTCATCAGCAGCGCCACGTCGCCAGGCGCAAGCGCACGCTCGACAGCATCCAGGTCGTTGAAAGGTACTATTCGAAGATTGGCCGTGACCTCGGCCGAGAGTCCGGTGTACTCCGGCAGAATCCCGCCGTCTTCGAGGACGGCCAGCGTGGGCTCCAGGTGACCGTGGTACTTGCCGTCGAACACGACGACTTTGTCGCGGCCGGTCCGGACCCGCGCAACCCGCACGACCTCGGCATTCGCCTGCGTAGCCGACAGCGTGAACTGCCACTTGGCCATCCTGTACCGCTGTGCAAGCGCCTCAGCTACGACCAGCGCATCCTCGGAAGGTAGGAGGAACTGGCTCCCTGCCGCGATCCGCTCGCAGACGGCCCGGACGACCGGCGCAGGGGCGTGCCCGCAAAAGGCGCTCATGTCCGCCACGTACATGTCCACATACTCGTGCCCGTCAAGGTCCCAGAAACGCGACCCTGCCCCGTGCGATACCCACACGGGCGGATGGTCGTACAACTCGTCCATCCACGAGACCGGGACCCCGCGCGGCATCGTCCGCGTGCCCCGAGTGGTCGCATCCATCGAACGCGGACGGGTCGTCTCGGAACCGTTTCCCCTCGATGACGGCAAGTGCCTCGATCCTCGCCTGATCCACCCGGACCCCCATGCAACGCTGCCCTGATCGCCGGTCACAGTATGGATCTCGGCGCAGCCAGAGTCCACGACGACGACGGCCGTGTTGATCTATGCTTCCGCGCCGGCGCCTTTCGCCTGGATCGCAGTCCGCCTGCTTTGGCTATCCGTTCAGGCTGACAGCTGCCGGGGACGGGAACGATCCAGAGGTTGCCGTGCGAGTAGCGGTGCCAGCGCGATGTGGCTGGCGTGATGTCGTTAGTTCGGCGAAGTCCAGCCGTCACACGCCCAGCCATGCCGGCTATGCGGTTTGCTGGTCGCGGCGGGCGAGCAGGATGGCGCCGAGAATCGACCCGAGTATCCCGAGGCAGGTGATGACGGCGGCGCTTTGCCAATCGGGGCTGGTCGCGGGTGCTGGGACCATGTGATAGAAGACCGAGGTGTCCAGCATCCAGTGACTGGTGTGGATAATGCCGCCGGCGAATTCGGTGAGGAATGACCAGGCCAGGTACCCGTAGATAACGACCGATGCCCGGCGTGGCCAGGCACCGAGCATGAGCGCGCCGAGGCCGAGGAGGAACAGCCCCGGCGGGACGATGTTGAGCCCGGCTGCTAGCAGCGGCCCTGGACGAAGGCCGCTGTGCTGGCCGGCGGCGCCGGCCCACGTGGCCAGGCCGGCGGCGAATCCTGCCGTGATGAGAACGACGCCGGAAAGCGCCAGCCGCCCGGCGAGCCAGGACGCCCGGCTGACGGGCCGGACGAGGAGATTCTCGAGGCGGCCGCTGGCCTCCTCGTTCCGCATCGCGGTGACCTGGCCTGCGGCCGACAGCGCCATCAGTGATGACAGGATCAGGAAGGTGAGGCCGAGGTAGGCGGCAGCGACCGAGCCGTGCCCGCCAAGCCGGCCGATCGCCTGCTGGACCTGACGGGAGCCGGTGACGTCGGCGGCGGAGGACTGCGCGACGCTGCCGAGCAGCAGCGCGAAGCCGGTGGTCGCCAGGAGCCAGCCGATCGCCGCGGGGCGCATGAGCCGCGCGGCAAGCCGGGTCGCGCCTCCGAGCAGGGTCATGTGCGGCCGGGACACAGCGCGACCGGGGATCGCGGCGGCGCCGAGGTCGCGGCCGCCGGCCAGATGCAACGTCACGGCGACGATGCTGATCACCAGCAGGAGCGCCGGAAGCAGCGCGGCCGGGTCCGGGCTGGTCAGCGGGCGGGACTCCTCCACCCAGCCGAGGGGGCTGAGCCAGACCAGCCAGTGCAGGTGCAGGTCAGAGTCGGCCGCCACGCGGAGGGCGAACAGGACGGCAAAAACGGCGCCGCTGACGGCGACGGCGCCGCGGCGGGTGCTGGCTAGCTGACTGGCCAGGGCGCCAATGGCCAGGAACATGGCCGCTGTCGCCACAAGCGTGAGCGAGAAGTACAGGCACTGGCCGATGGTGAACCCGACTGAGGCCGGCCGACCGGCCACGATCGTCCCGGCGGAGGTCACGATGAACAGCGCAAGCAGCCCGGCTCCGAGCCCGGCGACCGCCTGCGCGGCGGCGCGCCGACGCGTGGTCTGCCCGGCCAGCAGCAGGTCGTAGCGGCCGGCATCCTCTTCACCGCGTAGCAAGCGGGTCGAGGTCAATAGGCCCCAGAGCGCGCCGAGGATGCCAAGAATGCCGACGAATCGCCAGGATGCCCACCCGGCGACCGTGCCAATGTCGTGGGCCTGCCCGAGCAGCGCGTTGAGGCCAGGATTCGTTCCGTAGGCGCGTTCCAGGCCGGCGCGGGCGGCCGGGGTCTTGTAGGCCGAGGTATAGCCGAGGGTCTGCACGATGATGAACAGACCGAAGACCAGTCCCCACGCCGCGCCGGACCGGGCCGCGCGCAGGGACACGAGCCGGGCGATGACCAGTCCGGGGACCCGTCCCGCTGGGCTGAGCTCACGAGCCGGCCACGATGCGAGCAGGCCGGTCACTGGCCGGCCCCGGTCCCAGCCCGCACGGCGGTCAGTCCCGGCGCGGCGCCATCAGGCCCGTAGTGAGCCAGGAAAAGCTCCTCCAGCGACGCCTCGCGGCTGAGCAGCTCGCGCACGCTGGTGCCTGCCAGGGCCCGCAGCAGCGGCCCCACGAGTCCCTGCACCTCCAGATGGACATGCAGGCCGTCAGCTACGGCGCGTGTGACACCCGGCACGGCGGCCAGGTCGGGCGGCGTGGAGCCGAACGTGACATCGACCGACAGCGAGGATAGGTGCCGCATCTCCGCAAGCGTCCCGATCTCGACCAGACGGCCCTCGCGCAGGATGCCGACCCGGTCGCACAGGGCCTCGACCTCGCTGAGGATGTGCGAGGACAGGAAGACTGTCTGGCCCGCCTGCCGCGCCTCCTGGATGCTGCGCCGGAACGCCTGCTCCATCAACGGGTCGAGCCCGCTGGTCGGCTCGTCCAACACGAGCAGGTCCGGGCGCGCCATCAGCGCGGCAATGAGCAGGATCTTCTGCCGGGTGCCCTTGGAGTAGGCCCGCACCTTCTTAGACGGGTCAAGGGCGAACCGGTCGACCAGCTCATCGCGGTACGCGGGGTCCACCTTGCCCTGCACCCGTCCCAGCAGATGCAGCGTCTCAGCCCCGGTCAGCGACGGCCACAAGCTGGCCTCGGCAGGAACGTAGGCGAGCCGCCGGTGTGCCTTTACCGCCTGGCTCTGGCAGTCCTGCCCGAAGATCTCCGCCCGGCCTGCCGTCGGCCGGGCCAGGCCCAGCAGCAGCCGGATAGTTGTGGTCTTACCCGCGCCGTTTGGCCCCAGGAAGCCGACGACTTCACCCACGGCGACCTCCAGGGCCAGGCCGATAAGGGCATCAGCGGATCCGTAGCGCTTGGACAGGGCCTCGGCGCGGATGGCAGGAACGCTCATGTGCTGCAACCCTTCTGGCCTGTCTGCACGGGCGGGGTGACGTCCGGTACGCGACGGGCTTCCTGTGCCGGGACAACCCGGAACACCGGGTACTGCGCCGAGATGGCCTGGAACTCTGCGTCAGGGACGTGCCTATCGACGGGAACGTGCGGGCGTGCGCCCGGCACCTTCTGCAAGTAGCGCCTGATGATCGGCGGGCGCTCGCATACCGGGACATCGACCAGCCGACAGGCGAGAGGATGCCGGTGCCAGAGCACTGCCCGCCCCTCGCTGGCACGCACGTTCTGGACCCAGTTGCACTGCTCGCCGAGCATCGACACCAGGTACCACTCGCCGTTCCAGTCGGCCATCCCGAGGGGGAAACGCACGAGCCGGCCTGACCTGCGCCCGGTGACCTCGAGCGTGACCCAGCGCCTGGGCATGAGCCCCAGGGCAAAAACGCCTGCCCACCGGCGAGCATGGCGGCGCGCCCTCGCGTCAGCTCGGCCTGCCGGATACATGGCACGCAGCTCGTCGTCTGAGAAAAACGGCCGGGTTCTCATTGCCTGCTCCTGTCCGGTGTGGCTGAGCGGGGACTGCTCAGCGCGTACTACGCTTCTAGCAAGTACGGAAGTTGAAACATAGAGTCTAAAGTCCTAAGGCTGTGCAAATGAAGGACGAGGAGCGGGCGCCTGAAGCGCCCACGGGCCTTGCCCGCAGGGGACGCCGGCTGCCTGATCAGGAGACGGAGCGGCGGATGCTCCGGGCCGCGGTGGGCATGGTGCACCAGACCGGCCTGACGGTGAGCCTGGAACACATCAGCCTCGAGGATGTGATCCGCGAGGCGGACGTCTCGCGAAGCTCGGTCTACCGCCGCTGGCCGCACAAGGACCTGTTCTTCAGCGATCTGGTGAAGGAACTGGCCAAAGACGCCGCCCCCGCGATCGCGACCGGCGAGGTGGAGCTGATCAGGCGCATCGTGGCTGGCCACCTGGACTGGCTCGGCACGCCTGAGCTGCGCCAGGGCCTTATTGCTGAGTTGTTCCGCCAGCTGGCGCTGTTCGACTTCCAGGCCCTCTGCGAGTCGCCGCAGTGGCGGACCTACGTTGCTTTGCACGCAACGTTCATGAGCCTGGCCGATGGCAGACTGCGCGACCAGGTGCGGGGAGCTCTGGCCGAGTCCGAGCGACGCCGCATTAGCCGTATAGCGACGGCATGGACGCAGATGGCGGGCCTGTTCGGCTACCGGCTGCGGCCAGACGTGGGCGCAACATTCGAGATCGTAGCCACGCTGATCGATGCAACGATGCGCGGCCTGGTCATCATGGCTACCTCCATTCCTGACGTAGCCGGGCACCGGGCCCTGGCGAGTCCGTTCGGGGCTGCCACTAAGGAGGAGTGGTCGCTGCCGGCCACCGGCCTGGCCGGCCTCGCCTCGGTGTTCCTGGAGCCAGACCCCGCAATCGAGTGGGACGACGAAAGGCTTGCCGCCGTCCGGCAGGCACTTGCCGCCCTCACCCCTCCGGACGCTTGAAATCTGTGTTGGCTCACGATTCGGTGCCGTTCGGCCCCGACCGCGTCCAGCTCAACGCGGCGGGTGTCCAGCGCCGCGCGGTAATGCGCCAGTGCGGAAGCCAGCGTGTGCTCGCCGAAACCCTGCCCGGCGATCCACTCCTCATGCGCCCGCGTCCAGTGGGTTCCCGCCAGGCCGCCCGTGCCGCAGCAGCATCCGGTGACCCATGACATCAAGCCAGCACGGTTTTGACGTTTCCCACGGGGAACGTAATCGTTCCGACGTTCATGCCTGACGTGCTCTGGCGCCCGGACCGGCGTCTGTGTGAAGTTGGTAACGCTATAGGGGTACCAACTTCACACAGACCCGGGCGGGGCCGTACATAGGCAGTCCGGATCGCCGCCTTGAACGGGGCAATCCGGACTATAAGCGCAGGCTGGCCTGCGCGGGCCGGGCTACTTGGAGCCGCCGTCCGCCAGGCACTTGTCGCCCTGACCCCGGACGCTTGAACCTCGATTAACCGCAGACTGTTCCGGGCCGACGTTCCGCCCGTCGACGGCATCGGAATTCACGAGCTCGGGCCTCACCGCACCCCGGCCGTCGTCCGGCCGGTGTGGCCCTAACGGCACCTCGTGGCCGAAGGTCCCGGCCAGCGGGGACCTTCGATCCTGCCGTCTGGGCGGCTTCTGAGTTTGAGTGGGCAGATGGGCAAGCTAGCTTCACCGCCAGCACGAGACCTCGGCGTTGTAACGCCACTCGTGCCGCGGGACGCCGAGCAGGGACCGCTGACCGCGGCGCAAGTCACGGCGTACGTGGTCGGGGCCGCAGTGTGGGCGCCTTCTGTTCACAACACCCAGCCCTGGTGGTTCGCCGCCGAGGGCACCGAGATCGCCCTGTATGCCGACGCCGGCAGGCAGCTGAATGTCGCCGATCCGAGCGGTCGCGAGATGATGATCAGCTGCGGCGCCGCCCTGTTTACGGCCAAGCTCGCTCTCCGGTCACTCGGATACTCTGTCGAGAGCCGCGTGCTGCCCGACCCGGCCGACCCGTTGCTGGTCGCAAGGCTGCGGTGGCGGCGGCGGGTAGCGCCCGCAGGATTCGAACTGCGGCTGTTCAGCCAGGTAACCAGGCGGCGGACACACCGGGGCGGGTTTGAACCCCAGCCGCTGCTGCCAGGACTTCTGGAAGCCCTGCGTCAGGGTGCAACACGGGACGGCGCCGCGCTGCGGGTGGCCAGCGACGTGGGCACTATGGCGGCGCTTGCTGCTGTGGTCGAGATGGCCGAGCGTGTCCAGCGCTCCGACAGCGGTTATGTCCGGGAACTCGCCGTATGGGCGCCGCCGCCGGGCAGCAGGCGACTGGATGGCGTGTCGCCATCGTCGTACCCGGCGCGTCCTGAGCGGACGAATCCGGACTTCACGAGCCGGGACTTTGCCCGCGGCCACGGCTGGGGCCTGCCCGCCTCCAGCCCGGCTGCCGCGACCCGGTTCACCGGAGTCGCCTGCCTGCTGACCACGCCGACCGACACGCCGGCCGACTGGGTAAACGCGGGACACGCACTTCAGCGACTCCTGCTGACGTCAGCCAGTTATGGTGCGGCGGCAGCGCTCAACAGCCAGCCGGTCGAGGTCGGCTGGCTACGCGACATCATCAGGGTTCAGCTGGGTGACGACAGCTACCCGCAACTTGTGCTCCGGCTCGGAACTGTGATCCAGAGTGCGATCAGTTTGCGGCGCCCGCTGAGCAGCGTCCTGGCAGGCGCGGGCCGCGAGCCAACCGCCCCCGCCGATTCCGGCCACTAGCTCAGCGCCGACCTCTGCATGCGTCACATCCATAAACGGACATAGATGCACTCGATGGCCCGAGAGCGCTGTCGACGCGATTCGCATGATCGAGTCCGCAGCGAAGGCAACGATGGCCAGTTCGTTAGCCGGGGCTCGCCGTTCCTCTGGGTGACGTCGGTTCCGTCGAGGGCCAGATCGGCGGAGCTTCGCCGTCGCCGCGGCCCTCGCCTTGGCCCAGGGCCGGATCCTCGAGCGCGGCGGCGATGCGATTCAGGAACGAGCGCACGGTGGCGGCTGCGATCCGGTGCAGGATCACCCGGTCCAGCATCTGCCCGGCCGCTCCTGCGGGCGGTCTGTATACGCCTTGCAGCCCGATCAGCGTGGCATCGTCCCCGGCCGGCATCAGCGTTATGTCGGCATCCAGGACCGGGAAGAGTCGTTCGCCAGCACCGCTGGCCTCCCAGCGCAAGGTCAGCAGTGTCACGGCTCCCCGCTGGACGGGTTCCCTGACGCGCACGTGAACGAGCTTAGACAGGCCAGGGAGCGGACCGGCCGGGCCGATTCTCGCTATCCCTTCGCTCCAGGCGGCGTGCGACGCCGTGCTCAGCGTCGTGCCGCCCAGCAGACCGGCAATGCGCGTGCTGGCGGCCGCCAGGCCAACTTGTGCCCGCACTTCGTCGCCGATGAACATGACAAGATTAGACGCGCCTGCAACCCAGGGTTTCTACGGCCGTTGGTCCCCGAATTCATGGCCGCAAGTCCCGAGCGAGAGCGGCTAGTCGCCGAAGATGCCAGCTCGCGACAACGGCATATCACTTGCCATTGCCGATGCCGTCTGAGCCGCGTGCCCGGAAGACGTGATCGCGGATCTCGTGGATCACCTCATCAAGGCGCAGCAGCGCATCGGTGATCCGTTCTCTGGCTACGTGAGCGGGCTGGTCCGCAGCGGCCTGGAGGCTGGCCCCGACGTGGAACAGGCTGCTGGCGACCCGGTCCAGCAGTTCTTCGCTGCGCTTCTCGCGATCGGATGCTGCTGCGCGGACCAAACTCGCCAGGTCGTCCAGACGCGGAGCCCTCGTGGCGTCCCTGACCACGGCCAGGATGAAATGTCCGCTTGCGGTCGGTACAGGGCTGAGAGTAATCGTCACAGGCGTGGTGGCGCCGTCCTTGCGGACACCTACCAGCCGCATTCTTCCCGCCATCGGGCGGGATACGGGCTGCCGCGCATAAGCGGTCCGGTCCTCGCGATGCACGCCCCTCAGGTCCGGCGGTATCAGCGCCTCCACCGGCTGGCCCGTTAGCTCGCCGTCCTCATAGCCGAACATCGCCGCCAGTCGCCGACTGGCCAGCACGATCGTGCCGTCCTCATCCGCCAGGATGATGCCGTCGTCCAACGTGTCGATCAGCTGCCGCAATACAGCGGCATTCAGCTCCACCGGTCCCGACCCGTTGGCGTGCCCCGATCGAGGGCGCACAGCCCACTGCTTCGGATAGGCCTGCAGCGCTGCATCATCCCGTGTGAGGTATCCGCCCGGACCCAGGGCCACGGCTGCCTCCACCGAGCGGAATACGGCCATCAACCGATCCAGGCCCGCATCGCTGACCAGGCGATCCACGGCCGGAGCACGCACGACCAGGCGCAACTCCGCATTACTGACGGCTGCCGCATGGTAGGCGTGGATCAACGCGTCCACGCCGGCACGATCACACCATGCCGTTGCTGACATATCTGCGATCACAACCGCGGCACCTTTGCCGAATGCTGCCCGGAGCTGATCGCCGATGCTGGCGGCACCGGCGGCATCGACGTGCTCAGGAAACACCACCACTGCGAGCCGGCCGACCCAGTCGGCCGGCACGATGCCTTCTGTCATGACAGAAGCCTGACACGCAGATTACATGCGCGACACTTCGGAGTCGTCGCGGTGTGGTGCACCCGTCCGGACACACCAGCGTGCCGGGCCCGCCGATGATCAGACCGGCGGGACCTTCGCCCTATCGGGACGAGACCTCCGGCCCTGTCAGCTCGAGGCTCGTATTGACGATTCTGGATGGGATTCGAGAGCGGGTGAGCAGCTTGAACGAAGAAGCAGGTGTCAGCCGGGCGCCAATCCCGCCTGATCAGGTGGAGTATCTGATCGCGGCAGCAGCTCGCGCGCCTTCGATACATAACACTCAGCCGTGGCAGTTCCATATTAATGAGTA
>JASHOV010000555.1 GCA_030038495.1 Streptosporangiaceae bacterium
GGCTCGCGCCCGGCGCCACGCCCTCGATCCTGATGTTGCACGCCGACGGGTCCGGCTGCGCGGAGAAGCCGTTCACGTTGTAGGTCACCAGGCCCTGGCCGGCGATCGTGTTGGAGTCGAGGAACGCCTCGTCACCGTTGGTCAGCTGGCCGGGACCGTCGCCGCTGAAGTCCTGGTAGTCGCCTCCTGTGGCCGGGTCGAACACCGACGTGCCGTCGGCCCGGATGAAGTTCACGTTGTCCGGATCCACCCCATCGGCGATCCAGGCGACCTTCACGCCCGCGCCGGTTATGCCCAGCGAGCGGGCAGTGGGCTGGAACGGGTTGTCCGAGGCCGTATTGGTCGTCGCGAGCCCCTCCGGATCGAGCAGCACCTGGCCATTCCTGCCGCAGGCGCCCGGGATCACGTTGGGCGTGAGTGACATGCTGCCTTCCGCCGCCGCGGGCTTGGCCGACTTCGCCGATGTCACGGTGCCTGCCGCCGCCTGCTGCGGGGTCGCGCCCTGGATCATGACGTCGGGAATGACTTCCTGCACGGCCGGATTCGCCTTCAGCCGCGCGACCTCTCCGGCGGAGACCATCGCCGAGACAGCGTCGACCAGCCGGTAGGACTGGACGTGGGTAGCGTGCACCTCGCGCAGCTCGGTCATCGTCGGGGCCTGAATGCCGGCGATCGCAGCAGAGCGCCGGGTAGCCGCGGCGGTGCCCATGTGCGCCGCACTCGGCTGGTTCTTCATGATCACGATGACGCGCTGGTTAACGTTCTTGGACAGCTGAGCAGCCAGCGCCGCAGTCAACGGCCGCGTCGCGAAGCTGCTGGCCGAGGCCGGGGCCGGTGCCGCAGGCGCGGCCGTGGCCGCAGCCGACGGCAATAACGCCAGGGCGGGAGCTGATGCCGCCGCCAAGACCAGTGAGATGGTCATTCTTCTGGAACGGGGCCACGGCCCGCTGTGTACTCGCATCGATGCCTCACAGTGGAGGGCGACCGGTCCGGTCGCGTGTGGGGTGGCCCCAAGCTCGGACGCTAGCAGGAGGAGTCAGGGACGTGAATTCCATCAGAAATTACATTTGAATAACGAAAGCATCGACAATTGCGCAGTTAATGCGCACACACCATCATTCTCGGGAACGCGCGCCGCAAGTTTCGTGCGCCGCGCCGTCACGGCCCGTGCCTTGCCAGCCGGCGCAGGTTGCCGCGCAGCACGCGGAGCAGATGACACGGGCCGAGGAGCCGTTCTGGCCGATCCTTGAGCCCTATGACCCGCACCAGCGACAGCGCGAGCCGACTGTCATCGGCCGCTGCCGCGTGCAGCTTAGGCAGGTAGGCGTTGACGAGGCGCACCTTGGCCGACCTCGGGCCGGGCACCTGCGGGAAGGCCAGGTCAGCACCGACGGCAATGTCCCAGGGCACGTCGATGACTCGGGCGATGTCCTTGAAGAAGCGCGGTGGCGCAGCCGCCCGGTCCGCGGTCACGTACCTGCGCAGCGCCAGTGCCTGCATCGCCGCCACGGTCATGCCCTGGCCGTATATCGGGTTGAACGAGCACACGGCGTCGCCGGTCACCAGCAGCCCGGCGGGAAATTCGCGCAGCCGTTCATAGCGGTTCCTCGTGCTGACAGGGAACCGGAACCGCACCGGCGCGTCCAGCGGCTCGGCTCCAGCGACAGCAGCCGCGATGTCACCGGTCGGCAGAGCCGAGAAGAATTGCGCGAAGCCCGCCGGGTCGGTCGGCGGGTAGGCCCCGCATATCCCGCCCAGGGTGAGAATGTGACGGCCTCCCTCGGTGGCCGCAAGCGCACCGAAACGCGGGTTGGCCAGCGTCCCGGTGGTCAGGATCAGATGGTCGCTCCCCATCGCGCCAGGCCGCAGGCGGTACGTCCGCGAGGAGTAGCCCAGCCCGATCTCCACCCGGTCTTGCACCGGGACCTGATAGCCAAGCTCGCTCAGCCATCGCGGAGTGCGAGAGCCACGGCCGGTCGCATCCACCACGAGGTCCGCGTCGATCGCGGTGAGGTTGCCTGCCGGGTCACTCACTCGCGCGCCGGTGACCTCGCGGCCGGCTGACGCTGCTAACAGGCCGACGACAGAACAGCGTTCGAGGACGCTGACGCGGGAGAGCCCGAAGACCCTCTCCCGCAGATGGCCCTCCAGGAACGGCCGGCTGGCAAGAAGGGCAGGCAGGCCGGCATGGCGCTGCCGTAGCAGATACCCGGAGAACTGCCACCGGGCATCGGCGAGCACGTCACAGCACACGGCGCCGGCCGCGGTCACATCGGCGGTGAATCCCGTGAACAGCTCGTCGAGTATCTCCCGGCCACGAGGGTGCAGGCCATGAAGATGACGGCCCTGCGGCACTCCCTTGCGGTGCTGCCCTGGCGGCGGCAGCGCATCCCGCTCGACGATGGTGACCCGCTGGAAATGGTCGGCCAGGATACGCGCGGCCAGCAGACCGGCCACGCTCGCGCCGAGAACAATCACGTGATCGGAGGACCGGCGCATCCCGATCACCCCGCGTGCGACGAGGCCATGCGCGCAACGGTACAAGAACCGGCTAAAGCTGCGATTCACCGATATTGCGCTGTCCTGACCGGCGTTGCGGCCGACCCTACACTGAAAGGTGCAAGTTACCTCAAAGGAAGGGCGGCTGTGGAAGACAATCTGGTCTACCTTCGGGGTGAGTTGTCGGCCGAGCAGATCCAGTCGGAGATCGCGCGGTTCTGGCACGAGTTAGAGACGAGTCCAGAGCTTGATGCCGAGCTCAAGGCCGAGGGATTCGAACCTGACGGGCTCAGGGACCTCCGGGAGACAGACGCCGTCACCGTGCGTGCTGGCACCAGCGGCGTTGACCCGACCTCGGCACTGTTGATAATCACGTTCGCGCCGGCGGCTAACCGTGTGCTCAAGGATCTGTGGACCACAACGCTGCTGCCCCGGATCCGGCGGCGGTGGGGGGATGATGCCGTAGGCGATGAACGCCACAGCCGAGATGAAGGTAACCGAGACAAGGCTAAATGAGTCCGATGCCTGGCTTGCCGCTCCACGCTCAGAAGGCCGTGGTAGGACGGCTGCTGGGCTTCGAGGTGCTTGCACCGAGTCTCTCGCTGCTCGAATCGCAGGGATACCGGGATGCGGGTACTCGTCTTAAGGAGCGACTGTGCTGGTTTACGAACGAAGCGCTGGATAATCCCGACGACTGCCAGCCGGTTGGGCTTTTTCTGGCCGATCTCGCCGGCGCGCTGCAAGCGGAGGTAGCCAGTTTTCAGGTTGGGGCTGCGGCGGCGGCTGGCTACGCACTCACAGAGTTCGCGACCCTGGTGGCCACGTTTGCCACGACGCCCGTTGATCCGTTAGAGGGGCTGGTCGCCGCGGTTGCGCAAACCGCCGCCGACTGCTACGAAGCGTTCCAGCCGACCGTTCCTGCTGCCCTGTGGCAGCATACGCAGCTGGTCGTATCCTTCATTGGCGGGAAAGTCGGGCTGTCGTTCTCGCCCGACGTTCACCTTCAGGTCCGGACGGAGTTCGGCACTGAAGACGAGCCGTCGGCTCAGGTCCTCCTCAAGATTTCCCCTCGTTGGCTGGATGCGAACACCATCGCCGTCCTGCCGCGGGTGCTGCTCCATGAATACATCGCGCACGTACCGCAAGGCCCTTATCTGGGAGAGCGGACACATCCGGATGCGAATGACGTATTCGCTGAAGGGTGGATGGATTATATCGCTCATATTGTTCACCGGTCGGCTCTGGAGCGACGCCGGCCAGCCGAGCTGCTCAGCAACTATCTGGTGCTGACGTGGATGAGCCTGTACGACGGGGCAGCGGAGCGATTCTTCGCCGCGCGCTGTGCACTCCAGGATGGCGACCCGGTAGCGGCGGCTCGCTCTGAGGGCGCGGCGGCCGCCCGCCAGATGCACGATCTGCTCCGACGGCTTCCGGAGACCGCCGGGCGTGCGGACGAGCATCTTTACCGGTTGTCCTTCGGGCTCAACTCGTCGAAGCTCGACAGCCTATCGCGGCGGCGGTTCGTGGCCGAGGTGCGCCGATGCATGCTCCGGGCGTCTCGCTCGGACACTCTGGTCGAGGCCCTTCGGGCCTGGGCTGCGGGCGAGCTCAAGCTAGAGGACCTCTCAACCCGGCTGCTCGACTAACGATTCATGCGTCAATGACGTACGATTCGCTTGACGGACGGACCCATGACCACCACCGGGCGAGTGAGATGCTGGAGCGATACAGGACGTTGGGGGCGATGCTCGCCCTCGGTGAGTTCGGTATCTCTGACCTTGCCGCCCTGTCAGATGTCCAGGAGTCGACCCTTCGCACGATCCTGCGCCGGGAAAGTCACTACGTCGAAGAGATCGGGCATATGCCGACCGGCCGGCGGGGCGGCCAGCCAAAGCGGTGGCGTTTGCGCGCTGAGGCCCGCGAGCACCTTCGCATGCAGCTACAGGAGCTTGAGCGGGAGGGCGCAGGGCCGTGGCTCGGCGAGCGCACTGGTGCCAGCGATACCCTGCCTGCGGGCATCATTGCCGCGCAGGACGTGCTGCTTCGCCTGGCGCCCGCGACGGCCGATCCCGTCGAGCGGGCCGGCCTCATCAAGCTGGCTCGAGCTCATATGGATGCCGCGGACGCGAGCGCGCCCGTAGTTCCCGCCGCTGCCCGTGCCGACGGGCAGCACGTCGCCCTGCGCCGCCGCATTCTTGACCTGCTCCTGCAACTCGAAGAGATCGAACAATCGTCCGATCAGCGCGGACCTTCCAGGGCAGGAGAAGTCTTGATAGATCTCCTGCTCGCTGTCGGTAAGGCGGATCATGAGCCGCTGACCAGCGCGACCAGGAACCGCCTTGCGCTGAGCCCCTTCCCCTTGTTCGCAGGCCAGGCTCGCGGCAGCAGCCCCGACCAGCAGCCCGATGCCGACCGGTCGGAGGCGGCTCAGGAGGCAGCCGCCAGCGAGGCCCCGGCGCCAGCCGGGGGCCGACAGCGCAAGTGGCTCCCTGCCCGCAGCGCGCGGTCGTCACCTCCCGCGGAAGCGCACCCGCAGGCCCGAGAACGTGACCGGCCGAGCGACCGGCACCCGAACTGCCCGCACCGGCCGCAATGTCCGGACGCGAACAGTCCGGATCGCGAAGCGGCCCAGGCGATTGTCAGCCACCCCGAGCAGGGCTGGAGCCTGCTGTGCAACGGCATAGTGATATTCGAGGACGCTGGTGAGCTACTCCCCGGCGCGGCCATCAGGCCCGGCAGCCAAACCCAGCAGGAAGAACAGCTGGTAGAGGAGTGGTTTAGCCGGCGAAGTCGCTCGGCGAGCTGACCGGGCGGTCTAGCAGGCGGCTCTGCTGCCGGCCCGGCCGCGGACGAGCTGACGCGGCACGCACGCGCTAGCTGCGGGGCCGTTCGCTCTGACAGCCTGCCAGCGCAGTTCGAGGCACCTTGATCCCGTGGGCCCGTTCGGGGCCCACGGGATCTAGGTCAGACGCCTAGGCGGTGGCCGTTGCCGCTGCGGGATCGCCCACCATCTTTGCTGGATTCACGATGCGGTCGAAATCGTCCGCGCTGACATATCCGGTAGCCAGCGCGGCTTGACGCAGGGTTGCTCCGTCATCGTTGGCCTTGTGCGCGATGGCGGAGGCGCCACGCGCCGTCGGCTCCCCCGTGCGGGAACGGCAGGCCGCCGAACCGCAGTTCCGCACCGAACTGGTCCGGGTCAACTAGCCCGACCCCCGCCATCCACTCGGTTCGCGCAGCCACCGCCCGGAGCGGCCACGGTACGGATCACACTCGAGGCTAACGCCGCGCCGACCGAGCCGATACACAGGTGACCGGCAAAATCGGAACACCGGGTCGGCCGGATCGTCGCCACGGGCCAGAAGTGGCCTTAATGCGCCGGAGACAAGTCCCGCTGCTTAGCAGCGGGTGAGTCCGGGGTTGGCTGCGGGGCAGCCGAGGCGAGCGGGAGCAGGGAGGTGTTGCGGTGCGAGGTCGCCGCGTGCCCCAGCCATAGCAAGGGATAACGCGTGCGAAATTAGTGACGCGGCTGCAGCACCAGAACCGCACACGTTGTCCGGTCACGATCGCGCGCACGGACCGAAAAGGGGTGAATTTCGCAAACGCGGACCTCTGGCCCGGCCGACCGGGCCAGCCCGCCGACGCCCGGGGCGCGGACTTGCGATCGTGGCCGACGTGGTCCTGCCAGCTGCCTTGGTCAGGCCCACACGTCGGGGCGTTTGCTGGCGTGAATTGATGCGCAGGCATAGTCGCTGTGCCCTTTCCGCCGCAGCGGCGCCGCATTGCAGCGGCCGTCGGCCTTCTTCGACGTGACGACTGGCAACAACGATCTCGCCGGAGTCGGATGCTGCCACGCCGCTGTCGGCTACGACCTGGCCAGTGGTCTGGGCGTCCCGAATTGGACCGTTCTGCCGGGCACACTCCCCCGGCCGGGCTAGCCGGTCGAGCCGCGCCCTCAGGCGCCAAGCCACCAGCCCTGATCCTGAGCCACTCCTGACAGTCACGGCGAGAGCAGGGTCTCCGACCCGTCGGTCAGTTTCAGAATCGGCACGTCGGGATTGATCACGTTGCCGTCGGTGCCGATCGAGAACGGGCCGGTCGCTCCCGGCACCTCCTGCCTCTGATTGAGCAAAGGAATAACGCCAAGCACCGTCCCTAGCAGGGGGACCGGGCTTGACCCAGATGCGGCGTCGGTGATGGCGATCGACGCCGCGGTCATCGCGTTGTAGGTGGCAATGGTCCAGGGGTCGGTCAGGCTCGCCGTTCCGGCCGGGCTGTCGGCGAAGATCTTCTGGACCTGAGGGAGGACCGCCTTCGGGTTGGGGTTGGCGATGTCGGAGAAGATGACCGATACGTGGCCCTCCCTGGGCTGGTTCGTCGTCTGGCTGGCCGGCAGCGCGACCGCGTCGCCCCCCGTCACCACGGTGATCTGCTTGCCCCCGCAGTTGGCAGCGCCCTGCAGGTTACTGATCAGCGTGGGCAGGGCGGACTCGCGGCCGGCGTAAAGGACCGTGGGCGGTGTGCCGGTCAGCGGGCACACGCTACTGCTGATCAGCCGCATCTCGGTGCCTTCGCCGCTGCCGGGACCGAAGGCCTGCGGCTGTGAGGTCAGGTCCTGGCCGAACGCGGCAGTGAAGTCCTTCATGAGATCCGACGTGTAGAGGTCGCTGGTGTTCGAGTCGGCAATCAGCACGGCGGGGCCCAGGCCGCCGTGCGCCGCGAAATACCCATGCAGCGCGGTGATCTCGTCACTGACGTCCGGCACGACCCGGGCCAGCCCGGTGATGTTCGACCAGTCCAGCTGGTCGGCGGTAGTCACCGAGCCGATCATCGGGATGCCGGCCTTGCTGAGGACCTTGGCCCCCAGGACGGTCTGCTCGACGCTGACGCCCATTCCTATCACCGCGCGGAGGTTGACAGGCGGCATCCTCATCTTCGTTAGCAAGCCGGTGACCTGCCCGTACGCCAGCTCCTGGCTAGTGCCCTCATTGGCCAGCACAAGCTGGATCGGCGGCCGGTCCTCGGAAAGGTCGCCGCCGTTGGCGGCGAGCTGGGCGGCGTAGGCACCCGCCAGCTCATCCTTGATGCGGGCGAGGGAGACGTCGCTGGTTGCGCTGGCCGTCATCGCGGTCAGCAGCGCAACGGTCGCATACGTCCGCTGCCCGCGGACACTCGCGTTCTCGCTCGCGATCGCACGCTCGATCGGTGCCAGGCTGGGGTTGAAGACGTACGACCCGTCGGTCACCCCGACACAGGCGCCGTTGTTCCTGAAAATCTGGAAACGCGGCGTGGAGCCACGGCAAAGGGCGAGCGGGCTGGCGGGCGATCCGGGCTGGCCACGAAAGGCGAACAGGTAGCTGGTGACGCCGATTGCGGCGACGACCAGAACCGCTAACGTGACAAGCGCGGTCCTGATCCGCCGGGCGCGCTTCTGATTGCCCGGCGGGGGCGGCGGCTGGAAATCTGGGCCTCCGCGGCCCGGTGCACTCGTTACCTTCCTGACCATCATCAGCTCGCTTTCGTCACGTTCCGCCGGTATCCGCGCGTAGTCCCGTCGTTGTCAGCCGTACGAGCCGTCGCCGACGGCAGCGTCCCTGTAGCTGTCAGCCTCGTCCCGCAGCACGGTCAGGCCATCCGTCGAATAGGGAGCGATCTGATACAAATCGGCTCCCATTTCCCGCAGCAGGCTCGGCCCGTAGCTTGCGCTCAGCGGATCGGCGTAGATCCACGAAGCGGCGACAAGCCGCCCGACCAGCGCGAGCGGCACGTCTCGCTGATCGGCCCACTGGGTCAGGGCCCTGATCTGCGGCGCGGGTTCCAGCCGGTGATCCAGCCGGCTGGGTGCCGCGGTGACCGAACTCAGCAACCGCAGCCACTCGGCCGGGTCGCAGCGCTCCAGCGCGTGCGCGAACCACCGGGCCACGTGCTCGACCGCTCCCAGTGCCAGTGCGTGATACAGCTCGCCGGTCTCGTCGCCCGCATCCAGGCAGCTTGCCCGCAGCCAGCCGAAGACGCGGACCCAGTCCGCGGGCGAATCCGGGGCGCGGGCGGCCAGGCGCCGCAGCAGCAGCCGGCGCAGTACTGGGTGCAGTTCCGCGGGCCGACCCCGCGGGCCGGCCCGCCACAGATCAGCGGCGAAGATCACCGGATCCTCGCCGCGCGTGCCGGCCAGCAGCCCGCTGTCGGCAGCCAGGCGCAGCGCGGCTTCCTCGTCGCGGGCAGCGGCGCAGGTGGCCAGGTCCGCGACTGCGGCCGGGCGCATGCCCTCGGTGAGACGCCACAGCAGGCTTTCCTCGACCGTACGGCTCCCGGCCGTGATAACCCCTGGCTCGGGCAAGCCCAGGATCGCCGGCAGGCCGGCGGGTTTCTCCGGATGTTCGGCGATGGCCTCGAGCAGCGTCCGGGTGGCGCCGGGATGGCCGGCGCTGAACCGGTGCACCGCCGAGGCGACCGCGTGCCGGGTGCCGCCCGGCAGTTCCATCGCGGAGACCATGTTCCCGACCTCGTCCAGGGTCAGGTCCGGCAGCAGCACCGGATACCACCACCGGCCGACCTGTGTCTGGCTGCGCCTGAGGTAGTCGGCATAGCCCGCGTCCGCGAGCGTAACGGCGCTTTCGCCGCGGGCCCGCACGCGCTCGGCCAGGTCGCCCCGGCTGGTGGCCACCACGGTAAGCGGGTCCGGGTCGTCGGCCGCGTACGCGGCTCGCTGCCTGCGGGCCATGACGAGCTCGTCCAGGAAGTCACGGCCGATCACAGTGTCGGCGTTGTCGAGCAGGACGACGCAGTTCAGGGTCCAGCCGACGGCGCGCCGGGAATGCCGGAAGCTGTCGCGCAGGTCGGCCAGGAAGGCGGCCCAGAGCAGTTCAGCGACCTCGCGCCTGTTGCCCTCGGCCTCAGGGAAGGTGGCCATCCGGTTGAGGTCGACGAGCACGTCCAGCGGGCTGCGGCCAAGGTCGCAGTCCTGGTGGCCGTACCACTCCTGGCCCTTCCCCAGCAGCAGGCGACGGCCCCGGCGCGAAGCGGCCAGGCCGCCGAGGACGACGTCCGGGCCGTACTTGTAGATGATGTTCTCGATCGCGGCGCCCGCGCCCGGGGCGCCGTGGGACCCGCCCAACGCCTCGAAACCGCTCTGCAGGGTGGTACGGAGTGCCTCCTGCAGCACCTGGCCGGTCTTCTGGTGTTCCTCGAGCACCTGGCGGACCTGCTCCCGCGCGACCTCCCGGTCGGTCAGGTCCAGGTGCGCGACCATGGCGATCTGGCCGGTGATCAGCCGGGGGAACGGCAGTGTCCCGTAGCGGCCGCTCTGCCGGTTCAGGTCGAAGGCGATCAGCGAGAGCAGGTCGCGCGCTCCGCCCTCGAATCCCTCGCAGTCGATCCGTGCGAAGGCCACCTGCTGATCAAGCCGCCCGGCCAGGTCGGCGAGCAATGCCGTTTTGCCGGTTCCGCGCATCCCGGTGAACACGACCACCGGATAGCGTCGGCTGCAGAGCGCACCATCCCGTTCCTCGCGGGTCAGGAACTCCCGCACCAGCTTCAACGCGGCGTTGCGCCCATACAGCCGAACCGCCTCGCCCGCCGTGGGCGTACTCCAGCCGCGGATCCGGTGTGCTGGCCCTAACTCTGCGTCAGCCATGCCGCGACCCCGCGCTGCGACGCATGGCCGGTGCCCGGCCGAAAGCCTCCTCCTGAGGCGGTCTTCGCGCCCGCCTCGCTAGTGCAAGATGTCATGACTGCTCCGATGCGCGTTCCGCACTTTGCTGGCGCCGTCGGCATGGTACCGCCGCATACGGCGTAATCAGCATTTGACGCACTTTCTTAACGCAGGTGAGGTGACAGAAGTTCACTCGCTCACAGCCGACTTTAAAGACGCTGCGGGCAGCGCGCGGACAGGCGCGAAGTCGGCCTGGTCCACAACCGGGGGCCGCCCACGGCGGCGGCTTCGGCCGCAGGCGGGCTCTGCGCAGCCCGGCAAGGGCCCCGCCCCGAATGCTCGGGACGGGGCCCGGAGACCTGCTGCGTCGTCAGAAACGACCGCTGTGCTGGCCCTTCAGGAGATTGTCACCGTCGAAGGCGGTGAGGCGATTCCATTGGCGACGACGACCAGCGTGCTTGGGCCCGCCGGAGTGCCGGGCGGCAGGGTGAACCTGGTCGAGGATGGGGTGCCGGCCGCGACCGATACCGAGGTCCAGTCGAAGGTCCGTGCGTAGGTCACCACGCCGGTAGCGGAGTTGGTGATCCGTACCAGGGGGAAATTGGTGTTGTCCTGCACGTCATCACCGTAGGCGGCGCCCTGGTCCAGTCCGGCGAGCTGCCTGCCGGACAGGCTGTAGGTGCCACCGGGCGCCAGCGTCGTGGAACTCAGGGACGAGATCGAAGGCGCCCACGACGGGTTCGGCGTCCCGCCGGCCGTGTAGACCTCCATCTGGTCGCTGCCGTCGTTGAACAGCACCTGCCCGTTCGGCAGCGCCAGCATCCGCGTGTAGTACGAGGAGTCGTTCGCGGCATTGGGCACGTCCGGGATCTGGGTGATCGTGTTCGAGCTCGCGTTGTAAAGGAAGAAGTGAGTCGGCGTGTTGTATACGCACGCGCTCGCGTCGAACAGCACGTTTCCATCCGGCAGGATCGACCCCGGTCCGTCGGTGCTGTCGTACTCCTCGCCGCCGATGGCCGGAATCTCCGGCCCCGCCGTCCACGTGCCCGCGGTCCCGGCCTGGTAGGTATACAGCGCGGTCTGGGTCGGCGCGTCCGTGGTGCACGGCGTGGGCGCTTCCTGCGTGCTCGAGCCCGCCCCGACCACGAACACATTTCCGCCCGGCATCTCGACCTGAGGCCCGATCTCCACGACCGGGAACGGATCGACCGGGTTGCCGTTCACGGCCGTGTTCCCGTCGAACGACCAGGTATCGGTGTCCGGGTCGAAGAGCTGGGTCGCGTCCGGTACCCAGAGATCGAGCGTCAGCAGATCGCCGTTCGGCTCCAGCGTCCAGCCCTCTTCGTCGTTCGGATCATTCTTGCCCGTTCCCGGGATCACCGTCCAGGTCAGGGTCTTCGCGTTGAGCAGCGCCTGATCGACAACGAGATTCGGGTTCGTGGTGCACGTGTTGCACGGCTGCTGAAGCATGAAGGTGCCGTCGGTCAGGACGTCGCTCGCGGCGTCGCCCATGTTCGTCCAGCCCGGCGGCGGTGCCACGGAAGCCCAGCTGTTGGTCACCGGGTTGTAGATCGCGCCCTCGTTCGACCACACCGCGTTTTCCCCGATGTACTCGCCGCCCTCGACGATCATGCGCCCGTCGGGCAGGATCGCCGACGCGAAGTACAGGGGCGTATAGCCCGCCGGCATCGACGCAACCTGACTCCACGTCCCGTCGATGTAGCTGCCCTGCGAGTTCGGCGTGAGCTGCCACCACATCGTCGAGCCGCCGGTGACGTTGTTGTCCGGCTCATCGTGCACGAGCACCGCACCGTTGCTCTCCACCAGCATCGTGCCGGGCGTACCGAACGGCGGCGGGTTCTGCAGTGGCGTCCAGGGTGACGCCGTGTCCGACGCCATGTCCGCGGGTCGCAGATCCGGCGCCAGCCCCGACGGCGTCGCGTGCCCCAACGGCGGACGCGGAACGACGGGCACCGTTTGCGTAGCGGCCTGACCGGTCGTTGCCACCCTTAGCCCGGCCGGGGACTTGGCCGGCGTACTGGCAATCATCAGTCCCGCCGCCATGGCTACGCACGAAGCCCCTGCGGCGAGCACTGCAGATCGACGACGTAATGCCATCAAGACCCTCCTATGCCTCAGTTCCCTCCTGACCCGGACGAGCCGCACGCTACCAGGCTCGTCAAAGCTTGTCTGTATACGTGCCTGCCGGAAGTTTGGTCGGACGAGACCGAAAGGCCCAGGCCCGGCTTGGGACAAGAGAGTTCACGGGCTGGCGTGGACACACCGGGGTCCCGAGGATTCGCTGGTCGTCCGCGCGCCCTCCGTTAGCAACCCGAGGCACCTACACTGCTGGATGGGGCCCGCGGCAGTCATGCCGGGCGCTCCGCGGCACCAACCTGAAAACCGCGGGCAACAAAGCGCCTGCCTGCTCCCTCCTAGTGAATATGGACCTGTTCCCTCCTAGTGAGTACGGAACCGAAAGCGTCCGGCAGTCCTCGTCGGCCGGTCCGCTGATCAGGCAATCGAGGGAAGCCGAGTACACCGAGTACGTGCAGGCCCGCCTGCCCTGGCTGCGCCGGATCGCCTACCGGCTCACCCAGGACTGGCAGCTTGCCGACGACCTCACCCAGGTCGCCATCACCAGCCTGTACACGCACTGGAACCGCGCCAGGGACGCGTCGAGCACGGACGCCTACGCGCGCACGATCCTGGTGCGTGCGTTCATCGCCGAGCGCCGCTCGCCCTGGACCCGCCGCGTTCAGCTGGACGGCGGCTACCCCGAGCACGCCGCCGCCAGCGCGGACCACGACGCGCGCCTGGACGTCCGTGCCGCGCTCGCTGCGCTTCCGCCCCGGCAGCGGGCGACCGTGGTGCTGCGCTACTGCTATGGCCTGCCGATCGACCAGACGGCGAAGGAACTGGGCTGCTCCGAGGGCACCGTCAAGAGCCAGACGGCCAAGGCCCTGACCGCGCTGCGCCGAACCCTCGCCCCGCTAGAAGGCTGGAAGGTGTGACCCGTGGACGACAACTCTGTCATCACCCTGCTCGCGTCCATCACTGATCCCCCGGAGCCCGCGTCGCGGGTGAGCATCGCCGCGGCCCTTCGCCGCGGCCGCCGCCAGCGACTGCTCCAGGTAGGGACCAGCGCCCTCGCGGTGGTTGCGGTGGCCGCGGCCGTGGCCGTGCCGAGCGTCATTCTTTCCGGGAACGGGCGCTCCCCGGCGGCTGCGTCGCCATCCGGCTCTGGCGCCAGGCCGGTCAGGCGGCCGGCCATGCCCGCCGCGGCCCCCGCCACGTTCAACGTGCTCGTGCCATACGCCGCGTTCGGCTGGCTGCCGGCCGGCTACTCCGAGGCCAACATACCGCTCAGCGATTTTGGCCTGCTCAACTCCGGCCCGGCGGAGGTGGAACGCACGGCGGTAGCGGCAAACGGCGCGATCGTGCACCTCGCCGTCGATGCCAGGGGGGCCTGCGCGACGGGAGCAGCTGGCAGCTGTGCCGGTACCGCGACGAGCGGTAAAGACGCGCCCAGCGGTAAGGCCCCGGACGTCAACGGCAGGCCGGCCTGGTGGTTCCTGGACGGTCGCGGCATCGCCTGGGAGTACGCTCCTGGTGCCTGGGCCAACTTGTATGTCTTCCCCGGCAGCCCCGCCGCGGCCGCCGTCGTGAATGGACACGCCGCTCACCTCAAGCGCTCCCGCTCCGCCGCCGATGAGCGGGCGGCCAGGCAGCGGCCGGCACCCGCCGCGACCAGGGATCTGCTCCTCAAGATCGCTGACGCGGTCAAGTACGCACAGCACACGCCGCTGGTTTTCGACGTGAGGCTGACCAGCCCGTTGCCGGCCGGCTGGTCGCTGCAGGAGATGGGCTTCCACGTCGTCGCCGGGCGGCTGCTTGCGGACGGACTGGACGCGGGCCCGGCCATCGACACGTCGGCGCTGTCGATCAG
>JASHOV010000556.1 GCA_030038495.1 Streptosporangiaceae bacterium
CAGGGTAGATGACCGGACCAATCAGAAACGCACCGCACGGCGCAGCAGGCGTTCCAGGCTATTCAGCGCGGCGTCCGAATCGGTGCCGTCACGGCGGACGATCGCGATATCCGCCAGCAGCGGGCGGCCGTGCTGAGCTGAGCCAGGCCATGCTGTCTACGGCCTTGGCGACCCGAGCTCGGGTCAGCCCTGGGAGCGCAGCTCCTCCCACTGGGGGCGGGTGATCGAGTAGTTGACCCAGGTCCGCCCGAACTCCTCATAGGTCTCCGTGTGCCGCCAGCCGATCCGCTCGAAGACCGTCCGCATCGCGATGTTCTCCGGGTCGGTGGGCGCCTGAACCACGCTCGCCGCCGCGTCGCTGAACAGCCAGTTGGTGAACAAGGTCATGGCCTCCCGACCGTGACCGCGACCCCGCTGCGCCTGCCGCAGGCCGATGCCGACGGTGAATACGCCAGGAGGCGTTTTGCGCTCGGGCGGCACGAAGGTCTGGATACGCCCGATCGGGGTGCCATCCAGTGCGATGCTCAGGTCGAGCCAGCCGTCGTGCATTTGACCCGACCGCGCTAGTCGCGCCTTGAAGTCCGCCTCGGCGACCGGACCACCCCGCGCCATCGGCTCCGCATTGACCATCTCCTGCCACTCGGCCTCGATCTCGTCGGCTCCGATCGGCCGCAGCACCAGGCGCGGGCCCTGGATCCTGACCCTCTCGATGCCCGACGCATCTCCGGCCACCCGCGTCACCTCCTGTGTTCAGTCGTCCACCGAAGACTGTCGGTGGCGGGTCCTAGGGTCAAGGGCACAGACCGCGATCGGGGAGGCTGTCCATGACCGCAGAATCACACGATCCCACGGGTCGGCCGGGACCCGCACCACGGGGCTACAGCCCGGTCGCCTCGTGGATCATCTCGCGTGACACCGCCGCCGAGCTGACGTTCCTGAGCGCCGTCTTTGGCGCCAGCGAGAAGGCCGGCTCCCGGATCATGAATGGCGACAAGATCAATCACGTAGAGATCGACCTGGCCGGCACGGCCATGATGCTCTTCGACGCCGGGCCGTCCTGGCCACTTACGCCCGCCCACACCCGCATCTACGTCAACGACCTGCGGACTGTTCTCAGCCGGGCCGAGGCTTTCGGCGCGCGGATCGTGACCGAGCCGCGCAAGCTGCCATTCGGCGACTTTGTCGCGCGGTTCCGCGATCCGCAGGGCCATCTGTGGTGGGTACATCAGCACGCCGAAGACGTCGGGCTTGACGAGATGACCAGGCGCTTCGGAGAGCCGGGGTACCTGCGGGCGCTCGCGTACGTTGGTGACACGCTCCAGCGGGAGATGGAATGCCGCTGACTCGGGCTCTTCCGGCCCTGGTAGCTTCGACTGGCCCTGGTAGCTTCGACCGCATGCCCGAGCTCATCCGCCCCACGGTCAGCCTGCGCGATTCGTGGCTGGCGTCGCGCGACGAGTGGGGCCGCGACGTGCAGCAGTATGGCTCCGGGCTGCATCCGGAGGACGACGTGGATACCGCCGCGGGCTTCTCGGCCTGGGTGCGCAGGCTAATCGATGAGGGCGATGTCTGCGTCCCGGCCGCACCCGGCCGGGTGCACGCCGATTACTGGTGGATCGTCGAGGACGACACCTATCTTGGCTGCATTACCCTGCGGCATGCGCTGAACGATTTCCTGCTGCGCGCCGGCGGGCATGTCGGCTACGGAGTCCGTCCATCCGCGCGGGGCCGGGGCCATGCGGCGTGGGCCCTGCGGTCGATCCTGCCGCGGGCACGAGAGCTTGGCCTGGAACGGCTGCTCCTGACCTGCGCCGACGACAACCCGGCTTCCGCGCGCACGATCGAGAACGTCGGCGGAACCCTGGAGGACGTGCGCGAGACCGAGCTCGGGCTGACCCGGCGCTACTGGGTCACTACCTAGCTCCCGCCGCCGACCCCCGCATCTGGCTGATCCCGGTCGCCATGCGGATAACCTTCCGCTTGCGGTACGCACCATAGGCGACAGTCCACGCCGACACGATGCCCGCGACCACGAATGGCATCACCTTGGAGATCGCCAGGGCCGTGCCGGTCGAGACGTTGTAGACGATAACGACCCGCACGGCTGCCTCGAGGAGGAAAGCTGCGCCCCACACGGCCGTGACGATCCTGACGTCGCGCCGGTAAGCCTGCTCATGATTCCAGAGCCTGGTCATCTCCTGGCCCCTGGCGGAATCCGGCCCGGCGAACTCCAGGACTATGGTGAACATCAGCGGGCGTGCCCGCAGCAGCGAGCCCAGGCTCACCACGCCGAAAAACGCCGTGGGCACCGATCCTTCGACCAGCACCAGCCGGGCATTGTGACTGACCAGGCCCAGCACAGTTCCCAGCACGATCCCGGCCAGCACGACGGCACCCACCACATCAAGCCGCCGGTTCCTGACCGCGCCGATGGTCACGCCCAGGGCCGGGAACACCCCGCTCAGCACCAGGGCCGTCACGGCCGACAGGCCCGCCGAGCGCAGCAGGTTATAGGCCGCTAGCGGCGCGGCCACGTCGAAGATCACGATCATTGCTAGCGAGCGGAGCTGACCGCCCCTGGCCACGCTACTTCCGGCGGTTCGCCGGGCATCACCGCTGGTGTCCACCTGAACGGGACCTCTCGTGATGTCACTCAACCGTCAGGCCGCTTCCTCTCCGACAGCATAGGTCGTTTCGACCTATACGGCAAGGTAACCGCGGTCGGCCACCGCGAACACCGCCAATGCCTGCCGGGCGGGGCAATGAGCGCGGGAGCGTGGCGCGAACGCGGGCGGGGTACGCCGGGCTGGACGCCGAGCGCTTCGTCAAGCCGCCAGCCCCGGTTGCCCCGTGCTACCCCCGGCATCCCCGCGCGTCCAGGGCCAATGTAGAGCCAACCCTAGGGCCGGATTCGTACGACCGACCTTCCGCCTTTCACGCCCAGCGGTCCGGCCGGCGTGGCGCAGGCGCTGGGCCTGCTCTCGATTCTGGTGATCTGGCCGACTGCCACCAGCAGCAAGGTCGCCAGGGCGCTACCGAGCGCTCCAACACCCAGCCACCCGTCCGCCGAGACGGTCGCGACGGCAAATGCGATGACCGTGAGCAGGGCGAAGCCAGCTGCGGCACGGTCGACCGGCCTGAAGGTCGCCCTGTCCGGCACTCGCCCTGGCGGCGGCTGGGCGGCGACCAGCGAGCCAGGAAGGTCGGTAGTGATTCTGGCCAGCTCGGCGTAGGTGCGGGCCACCAGCGTCTGGCTGACCCTCACGTCGAATTCATCTTTAGTCACGAAGCCGAGCACGTAAGCCGACTTGAGGGCATTGATCACGCCGTCCCGATCGGCATGGGACGCTCGCAGGCGACCACGGTCGGCATCGCCCGGCAACGCTCGTTCCGGCCCGGCCATAGACCCGCCTCCCCGGGTATCAGGACAACCGCCAGAGTACGGCTGAGCCTCCGGTGACCTTGCTCACAGGCCCAAGAATTACTGCCATGATAACCGGCTTGCGGGGCCAGAACCTCCCATGTTGACTTGCCCGGGTTTGGATGCAAGCGGTCATTCCGGCGAACCCGGCCCAGGAGCTTCGGATCGGCTGGGGTGGCTCAGTTCGCCGTCGCGTGGTGATCCCGAGCATCCCGCAGGTGCTGCGTCTCGCCGCCGCGGTGGATCACTTTAAGCCAGGGCTCGGCGACGTGGCCATCGTCCCGGCGTTCACCGGCTTGCCCTGGGAACAGGCCGTGGCCGTGCCGGTCGAGAGCGTGAGCACTGGCAGTCAGAGCGTGATCATTGACCGGAAAGCGAGTGAGTCCGGCGGTCGGCGCGACATACGCGAGGACATGAAGACGCGGGCTGCCGTACGGACCGCGGTGATCCCCGACATACGGACGCCAGCGGTACTACGGCTCCTGGAACGAGGATCGGCAGGCCGCGAGCGCAGCAACGGATCTCTTTACTGCCGCCTCATCACCGGTGATCGCGGGGGAGGGCCACGCTAAGGGCGAATCATGTATGAGCTGGGTGGGCCTGGGAGGACTTGAACCTCCGGCCTCTTCCTTATCAGGGAAGCGCTCTAACCGTCTGAGCTACAGGCCCGTGGTATTGCCAGCCGTAATGCTATCTGGCACGCCGGGCTAGGTTACCGCAAGCTGGTACTAGCTGCTCAGTCGGATTCCTTCAGCGTGACCTCGATGCCCCCGGCCAGCATGGTGACCAGGTTGTACAGCACCGCGCCGATGGTCGCCACGGCGGTCATCAGGATCACATTCACGGCCCCGACCAGCATGGTGTAGCCAAGCACGCGCGAGGCCTTGAACCAACTGGCGGCGTTCGAGCCACCCGGATTGCTCTTGCTGGTGGTCACCAGGCCGACCGTGTGCTCAATGCTGGTGAACACGCCAAGCTTGGAGAGGGCGAAGTACAGCACTGACACCACGACCAGCAGGACGACCCAGCCCACGATCGAGATCAGGAAGCTGAACTTCATCACGGACCACGGTTCGATGCGGTCCAGGCGAAGCTGCGCCCGGCGCGCCTGCGGGCTCGCGATCGGGGGGCCGTAACTGAGCCCTGGCTGCCGACCGTCGACAGCTACCTGGGGGCGCACGGGCGGCATTCGCCGGGCCGCTGGCTTCGCGGTAACGGGAGCCTTCGGCTTTCCCTTGGGCTTGGTAAGACCTGACAGGTTCGCTGACACCCGGCTGGCAAAACCGCGGGCGGCGCTGGCTGCACCGGCTGCGCTGGCTGCACCGGCTGCACCGGCTGCGCCAACTGCGCCGGGCAGGGTCGACCTGGGCGGCTGCATCAGCCCCTGAGGATCAGCAGGCGGCGCCTTGACCGGCGCAGGCTGGGTCGCGCCGTTCCCGGACTGCGGTCCGTAGCCAGACGCAGACCCTGGGCCGGACGGGGAGCCGAATCCCACGCGCTCGCTGCTCGCAGCGGGCTTGCCATCCGTCGCCTCGGCAGGCAGACCGGCGCCAGCCGAAGCGCCCGTGCTGATCTTCGGGCGTGTCCCCGCAGAAGTGTCCTGCGGCGCCGTAAGCTTGTCCTCACCCGAGTCGGCCGGAATCTCAGGGACGGGGACAGGGGCCTTGTCGGATTCGTCGCCAGGGCCCTGGCTGTCTGAACCTCCGTCGGGCACCCACGTAGGTGCCTCCACGCGGTTGTCCACCCCGTCCTCCTCCGCACCGTTCACTGACACGAGGTTATCCCCAGCCAGTTCGGTCTGATTCCCTCGAACCAGATTCCGCTTCCACGGCCACTCTTAAGACGACCGAGGCCTGCCGATAGTTGCCCCGCTCGGCATGGCCCCGGAAGTATTGATTTCGGTAGTACTGCCCCGCACGATACACGGTCTGGCGGCACGGCTACCAGCGAAGATCTCATACCGGAATTGACCTGGCCATTAATCGAACGCCAACCCGGTCACTCCGCGTCGTCGCCGACGGGCGCCTCGGCTTCGGCTTCGGGCCCGGCTCCGGTCGTATCGGCCGCCAGCTCCGCGGTCAACTCGGCGGTCAACTCGGCGGTATCGGTGCCGTCCTCGGTCCCGGCGGCGGGCTCGCTAGCCTCGGCGTTCCTGGCAATACCTACCAGACTCTGCCCTTCACCGAGGTTGACGAGCCGGACACCCATGGTTTGCCGACCGGAAACCTTGATCTCCGATGCCGCGGTCCTGATGACGCCCCCGGCCGAGGTGATTGCGAATACCTCGTCGTCCGGGTGGACCATCAGGGCGCCGATCAGCTCGCCCCTGGCCTCCACGATCCTTGCGGTCACTACGCCCAAGCCGCCCCGGCCCTGGACCGGGTACTGGTCCGCCGGGGTGCGCTTGGCGTAGCCGCCGCCGGTCGCCACCAGGACGTCGGCGTCCTCGCTGATGACGTGCATGCCGAGCAGCTCATCACCCTCGGTGAAGCGCATCCCGATGACCCCGGAGGTCGCGCGGCCCATCGGACGCAGGGCCTCGTCCGTCGCGCGGAACCTGATCGCCTGCGCGCGCCTGCTCACCAGCAGCAGGTCCTGGTCAGCCGAGACCAGCCGGGCGGCGATGACTTCGTCGTCCTCCCGGAGATTGATCGCGATGATGCCGCCCGAGCGGGGCGAGTCGAAGTCGGTGAGCCGCGACTTCTTCACCAGGCCCGACGTCGTGGCCAGCACCAGGTACGGCGCCACGTTGTAGTCGCGCAGCGCCAGCACCTCGGCGATATGCTCGTCGGGCTGGAACGCCAGCAGGTTCGCCACGTGCTGGCCGCGCGCATCCCTGGCTGCGTCGGGCAGCTCGTAGGCCTTGGCCCGGTACACCCGGCCCTTGTTGGTGAAGAACAGGATCCAGTGGTGCGTGGTGGTCAC
>JASHOV010000557.1 GCA_030038495.1 Streptosporangiaceae bacterium
TGGCTGATGAGCTCGGTTTCGACGTCGGCTGGGTGGCCCAGCATCACGCGCCGCTCGGCGGCGGTGGTCTGCCCTCACCGTGGACGTTCCTCGCTCACGCCGCCGCCCGCACCAGGCGGATCCGGCTGTCCACCGCGATCACGATCCTGCCGCTGGAGAACCCGGTACGCCTGGCGGAGGACCTCTCTGTCGTCGACACGCTCAGCGGCGGCCGGGTCGAGATCGGCGTGGGCAGCGGGGCCGGGGAGGCGGAGTACGCCGCATTCGGCCAGGACGTCAGCCGCAAGCGCGAGCTGACGACGGAGGGGCTGGAAGTGCTCCGCAACGCGCTTGCCAACCGCGAGGTGGGCACGACCGGCTTCACCATCCAGCCGCCGGCCGCGGACTTCACCGACCGGATCTGGCAAGCCGTCTTCAGCGCGCCGGGCGCGGAATACGCTGCGGCGGCCGGATCGAATCTCCTCCTCAACCGCGCCGCCTACGGATACGACCAGGCGACCGATGAGGTACAGCGGCCCTGGGCCGATGCCTACCTGGCCGCGTGGGGTCAGCCCAGGACGCCCCGGATCGGGCTGTCCCGGTTCGTGTTCCCGGCCAGGGACAAGAAGGCAGCGCTGGATCAGATCGCCGAGGATGTGCACAAAGCGGCCCAGCGATTCGCCCTGCGCGGAGCGTTCCCGGAGGGTATCGGCCAGGACGAGGCGCTGCACCGGTTCCACTGCTTCTACGGCCACCCCGACGAGATCATCGCCGCATTCCAGCGTGAGAGGGTGCTGCCGGTGGCGACGGATCTGATCACCCAGTTCAATCCGGCTGTGCCCGACCACGACGCGGCCATCCGTGCGCTCGAGCTCATCGCGACCGAGGTGGCCCCGGCGCTGGGCTGGCAGCCGGCGAGTGAAACTGCGGTCGCGCCCCAGCTGACGGGAGTGTGACGTGACGTCCTACCACCGGCCAGCCGCCGGGCTGCGGGTCCGCGGCACTGTCGTCGTCGTGCCTGGCCGCGGTGAGACGCCGGCGACGTACGCCCGGTTCGGCGCGCGCCTCGCCTACGACGCCTACCAGGTCGTGGTCACCGGCCAGCCGGCCGCCGATCCGGGCGCTCCGGGGCCCTATGAGCGCGCGCTCTCCGGCCTTCTGGCCGCGGCGGTCGCGGCTGCGTCCGAAGAGTTCAGCGGACTTGTGCGTCCGCTGGTCCTGGTCGGCGCGGACCAGTCGGCGGCGGGCATCGCCGCGCTCACGGCCCGAGCTGACCCGAGTGCCCTGTGGTGGCCCCAGGGCGTCGTGCTGGCCGGGCTGCCTGGTTACGGGCTGCGGTCGGAGACCGGGCCGGATGCGGGCGGCTTGTGGGATGAGGAGCTGGACATCCGCACGCGCTGCCCAGTCCACCGCAGCGTGCTCGGCGACGACCGTGGCGTCCGGCGGGGGACCCTGGCTCAGGCCGTCCCGGACGAGCTTCTGGATGCTGCTTACCACAGCACGGCCGCCGTTCCCCGTCTATTCCTAGCCGGTACCGAGGACCTGCTCGCCGATTACGACGCCCTTGCCCGCGCCGCCAAGGCACTCCCGGCCGCCCGGCTCGCGGTCGTCCGTGGCGCTCACCACGATGTACTCAATGATCTTCAGCACCGGTCGGTGGCCGCCGAAGTCGTCGTTTTCCTCGAGGCGCTGCGAGACGACTTGTCCGCGATCGTCACCGTGCCCGCGACCGCGTGGTGAGGGACGGGCTGTGACCGGCTTCCCGACGAACCAGGATCTGGACGCCGCGCGGCTGCGTCACGCCTTCGGGATCTTCCCGACCGGAGTCGTAGCGCTCGCGGCGGCCGTGGACGGCCGGCTTGTCGGCCTGGCCGCGAGCTCGTTCACCTCCGTCTCGCTCTTGCCGCCGCTGGTGTCGGTGTCGATCGCGAACTCATCGAAGACCTGGCCTGAGCTCCGGCGAGCCGCGCATCTGGGCGTAACGGTCCTCGCGGATCATCATCGTGGCGCGGCGCGCCAGCTAGCCGGGCCAGTGCACGAGCGCTTTGCCGGCCTCGACATCGTGATCAGCGGCGAGGGCGCAGTGACGCTCGCCGACGGCCTGGCCCAGTTCGATACCACGATCTACCGCGAGGTCGAGGCCGGGGACCACACGATCGTGCTGCTGCAACTGCATGCCGTCGAGCACGGCGACGGCTCGATGCCGCTGGTGTTCCATCGCAGTGCCTTCGGGCGGCTGCAGCGGCCTGCCTGAGGACCCACGGCATCGCCGGGTCAGCCGACAATATTCGACAATGCCGATCGAGAAAATATAGATTTGGCTGTCCAGTCCGTAGCCGAGCCGCTGGTACGGGCCGACCTCGAGCAGAGGAGTGCTGTCCTGACTGATTCTTCGCCGTCCGCGCTGGTGCACCTGGCAGTGGCCCTCAATGGTGCCGGGTGGCATCCGGCCGCATGGCGCGAGCCGCGGGCCCGTCCGGGCGAGCTGCTCGATGCCCTCTACTGGGTCGACCTGGTCAGCGAGGCCGAGCGCGGCTTGCTGGATTTCGTGACCATCGAGGACGGGCTCAGCCTGCAGTCGGCCCGGTACGGCGAGCCCGACGTCCGGAGTGACCATGTGCGCGGACGGCTGGACGCGGGACTGATCACGGCCCGCGTCGCGCCGGTGACCCGCTCTATAGGGCTCGTTCCCACGGTCGTCGTCACCCACACCGAGCCGTTCCATATCTCCAAGGCCATCGCGTCGCTCGACTATGCGAGCAACGGGCGGGCGGGAGTGCGGGTCAGGGTCTCGGCTGCGGCCCACGAAGCCGGGCACTTCGGCCGACGCGACTTCCCGGCGTTCAGCCTGGCCGACCGCGATAAGCCGCCCGCAGCGGAGTTGATCACCGGCCTCTTCGACGAGGCGGCGACTACGTCGAGGTCGTGCGCCGGCTCTGGGACAGCTGGGACGACGACGCCGAGATCCGGGACGTCGCCACCGGTCGTTTCGTCGACACCAGACGGCTCCACTACATCGACTTCTTCGGACGGTGGTTCAGCGTCAAAGGCCCGTCGATCACCCCGCGGCCGCCGCAGGGTCAGCCGGTAGTCGCTGCCCTGGGTCATGCCTCCGTGGCCTACCGCCTGATTGCCCGGTCGGCCGACGTTGGCTTCGTCACCCCGCGCGACTCGGACGACGCGGCAGAGATCGTCAGGGAGATCCGGGCGGAGGAGCAGGCGGCCGGACGGGACGCTGAGCCCGTCCGCGTCTTCGGTGACCTGGTCGTGTTCCTCGCCGACGACCAGATTGCCGCCGCTCGCCGCAAGGCCAGGCTCGATGAGCGCGCCGGCGCGGCGTACTCCGGCGATGCCGCGATATTCACCGGCACTGCCGCCGAACTCGCCGACCTCCTGCTCGAGTGGCAGCAGGCGGGGCTAGCCGGGTTCCGGCTGCGGCCCGGCGTCATCCCAGACGACCTGGAAGGAATCACCAGGCTCCTGGTGCCCGAATTACAGCGCCGCGGCGCGTTCCGCCGCGATTACGAGTCGCCGACGCTCCGTGGCCTCCTCGGCCTGCAGCGGCCCGCCAGCCGGTACGCACACTCGTGACCTGGCCCGTACTCGACCACGGCTCATGAGGACAGCGTGATGGCCAAGCCCCGCAAGCAGATTCACCTCGCCGCTCACTTCCCCGGGGTGAACAACACGACCGTCTGGAGCGACCCGCTGGCAGGCAGCCAGATCAAGTTCAGCTCGTTCGCGCATTTGGCCCGGACGGCTGAGCGGGCCAAGTTCGACTTCCTGTTCCTGGCCGAGGGACTGCGGCTGCGGGAGCAGAACGGCAGGATCTACGACCTGGACGTGGTCGGCAGGCCGGACACGTTCACCGTGCTGGCCGCGCTAGCGGCCGTGACCCGGCATCTCGGGCTGGCCGGGACCATCAACTCCACCTTCAACGAGCCCTACGAAGTAGCGCGCCAGTTCGCCACGCTCGACCACCTGTCGGCCGGCCGCGCGGCCTGGAACGTGGTGACATCCTGGGACGCCTTCACCGGCGAGAACTTCCGCCGGGGTGGCTTCCTGCCGCAGGATCAGCGCTACGAGCGGGCGCGGGCGTTCCTGAGCGCAGCCTGGCAGCTCTTCGACTCCTGGCACGGCGACGAGATCATCGCCGACAAGGAGTCAGGCGTCTTCCTTTCCGACCCCGAGGCCGGGGCCTTCGAGATCCGCGACGAGCATTTCAGCATCGCCGGTCAAGAAGCTTGCTTCTCTCCTTGTCGGCAACCGACTTAATCCCCCCATTCGAAGAGATACCC
>JASHOV010000558.1 GCA_030038495.1 Streptosporangiaceae bacterium
CACCTGAGCGTGCTCTTGCCGGTGACGGCCAGCGCGATTCCGGTCGCGATCAGGGCAACGACGAGCACATTGAGCAGCTTCATCGTCACCGCCCTCTCGGCCGAACGAGGAGCCCGGCCCGGATCCTGACTAGGCCCGGCGGCCGAGCCTGCGTCTGCCCAGCAGGAACGCGCCGCCTGCCGCACCCAGGCCGAGGATGCCAAAGCCGATGTCGGTGAGCGTCGCGTTGGTCGATGTCGATGTCGTGCCGTCGCCGGTCTGCGGCGCCTGGGCCGGCACGGCATTGACCCGCACCGTGACCGTCGTCGACTGCCCGTTCGAGCAGTCGATGTCGGGGTGGTAGGTGCCCGGCTCGACGCCGGTCGGCAGCGTCACGGTCGCGACAAACGTGCCCTGGCCGGTGTTCTCCATCGGGATCTGCTCAGGCAGGCTCAGGGTGGTTCCGAAGAGCGTCGCCGAGGACGCACCGGGACACACGACGCCGAATGTGGTGGAAGTGCCCGGTGCCGTCGGATTCGGCGTCACATTTGTGGTCGGCATACTGGCCAGCGCGGCGGGTGCCCCGCCGATCAGCGCGAAACCCAGGCAGGCGGCCGCGGCCGCGTGCCGAACGTGCATGTCGATCCCCCCGTCCCGCAAAAGCCCCGTGCGGTGTCGCTTACCCGGCCGGCCCAGCCGGAAACGGGCGGCCCGCCGCCCTGGTGCGGTCCACCTGGTGCGGCCCGTTTGTCATTCGATCCGCAGGCACATATGGGGTATATCGGCCGGTCAGGGGCCACGTAGCGATGACAAGTCTGCTCATGCGGCGGGCGGCGTCAGATCGGCGCGGTGTCAGGCCAGGGCACCGCGGGTGTCGCCGGAGATCTCGTACATGCGCAGGATCTGCAGCGCGACCCCGATCCGCAGCTGCGCGGTGGATTCGTCGGCGAACGGGCCTAGCATCCGCTCCAGCTTGGTCACCCGGTAGCGCATCGTGTTGTAGTGGTAATGCAGGATGCGCGCCGATTCCGCGACGTTGAACCTGGTGCTCGACAGCACCGACAGCGACTTCAGCAGGTCCGAGCGGGACGGCTCGGGCAGGTCGAGCAGCGGTCCCAGGGTGTCGGTCACGAATGCCCTTAGCTCGCCCTGGCCTACGTTGCTGATCAGCCGGTAGAGGCCGAGCTCGGAGAAGATCGTAACGTGTCCGGCGCCGGACAGCCGGACACCCACATTCAGCGCAACCCGCGCCTCCTCGTAGAGCCGCGGAATGTCCTTCGGGACCGAGGCGGCCCGGCTCACGCCCACGCAGTACGAATGGCCGGTAGCGGCATTGAGCTCGGCCTTCGCCTTGCGGGCTATCACCGCGGCATCGGCGGCACCGACAATCGCGACAAGCTCGGTGGCGAATCCGGCGGCGGCCGCGTCCGGGTCACGGTCGCGGATGGCCGACGCCCAGGTTTCGGCCATGCGAAGCGCGGCGGCCTCCTGCTGGCTACTGGACTCGTCGCCGCCGTCGGTTCCCGAGTGCCTGGCCACCAGCACCGCCAGCGGGCGCTGCAGGTCCCAGCCGAATCTTCTGGCCCTGACCAGTGCGTGCCCCGAGTCTGCCGCCGTTCCGGTCACCAGGTCGTGCAGTGTGTTGGAGGCAAACTGCTGCTCGACGGCGAGTACCGCGAGGTCACGGGTGACCTCCAGCGCCGCGACCAGCGCCGCCTGCTCGACCGCCAGGCCGGACACCGCAGGCAGTCCCGCGGCCCCGCCGACTGCCAGCACGTACCCGTACTGCATGTCGCCGGCCCGGATGACCGCCGCCGCCCAGTGCAGGCCGGCCTGCGGGTCCTCGTGCACGCCGGCGGTCAGGCGTCCGGCCTCCACCCGGCCGTCGGCCAGCCACACGCCGGCGCCCGTACTGCCGGGGCGTGTCGTCGCGGCCAGCGGATAGCCGGCCGGATCGCAGATCACCACGTCGGCACCGGGCAGCACCGCCGCAAGCTCGTCGGCGAGCCGGGCGAGGCCGCCGCCGGTGAGCGCCACCCGCAGGAACGCGTCATGAATCTGCTGGCGCCGGGCCAGCGCGGTCGCCTGCCGGTTGACGATGGTCTCGAAGGTCTGGCTCAGTACGTCGTCGAGCGGCGAGGTGGCCGGAATCACGATGACGGGGAACGCGGCGGCATCGGCGAGGTGCACCGCGGTCGCAGGCACGGCACCGAGGTACTCGTCGAGTTTCACCCCAATGCCGGCCAGCCCGTTAGCGGCAAGCTGCTCGATGAGCGAGCAGAAGTCCTCCGCCTGGCGCGGCAGCGGGTACCCGGTCGTGAGCAGGAACTCGTCCCGCTTCGTCCAGCGCACGATGTTCGGCACCGTCATCACATTCATGCGCCGTACCAGCCGGTCCAGCCCGCCCGAGCCGGCGATGATCCGCGCTCCCTTCATCGCGTCCAGGCCGAGCATCTCCCGCACAGTCAGCGCGTCGGTCGGAATGTGGCCGCCGCGGCGCCGGCGGCCCGGGAGCGAGACGAAGGTGCCCCGGCCCGGCCCGCCGTCGGCATGCTGGGCTGACTTGGACGGGGCTGACTTGGACGGGGCTGACTTGGACGGGGCGGGCTGGCTCGGGGCCGTCGCCTGCTGGCTGGCGGCCGCGGCTCGCCCGCGCCGGACGGGCACGGCTCAGTTCCCGTCGGGGGGGATTCCGCACGGGTCCTCGACCAGCCCCCTGGCCCAGGCAATGTCCGCTGCGCTCGGCTGGTACTCGGCGTCGACGTCGAGCAGCTGCAGGGGGTTGACGGTGATCATCTGCAGCACCTTCTGCATCGGCACGCCCTTCTCGAAGATCGTCTGCGCAAAGATCCGCAGCGCCTCAGAAGGCATCGGATTGTGCCGCTGACCGGTATCGGAAACAAGCAGGCAGCGGGACGCGCCGATGCGCTCCACACTGGCGACGATCTTGTCGGGGGCGGCGTACTGCCAGGCGGGCGAGACGGTGCAATAGCCGAACTCCGGCATCGCGCCCATCCTCGCGACCTCCTCCAGCGTGTCGAGGTCGATATTCGGGACCCGGAAGTACGGGTGTGTGATCACGATCTTCTCCACCCCCACCGAGCGCGCCTCGCGGACGAGCGCGACGATCTCCCGCGGCGCGAGGTGCGAGGTGCCGACGATCGCGCCGTGCTGGGCGGCCAGCTCGAGCACCTCCTTCACCTCGGGCCGGAGCTTGCCGTCGGCGTCCTCGATCCAGATCCCCTCGGCCTGCTGGCGACCGCCCTGCTGTGAGTCGTATCCGCCGGTGCCGCCGTGCACCTGCGCGTGGTATCCCGCATCCACGGTGGGCATCCACACCTCCCGGCCGCCCAGGCGCAGCGCGGCCTCGACGGCGGCCGCATTGATACCGCCCACATAGGAATTGAGCACGATCCCCCCGAACACGCGGATGCCGGGGATAACGCGCTGCACCAGGTACGCGCGCGACACCGTGCTCTCGTGATGGCATTTCAGCAAGATGGCCTTCAGGCCGGCGTCGCGGGCCGCGCGGACGATGTCAAAGTCGTCGGCCAGCCGCGGGAACAGGTCCGGGTAGGGGTGGCAGTGCAAGTCGACCGCGCCGGTCACGTCGATCAGCGGCCCGCCGTACGTACGCCCCGTCATGAGCTCTCCTCCCGTAGTCGCCGACCTCACCATAAATCTGGGTGTGCCAGCGCGGTACGTCAACAACTGCCGTATACCCGGCGGAAGCACTGGCAGCTATAGCCGAGCGCGGAGTAGGACGCGCGGCGCCTGCGCCGGGAGCCTTCGGCCGTGGCCGCGCTTCCTCCTCTAGGCTGAATTGCAAGAGCCCAGGGCTTCTTCGAGCACGCGCGTGCGCTGCCCCCTGGGAATCTCGCGGCACCCGCCAGCCCGCCGCCGATCCGCAGAGTGGTCGCGCTCGCGCCGGGCTCGGGCGACAGGCCGAGGCGCCGCATCGGCGTGAGGCTGTCTTCAAGCTCGGCTCCGAGACTGGAGTACCACGGTGGATCGCTTGCCTGAGTTTGCCGAACGAGTCCTGGGCGCTTGCGAGCTGCAGGCGGACTGCAGCTGGGGACATCGGATGTCGTCGGTACTTCGCATCCGTGACGCGAGTGGCGCCATCTGGTTCCTGAAGCGCCACGGCGACCATGCGCGCTACCTGGCTGAACTCGCCGCATATCGCGAGTGGGTTCCGGCGCTGCAAGACGCCGCGCCACATCTGCGTGCGTTCGACAATTCGCTGCAGGCGGTGATCCTGTCCGCGGCACCGGGGGAGGCGGCCCCCTGGCCCGCGACCGAAGCGTTCTGCCCTGGCACCGATAGACCTGCCGACCGGGACCTGCACCGCGCGGCCGGGAAGGTGCTGCGTCGTCTGCACGACGCGCAGCCAGCCTTGCCGTGGCCTGATTTCGCCGTGGCCAAGATCCAGCAGTTCTACCGGCTCAAGCCCGCTGCTGCAGGGCTGCTGAGGCGATCCGAACTGGACCGGGCGGGCGAGGAAGTCGCGGCGCTGGACGGGACGCCCGCCCCGGCACGAGTCCCCTGCCATCACGACTACACGCCCCGGAACTGGCTGGTTCACAACCGAGCCCTGTGCGTCATTGACTTCGAGTGGTCGGGCCTCGACGCCCGAGTCGCGGACCTTGCGCGCCTGCACCTCGGCATCTGGGACGCCAGGCCAGACCTGCGCGAAGCTTTCCTGGCGGGCTACGGGCAGGACCTGAGCGGGGCCGACCGCCAGATTCTTCACGCCTGCGCAGTTCTGACGGGAGTCTGGCTGCTGATCAAGGCGCACGATACCCGCCAGCCTTCGTTCGAGGACGCCAGCCGGACCGCACTGCTGCGCGTCATCGAGCGCGGCCCGTAGTCGCTCGCGTCGCCAGGCGGTGAGTGAGCCAGCCGCGCGTCATAGCGGGCGGCAACTGCCGTGCAGCACCAGGACCAGGACGCCGGTCTGCAGATGCGGCTGCGCGCCGCGACCGTCGAAGAAACGTTATGCCGGCCGGATGTCCGCGCCTGGCGGTGGTACCGGATGGCCGACGATGCGCGCCCAGGCCGCCGGGTCGGTCGCGCCCTCGGTGCACAGCACGAGCACGCGGCTGTCAGGTCGCAGGCCAAGCACCGACCGGGCCGACTCGCCCGCCGGATCCGCGCACACGGCGTGCAGCCCGGCCAGCGCCGCCGCGCCCGTCTCGCCGGCGACGATCCCGGCTGCGGCCAGCGAGCGCATGGCCGCCATTGCCCATGAGTCGGCTACGGCGGCCAGCACGTCCAGGCCGCGCGCCAGCGTCGGCCACGCGAGCTGCGACGGCGTACCGCAGTTCAGGCCAGCCATGATCGAGGTCTGAGGGAACGGCAGCGTGACCAGATGGCCGGCCCGCAGCGACTCGGTTACGCAGCGGGCCGACTCGGGCTCCACGCCGAGGAGTTTCGGACCGCCTGTGCCCTGGCCGGACTTGAACTGGCGGATGGCGGCCGCGGCCAGCGCGCCGACGCCGACAGGGACGGCCACCACGTCGGGTTCGGCCCCGCCGGCGGCCGACAGCTGGTCGCCGATCTCGGCGAACACGGTGCCATAACCGTCGATCACCCAGCCGGGTATCTGCGTGTACCCGGGCCAGGATGTGTCCGACACAACGATGCGGCGCTCGCCTGCCTGCTCCGCGGAGTGCCGGACGGCGTCGTCATAGCCGCCGCGCACCACGGTGACCGATGCGCCCTCGGCCTCCATGGCGTCGATCCGGGGCTGGACGGTGCCGTCGGGCACGTAGATGTCGGCCCGCAGGCCAAGCAGCCGGGCCATCCGCGCGACGGCGCGGCCGTGGTTCCCGTCCGTGGCGGCGCAGAGCGTGACCGGTCCGAGCGGCCGCAGCGCCGCGCTCAGCTCCGCCACCGAATCCCAGCGCGGCTCGCGGCCGAGCCTGCTCGTCAGCGCCCGGTAGCAGGCGTACGCGGCGCCGAGGATCTTGAACGAGGGCAGGCCCAGCCGCCAGGACTCGTCCTTCACCCAGACCTCGCCGACGCCGAGCTGCCGGGCCAGGCCGGGGCAGCTGATGAGCGGCGTCGGCGCGTATCCGGCCAGTCGGCGGTGCACGGCGAGCGGCTCGCGGGGCACGGAAACGTCTGGCAGCCGCGCGAGCGCGCCCGGGTTCACCAGCACGTCCGGCGGCTCCAGGCCGGCCGGCCGGTCGAGGGTCCGATCCGCCGCCGTCATGCCCGGTCCCCGCGGGCGTCCGGGCTGATTCCGGTCGGCCTGACCTCGCCGGCGGACTGAGCTCGATTCGGAGGGGCATCGTTGGACCTTTGCTGCCCCTCTATGGGCAACGTAGGAGCTTTGCTGCCCTTCGCCTGGGGCCCGTGGGCGTTGGCGTCCTGCGCTCGCGCGTCCAGCAGCGCCAGGATGCGCTCGGGTGTCATCGGCAGCTGGGCCGGACGGAGTCCGATGGCATCCTGGATTGCGCTGGCAATCGTGGCGGCCACGTTGCCGATCGGCGGCTCGCCGATACCGCGTGCGCCCAGCGGGCCCTTGCCCTCGCCGCTCTCCACGACATCGACCAGTACGTCGGGGAAATCGTTCGCGTTGGGGATCAGGTAGCTGGCGAACAGTACGGCCTGGGGATAGCCGTCCACGACGCTCATGTCCTCGGTGAGGGCGTAGCCCAGGCCCTGCATGGCCGCACCCTGGATCTGGCCCTCCACCCGCATCGGGTTGATGCACCGGCCGACGTCGTGGCTGGCGGCGTACCGCAGCACCGTGACCTGGCCGGTCTCGGTGTCGACCTCCACGTCGGCGGCGTGCGTGCCGTAGGTGTAGTCGGGGAACGTGTCGCCCTGGCCGGTGCGGGGGTCGAACGACCCGGACTCGGCCCGCCAGGTGGCCAGGTGCGCCGTGCTGATGCCACGCCGCTCGCAGGCCGCCGCGAGCTCGGCCAGCGTGACACCTGCATCGGCCGTGCTTGCATCGATCGGCCAGACCCGGCCCGCGGCGAACTGCAGCTCGTCGGCCGGGACGCCGAGCAGCTCGCCGGCCACCGGCGCCATGCGGTCGCGCAACTCGGTGGCGGCGTGCAGCACGGCGTTCCCCGACATGTACAGCTGGCGGGTCGCGAACGTGCCGCCGGCCGGCGGGTTGAGCGCGCTGTCGCCGATGTAGATGCTGATGTCGTCTAGTGGCGCGCCGAGTATCTCGGCGGCGATCTGGCACAGGCTGGCCGCCTGGCCGGCGCCCAGATCCGTGACGCCGCATCGCACGAGCAGGGTGCCGTCGGCCTGCACGCTGAGCCAGGCCGCGGCCCGGTCACGGAACCACTTGGTCCGGCCGTACGGATGTCGGTTGCAGCCGACGCCGCGGCCGACCAGCCGGCCGGGCGCCGATGGCTGCGGCCGGTCGCCGAGCAGCGCCAGCGCCCTGTGCATGGTCTGGCCGACTTCCACGCAGGTGTCCAGCCGGT
>JASHOV010000559.1 GCA_030038495.1 Streptosporangiaceae bacterium
CCGCGGTGCTCGGCCTCCTTGACCTGCTCCAGCACCCGCCCGGCCAGGGACGGGTCGGACGACAGGTCCAGCCCGAGCTCGGCCGCCTTGGCCAGCACGTTGCTGCGCCCGGCCAGCTCGCTGACGAGCACCTGCGCCTCGTTCCCCACCGTCGCGGGGTCGACATGCGAGTAGGCGTCAGGACGGCGCGCGATGGCCGAGGCGTGCAGCCCGGCCTTGGTCGCGAACGCCGACGAGCCGACGTACGGCTGGCGCGCCTCGAACGGCAGGTTGGCCACATCCGCGATCGTGCGCGCGGTCGACGCGAGCGCGGCGAGCCTGCCGTCGGGCAGCAGCGCGTGACCGCGCTTGAGCTCCAGGCTGGCGATGACAGAGAACAGGTCGGCGTTACCGCACCGCTCCCCGTAGCCGTTGGCCGCGCCCTGCACGTGCAGCCCGCCGGCCGCGACGGCGACGACCGAGTTGGCGACCGCGCACGAGGCGTCGTTGTGGAAGTGCACGCCGATCCTGGTGCGGGAGCGATCCGCGACCTCGGCCACGATCCGGCCGACGTCATCGGGCAGCGTGCCGCCGTTGGTGTCGCACAGCGCCAGCGTGTCGGCGCCCGCCTCGGCCGCCGCCGCGAGTACCTCAAGCGCGTAGCCACGGTCGGCCTGGTAGCCGTCGAAGAAGTGCTCGGCGTCGAACACGACCCGCCGGCCGTGGGCGGCCATGTAGCGGACCGAGTCGGCGACCATGGCCACGTTCTCCGCCCTGCTGGTGCGCAGCGCCTCGTCCACGTGCAGCGTCCAGGACTTGCCGACCAGGGTGACGATCGGGGTATCGGCGGCCAGCAGCGCGGCCAGCGACGCGTCGTCCTCGACGTGACGGCCCGGCAGCCGGGTGGCGCCGAACGCCGCCAGCAGCGCGTGCCGGAACTCCATGTGCTTGACCCGCTCGAAGAACTCGGCGTCCTTCGGGTTCGAGCCCGGCCAGCCACCCTCGATCACGTCCACGCCCAGGCCGTCCAGCACCTCGGCGACCCTGATCTTGTCGGCGACCGTGAGGTCGAGGCCGACCTGCTGCGAGCCGTCGCGCAGGGTCGTGTCGTAGATCTCGACCTTGGGTGTCACCGCTGTCGTCGTCGGTTCCTGGCCCATCACGCATCCCCCTCTGCCAGTCGGGCCAGCAGCGCCTTCTCCCACTCAGCGGTGGTGGCCGGAGCCCCGGAAGCCAGCACCGCGTCTACCGCCGCGTCCAGGTCGGCCGCGGCCGCGTCCTCGCCCAGGTGGGCGAGCATCAGCCCGGCAGAAAGCACCGCGCCCGCGGGGTTGGCCAGGCCCTGGCCGGCGATGTCGGGCGCGGACCCGTGCACCGGTTCGAATACCGACGGCCCGGTCTTGTCCGGGTTCAGGTTGCCGCTCGGCGCGTACCCGAGCCCGCCGGTCAGCGCCGCCCCGAGGTCGGAGATGATGTCGCCGAACAGGTTGTCGGTGACGATCACGTCGAACCGCTTCGGGTCATCGACCATCCACAGGCAGGCCGCGTCGACGTGGGCGTAGCTCAGCTCGACGCCCGTCTCGGCCGCGACGTCCTTCGCGACCCGGTGCCACAGGCCGCCGGCGTTGGTGAGCACGTTGGTCTTGTGCACCAGCGTCAGCCGGCCCGACCGCGCCGCGGCCAGCCCGGCCGCGTACCGCACGCACCGCCGGACCCCGGCCCAGGTGTTCAGCGACTCCTCGGTGGCGGTCTCGAGCTCCGTCCCGCGGTGCACCGACCCGCCCGCGCCCGCGTACAGGCCCTCGGTGTTCTCCCTGACGATCACGAAGTCCAGGCCGGGCTGGCCGTGTGAAGCGACACCTGGCCGTATTTTCGCGGGCCGCAGGTTCACGTACAGGTCGAGCTCGAACCGCAGCCGCAGCAGCAGCCCGCGCTCCAGCACGCCGGGCGGTACCGCCGGACTGCCGACGGCGCCGAGCAGGATCGCGTCGGACCTGCGCAGCTCGTCCAGCACCGTGTCCGGTAGCACCTCGCCCGTCCGCAGGTAGTGCTCGCCGCCGAGCGGGCACGACCGCCAGTCGACGGCGAACCCGCGCCGCTCGGCGACCGCGTCGACGCAGGCCCTGGCTACCGCGGTGACCTCCGGGCCTACCCCGTCGCCGGGCAGGTGGGTAACTACGTGGGATCCGCCGCTCACTCGTCCATCTCCTTCGCGGCCGAGCCAAGCCAGCTCATCATGGCCCGCAGCGGCTTGCCGGTCTGCTCGATCTGGCTGGACCTGGCCTGCTCCCGCAGCCGCCGGAGGTTCGGCCGGCCGGCGTCGTCCTCGGCGATCCACTCGCGCGCGAACTCGCAGGACTGGATGTCGGCCAGGATCTGCCGCATCGCCGCGCGGGACTCCGGCCCGATGACGCGCGGGCCGCGGGTCAGGTCGCCGTACTCGGCGGTGTCGCTCACCGAGTAGCGCATCCAGCCGATCCCGCCCTCGTACATGAGGTCGACGATGAGCTTGAGCTCGTGCAGGCACTCGAAGTAGGCGACCTCGGGCTGGTAGCCGGCCTCGGTCAGGGTCTGGAAGCCGGCCTGGACGAGCTCGCTGACGCCACCGCAGAGCACCGACTGCTCACCGAACAGGTCGCTCTCGGTCTCCTCCTGGAACGTGGTGACCAGCGCGCCGGCCTTCGTCCCGCCGATCGCGGCGGCGTAGGACCTGGCCAGGTCCCAGGCCTTGCCGGTGGCGTCCTGCGCGACCGCGACCAGGACCGGGGTGCCGTGCCCCTCCTCGTACTGCCTGCGCACCAGGTGCCCTGGCGCCTTCGGCGCGACCATCGCGACGTCGACCGTGTCGGGCGGGGTGATGTAGCCGAAGTGGATGTTGAAGCCGTGCGCGAAGAACAGCGCGTCGCCCGGCTTGAGGTGCGGCGCGATCGCGTTCGCGTACAGCTTGCGCTGGGTGGTGTCGGGCGTCAGCACCATGATCACATCGGCCCACGCGCTGGCCTGCTCCGGCGTGGTCACCTCGAGCCCGGCGGCCTCGGCCCGCTTGCGCGAGCGCGATCCCTCGGGCAGGCCGACGCGGACCGCGCAGCCGGAGTCGCGCAGGCTCAGCGCGTGCGCGTGGCCCTGCGAGCCGTAGCCCAGCACGGCAATCTTGCGGCCCTGGATGAGGCTGAGGTCGGCGTCGCTGTCGTAGTACACGGTGGCCATCGGGAAGGATCCTCTCGGGTTATTGGATGGGAACGTTGCTCAGGCGGCGGACTCAGTCCGGTCCGGAACTGCAGTCAGGGTGGGGGTCTCGTCGGTGATCGTGCCGGAGCCGCGGGCCACCGCGATCCGGCCGGTGCGGACCAGCTCGCAGGTGCCATAGGCCTCGAGCATCAGCAGCAGCGAGTCGAGCTTGGACGGGCTGGACACGGCCTCGAGCACGAGCGTGGTCGGGCTCATGTCCACCACGCTGGCGCCGAAGACCTGGGCCACCTCAAGCAGCTGGCCGCGCTTGGTCGGGTCGGCCTGCACCTTGATCAGGGCCAGCTCCCGCTCGACCGCGCTGCCATCGTGCAGTTCCACGACCTTGAGCACCCGGACCAGCTTGTCGAGCTGGGACCTGACCTGGTCGACCGGCGTGGAGGCGCCATCGACCACGATCGTGATCCGGCTGACCCGCTCGTCATGGGTCGGGCCGACGGCCAGGGACGAGATGTTGAAGGCCCGCCGGGAGAACAGCCCGGCGACGTGCGAGAGCACGCCCGGCTTGTTTTCCACCAGGACGGACAGGGTGTGCGTGGTCATCGGATCAGCCCTTCACTTCGCGGCGCTCGGCCGCGCGCTGCTCGTCTTCGCTGAACTCTGGGCCCAGCACGATGTCGTCGTTGGAATGGCCGGCCGGGACCATCGGGAACACGCCCTCCCGGTCGTGAGTGCGGAAGTCCACGACCACCGGCACGTCGCTGGGCGCCAGCGCCTTGTCCAGCACCGCGTCCACCTCGTCGGCCCGCTCGCAGCGCAGCCCGACGCAGCCGTAGGCCTCGGCCAGCTTCACGTAGTCGGGGATCGCGGTGCCGAGCTCGACCGAGGAGTAGCGCTCGTCGTAGAACAGCTCCTGCCACTGGCGCACCATGCCGAGGAAGCCGTTGTTGAAGATCAGGACCTTGATCGGGATCTTCTCGATCGCGCAGGTGGCCAGCTCCTGCGCGGTCATCTGGAAGCAGCCGTCGCCGTCGATCGCGACCACAAGCTCGCCCGGCCTGCCGACCTGGGCGCCCATCGCGGCGGGCACGGCGAAGCCCATCGTGCCGGCGCCGCCGGAGTTGATCCAGCTGCGCGGCCGGGTGAACGAGTAGTGCTGCGCGGCGTGCATCTGATGCTGCCCGACCCCGGCCACGATGATGGCGTCGCCGCCGGTCAGCGCCGACAGCCGCTCGGTCACGTACTGCGGCTTCAGCGGGCCGCCCGCGTCCTGGCTGTAGCGGAGCGGGAACTGGAACTTCCAGCCGTCCAGGGTGGCCAGCCAGTGGGTTGTGTCGGTCTGGGCCCCGTGGGCGAGAAGATCAGCGACCGCGTCGGCCAGCCTCGTCATCGTGAGCCGGAGATCTCCGGCGATCGCGACATCGGGCCTGCGGTTCTTGCCGATCTCGGCCGGGTCGATGTCGGCGTGCACGATCCGCGCCCGCGGCGCGAACGCGGACAGCTTGCCGGTGACCCTGTCGTCGAACCTGGCGCCGAGCGCGACCACGAGGTCGGCCTCCTGGAGCGCGGAAACGGCCGGGTACGTGCCGTGCATGCCCGGCATGCCGAGCGCGAGCGGATGGCTGTCGGGGAAAGCGCCGCGCGCCATCAGCGTGGTCGTCACCGGCGCCTGGACGAGCTCGGCCAGTCGCACCAGCTGCTCGTGCGAGTCGGACTTGACCACGCCGCCCCCGACGTACAGCACCGGGCGCCGGGCTCGCACTATCAGCGCCGCGGCGGCCTCGATCGCCGCCGGGTCCGGCGGGCCGGGCAGCCGGTAGCCGGGCAGGTCCATCGCCGGCGGCCACTCGCCGTCGGCCAGCCGCCAGGCTCCGCTGGCCTGCTGCACGTCCTTCGGCACGTCGATGAGCACGGGACCGGGGCGGCCGGTGGTGGCGATGTGGAACGCCTCGGCGACCGCGGCCGGGATCCGCTCGACGTCGGTGACAAGCTCGTTGTGCTTGGTGATCGGCAGCGTGATGCCGGTGATGTCGGCTTCCTGGAACGCGTCGCTGCCGATCATGCTGGTGCCAACCTGGCCGGTGATCGCCACCATCGGCACGGAGTCCATGTACGCGTCCGACAGCGCCGTGACCAGGTTGGTGGCGCCCGGCCCGCTCGTCGCCATGCACACGCCGGGGCGCCCTGTGGCCCACGCATAACCCTCGGCGGCATGACCTGCGCCCTGCTCGTGGCGGACAAGTACGTGCCGGAGCGAGGAGGACAGCAGCGGGTCGTAGGTCGGCAGGATCGTGCCGCCTGGAAGCCCGAAGACTACCTCGACACCCTGCTGCTCAAGGCTGCGGACGAGTGCCTGGGCTCCGGTGAGCTGCTGCACGGGAGGTCTCCTTTTATGTGGATGTCCAACAAAAACCATGCCCAACAAAAAACCTCCCTGCCGTTCGGCACAGGAGGTGGTAGCGCGATCCCTTCGGCGGGATCGCGCTACGTGATAATAAGTACGAGGTGCTGGCGGAGACTCACTGCTGGGTTACCTGCCTGAAATCACTGGTCGGGCTGTTGCCAGTGCTTACCCTACCCCAACCGCCAGGCCGGATGGGCGGCTACCCGATGTGTTCTTGGCCCGCAGCCCGGAGGTACTCGCGGACTCCCTGCTCAAAGGCGTACTGGGCGGCGGGGCTGTCCTCGATTCTCCAGTCCTGGTGGTAGATGCCGTCGTGCTGGCTGATGTCGAACCAGACCAGCCCGAGCGTCCTGTCGGCGGCCATGCCCCGGAACAGGTCATGGATCTTGGCCGACTGCCCGGCCTCGGGCCCGACCGCCGTCTCGGACAGCAGAATCGGCTTGCTGGTGAAGGAGCGCACCCGGGAGATGGTGGCGGCGAATACCCCCGCGAATGTATCTTCCGGCCGGTAGTAGTAGCCGTCGATGCCCACCCAGGTGACGTACTGCGGGCCTGGCCACCAGGACCTAATGGGCCCGGTCCCCGGCTCATCGGCCTGGATGGTCCACAGCCACGTGACGTTGCCGGCACCCTGGCGCCGGAAAACGGCCACCAGATGCCGCCAGGCGGCCACGAACGTCGAGGCCGGGACGTGGCCGTATCCCCACGGATACCAGGTGGCGTTCATTTCGTGGCCGAAGCCGATCACGACCGGGTACCCGAACCGGGCGACCGCATCGGCAAACGACCGCAGGTAGTCGTCGTAGGCACCGGCCGCGATCCCCGCGATCGACGCATCGGTCGGGTCAAGCTGAACGAGCACCGCCGCCCCGTGCGCTCGCGCGGTCCGGGCAAAGGCGATCTTGAACTGCTCGGGCCAGCCACTGAAGTACCCGGCGAGATCCGGCTCTCGCCCGGCGGCCCGGCCGAACTCCAGGATCTGCGCGTAGCTCCGCAGCGCCGCCGGCTCGTAGACGCCAAGGTAGGAGGCCGGGCTGGGGCTCAGCGTGGCGACGGCAGCGGGCCGCGGGGCAGATCCGGCGGGGGTGAGCCGGCTGACCACAATGCTCACCGATACCGCAGCCAGCGCTGCGGCCAGCACCATCGCCAGGCGCGATCTCATCCGGCGCCGCCTCCCGCGCGGGCCAGCCCCTGCCGCTACGGCGCCCGCCCGCGGAGCGTCCGGGCGCCGCGCCGGAGCGCGGCGATCGAGGTCGGGCTATCGATGCGGTAGTCGCTGTTGGCTACGACATCGAACCACAAGAATCCCAGCAGACCGTAGGCGCGTACGCCAGTGAACAGCCCGGCGATCTTTGCCGGCTGCCCGACCGCTTGCGACGCGCCGGTCTCGGAGATCAGTATCGGGTCCCTGGTGAACTGGCGGACCGCGACGATCGTCGGTCCGAACACGGAACTGAACTGCTCCGACGCCACCTGGTAGTAGCCATCGATCCCCACCCAGGTCACGAACGACTTGCCCGGCCACCACGCGGCCGGATTCGGAATGCCACCGATGCGGCCGGGCTTGACGGTGTTGACGGTCCACATCCAGGTTACGTTGCGCGCTCCTGCGGCCCTGAAGACCGCGACGATGTGCCGCCACGCCGCGACGAACGTGGCCGCCGACGTGTGCCGGTAGGCCCACGAATACCAGTAACCGTTCATCTCATGGCCGAAGCTGAGGATGACCTGGCCGTCGAAAGCCCTGACCGCCCTGGCGTATGCGGTCAGGTAGCCGTCGTAGCGGCCGGAGGCAATCGCGGCGACGTTCACCCCGGTCGGATCCATCTGGACCAGGGTCACCGCTCCGTGCTTCTCGACCGTGACGGCGAAGCTTCTCCAGAAGGGCTCCATCCAGCCGCTGTAGTACGACAGCACGTCCGGCCTGACGCCGGTGCCGCGGGTGAAGGACGTCACGCCGGCGTAGGAGTTCGGCACGCCGTCGATATAGACGCCAAGGTAGGAGTCCGGAGCGGTGGGCAACGCGGCGATGGTCGTCGAAGGCCCTGCTCCCCGGCTGGCACGCCAGGCCAGGCCGCTGCCTGCGGCTGCGAGCAGCACCACGAGACAGATAGCCGCTATCAGCCGCCCAGACCGTCGGCGACCGGCGTCAGCGAGTGGCCATGGCCGGCTGCTACGACGGTGCCCGGACCGCGGCCTCGGCACCGGGTTGCCAAGGCCGGCCGACCTGCGCCGCCGCGGTCCGGCGGTCATGCCGCCGGCCTCTCGTAGCCCTTCGCCAGCTGGCGGAGAACCGCGATCGCCCCTTGACCTCTGATCCGCCAGTCCTCCGCGCCGACTGCGTCGAACCACACGAACCCGAGCAGCCCGTAGGTGCGTACGCCGGCGAACAGGTCCGCGAGCTGCGCCGACTGAGCAGCCTGCGCGGCGCCCGTCTCTGAAACAAGTACCGGGTCACCAGTCAGCTCCCTGACGGCCGTGATCGTCGGACCGAACAATGAGGTGAAGCGGAACGACGGCTGGAGATAGTAGCCATCTATCCCAACCCAGGTGACATAGGCACTGCCCGGCCACCAGGCCGCCGGACTAGGAATGTCGTCCTGCTGGGCATCGTGAATGACATTGACCGTCCACAGCCAGGTCACATTCTCGGCGCCAGCCGCACGGAAAAGGCTCACAATGTGCCGCCAGGCCGCGACGAATTCAGACGGCGTGGTGTGGCCGAAGCCCCAGGAGTACCAGCTGCCGTTCATCTCATGGCCGAAGCTCAATATCACCGCGCCCCGGTAGGAACGAACTGCCTCCGCGAAGGCAGACAGGTAACCGTCATAGCGTCCGGAGGCGATCGAGGCGAGATTCACGCCAACCGGATCCATCTGCACGAGCGGCACCGCGCCGTGCCGGGCCGCGAGCCTGGCGAAGCCAGTGCGGAACTGCTCCTGCCAGCCGCTGTAGTACATCACGATTTGCGGAGTCACGCCGGTGACATGAGTAAACGATGCCGGACCTGAGTACAAGCTGCTGGCCGCGGGGACATAGACGCCCAGGTAGGAGTCGGGCCGGGCCGACAGCGCCTGGTAGGCGCTGGTAACCGGCCGCGCCACGTCGGTTGACTCGTCGCGCAGCCCGGCACGCACGGCGATGGCGGCGCCGGCCACGACCGCCACTGCCGCTATGAACAGCCGGAGCAGTCTCAACTTCGCGCCCCACGGACGATTCGCAGATGGTTACGGCGCGCCGTGAGCGCCATGCTCGTTATCAGGCACGCGACGAGGCCGGTGGCAAGGAGCGGGAGGAAGGACAGGCCATAGCGGCTCAGGCGCCACACGGCGATGCCCACCCACGCGACGCCGGTGCTGCCGTTCCAGACCGCTACCCCAGCCCAGACCCGCCGCATCCCGACCTTGCGCTGGCCGGCGCCCGTGGTCTGCCAGCCCATCCGCTTGCGCCGGCAGATGTCCCAGAGCGCGAAGAAGTGCGACCATCCATAGAGCAGCTTGGCCATCAGCGCCTCGGGTCCGAACCGGCACCGGTGCCAGGCAGGGAAAACCACGAAATTGTAGATGGCCGACGGCGCGATAAACAAATAGTTCGCCAGCCGTACACGCTCCGGCAGGGCTATCAGCATGACCAGGGGAATTGCCGGCGCAAAGAAGGTGAAGAGCGCGGTATGCACGTAGTAGCAGAATCCGGAGATATAACAGCAGCGGGTTCGGAAGCGCATGCGGGTCGTCCAGAACTTCCGGGAGCCGAGCAAGGACATCGAGCCCGCGCACCAGCGGTACTGCTGAGCCAGGAAGGAGTTCGGGTCTGACGGGCACAGGCCGGCCGCGAGCGGCACAGGGATGTAGCGGAGACCCCAGCCTGCCCGGCGCAGATCGAATCCGGTGTGGACGTCCTCGGAATGCTCGATCAGCGTCGTACCGCCATTAGAAGCCAGCGCGGTGCGCCGATAGATTGCGCATGACCCGACGCAGATCGCGCCGTCGTGTCGATCTCGCGACACCTGGACGAGTCGATAGAACAGCTCCTGGACCGCGCCGGCTCCGCGCTCCATCCGCGACATGCGGCCACGAGTACGGAAGTATTGCGGTGACTGGATGATGCCCAGGGACGGGTCGGCAGCCAGGTAGGGAAGCATCTCGGCCGGCAAGTCCGCGCGCGGGGTAAAGTCCGCGTCGAGAATCAGTATGTACTCGCCCGACGAATGCGCGAACCCGTGCCTCAGGTTGCCGGCCTTCTTCATCCAGCCGCGGTTGGGCCTGACGAGATGAGCAAAGCCGAAGTTCCCGGCCATCAGCCGCACGCGGTCATCGGTCCCGTCGTCGAGCACGTACGCCCGTGCCACCCCCGGATACGCCCGGAGCAGTTCGAAGACGTGCACCCAGGTGTTGTGCAGCACGCCGATCGGCTCACCGCAAACAGGCAGGAAGACATCGAGCGACGGATAGCGGGCCGGCCGCCACGATGCCACGAAGTCGCGGTGCGCCTGCATGTCAAATCCGCGCGTCCCCACGTTCACTATGAGGGAAATCACGTAGTAGGCGATGGTGAACGTCACGAACGGGAGGAAGATCCAGGTAAACGCGGGGTTCAGGAAGATAAACCGTGACTGGCTGATGAGAAGGGCGCCAAAGCTGAACACCGAGGTGCGGATGATCAGCGCGATGTTCCGGTGGGCGTAGGCCTCCTTCTCCTGGTCGCTCGGCGGCGGCGGCAGCCCGAGCCCGAATCGCCGGTGGCGGCCGTGCCCCCGCGGGGGCAGTGTCCGTTCAGTCGTCGCCACTCTGACCCGCCGGATGCGGTGGCGCCTGGTAGGCCCAGATCGTGTACTGCCCAAGCGACGATGGCACGACGCTGATGACCTTATAACCCCCGGCCTGGTGCATATCGGCGGCGATGAGCTGATCCGTCTGCGGTGTCGCCTCGAAATCGAGGACGACAAGCGTGAAGTAGTGCCTCCCGATTGCCGCGCGGTACGCGGCGGGGCCGGTGAGCGCGTGTTTCGAGCCGGGCGGTACGTAGCTGAAATACCACGTGCCCGACCATTGCTGCCAGGAGGTAGTGTTTTCGAGATAATAGGTCGGGACGTCATAGTCCTCAGCCAGGTAATGTCCTGGATACCGCGCCGCGAGCGAGCGGAGTTCCGTGACCATGTCGGCCGAGTTCGGCCAGCCATGGAACATCGTCCAGGCCTGTGCCCGCCCGACGAGGGCCGCGGGAACGGCGACGCCGAGCAGGGCGATCACGGCCACCGCCAGGCGCACGGAGGTGCGACGACCGACCTGGGCGAGCCTGGTGACGGCATATCCGGCGGCCGCTGCCGCGAACCAGGCTCCGAAGTCGACGTGCTTGGACAGCGAGATCGTCGTGTTTATCCGGGCCTGGTTCAGCGGCGCCAGGATGCCAGAGAGGACGAGCACCGCGAGAATCATGGACTGTACGCGGCCGTCGCGGCGGATGATGCAAAGCACCAGTCCGGCCGCGGCGGCCACACAGATGAGGCCGACCCATTTCCATGCGTCACCGAGCACCAAAGACGCGGGATCAGCCCCGCGCTGGCGCGCGATGGTCGTAACCAGGACCCCGGTGACGTAGGAGGGACCGCCGATCGTGAGCAGTGCGCTCAGCAGCCCGATGACTCCGGCAGCGATGTAGCCGCTGCGGGCAATCCCTGGCTTGAAGCCATCCCGCCGGGCGACAGTCAGGCCGGCGATCGCGATGACCGAAGGATCAAAGATCATCGTCGAGTACTTCGTCGCGTTCGCCAGTGCCAGCAGTACCACCCCGGCGATCAGGCGGAACGCCGAGTCGTCGCGGTCTCTTGACGAGGCGACGCACCATGCGGACGCCGCGAGCAAGAACAGGGCCATGGCGTCGTAGGTCGCGAATGCGCCCAGGCGGAGCGTGGCGCCGGTGACCGCAAAGAGCGCCGCGGCGCATACGCCCGCGGCTCTACCGAAGATCGTTGCCGTCGTGCCCCAGAGCAGCGCGGTGGTGCCGAGCATGAATACCAGGGACAGGATGCGCGCCGCCGCCAGGCCGCCAAGGCTGGCAGCCATGGCCGCAAGCGGCGGATAGATGACCGGGGCCCCGGAGAAGAAGGTCGAATACGCGGGTGTCGGCGTCCCGTGCAGCCAGTGGGCGATGATCACGTGGCCGGCCGACAGGTAGGTTGCCTCGTCGAGGAACGCGGTGTTCGACCACACCAGCCGCAGGGACTGAACTGCCTGAATGGTCAGAATGGCCATGAGCAGCGGTGTCTGCACATAGGCGAACCTGCGGCTGAGCCGGTTCGCGGTCTGCCGGGCACTCGTCAGCGCGGGAACCGGGCCTTCCGTGGCCGCGGCCGGGCCGAGGGCGCGGAATTCGGTGCGCTCAGGACCCGCCGCCTGAGGCTGAGCTGGCGCCCGGCGGACCGACTCACGAGCAGGCGCGGGCCGGGCCGGCGCGGGCCGGGCCGGCGCGGGAGCA
>JASHOV010000560.1 GCA_030038495.1 Streptosporangiaceae bacterium
CGGCGTGAACAAGACGTTCAACATCCCGTTCTCGGTGACGCCCGGCTTGTTCCCGGAGGGTGAGGACTGGTCGGGCGGCTCGGAGGACCCGTCGGTGACCGCCTTCTCGGCCATCGGCCAGTTCAACGACGAGGTCTCCCCGCTGCAGGAGGCCATGTTCTCAGCGGCGATCGAGAACGGCGGAAAGCTGATGCTGCCCTACATGGTGCAGCAGGTGCTCGCGCCCGGCCTGGTGCCGATCCAGACCACCTCACCGTCGGTGCTGGACCAGGCTGTGTCGCCGCAGGTGGCCGGCTACGTGAAGTCGATGATGGAGCAGGTCACACAGAACCCGGACGGCACGGCGTACCAGACGGCCGGCCCGCCCGCCACGAACATCGTGATCTATGGCAAGACCGGGACCGCCGAGAACGGGACCAGCGACTACGACCCCGACGACGCCGTGTTCACCTGCTTCGTGCCGGCCAGCGAGGGCTCGCCGATCGCGGTCGGCGTCATCGTCAAGGGCGGCGGCTTCGGTGCCGACGCCGCCGCGCCCATCGCGGTGCAGATCATCAAGGCGTACGAGGCTCACTCATGATCGCGTCCATCGATCGGGGCGGGCCGGCGCGGGCCGGGCGGCCCGCGCACGCCATTGCTAAGCCGATATCCCGGGCGCGGGGCTGCCGTCCGGGCCTGTCATGCTGGCCGCAGCCCTCGATAAGCAGGACGGTACCGTAAGTGCGAGACATGACCCAGCCACGTCTTCTCGGTGGCCGCTACGAACTCGATGGCATAGTCGGCAAGGGCGGCATGGCCGAGGTGTTCCGGGCACGTGACATCCGCCTGGACCGCATTGTCGGCGTGAAGACGCTCCGTAACGACCTAGCCCGTGACCAGACGTTCCAGGCTCGCTTCCGGCGCGAGGCCCAGTCCGCGGCGTCGCTGAACCATCCGTCCATCGTCGCGGTATACGACACCGGCGAGGACGTTGTGAACGGCACCCCCGTGCCCTACATCGTGATGGAGTTCGTCGACGGCAGGACGCTTCGTGACCTCCTGCGCGATGACCGGCGGCTCCTCCCCGAGCGGGCCGCCGAGATCACCGACGGCGTGCTGCGGGCGCTGGATTACAGTCACCGCAACGGCATCGTGCACCGCGACATCAAGCCGGGGAACGTCATGCTCACCCGCAACGGCGACGTCAAGGTGATGGACTTCGGCATCGCCAGGGCCGTGTCCGACTCGCAGATGACGATGACGCAGACCGCACAGGTGATCGGGACCGCGCAGTACCTGTCGCCGGAGCAGGCCCGCGGGGAGCGGGTAGATAACCGCAGCGACCTGTATTCGACCGGCTGCCTGCTCTACGAGCTGCTCACCGGGCGCCCGCCCTTCACCGGGGACTCCCCGGTCGCAATCGCCTACCAGCACGTCAAGGAAGATCCCGTGCCGCCGTCGCGGGTGGACCCCGAGGTGCCGCCCTGGGCCGACGCAATCGTGCTCAAGGCGATGGAAAAGGACCCGGCGGACCGCTATCAGTCGGCCGGAGAGATGCGCAACGACCTCCAGCGGGCGCTGGCGGGAGCGCCGGTCGCGGCACCGATGCACACCCAGACCTACGGAGCCGGCACCCGGCGGATGGGCGCGGCCACCCAGACCGTGGGGCGCACCTCCGCGATCCCGCCGTACCAGTACGGCCCCGACCAGACCGGGCCGGTCGACGACCGGCCCCGGCGCAAGGTCTGGCCGTGGGTGGCCGCCATCACCACCGCGGTGGTCCTGGCCGTGTGCATCGCGGCGGTGGTGTTCCTCACCGGCAGCAGCAACGGCATCTCCGTGCCTCAGGTCACCGGGCTGCCGCTCAGCCAGGCGAAGCAGACGCTGGTCAATGACGGCTTCACGATCGGAGCGGTGACGCAGCAGCCGTCCGCGTCGGTCGCCAAGGGCGACGTCGTCTCCACGAACCCGGCCTATGGCAGCAGCGCGAGCAAGGGCAGCGCGATCGCCATCGTCGAGTCAAGCGGCGCGGCCACGGTCGCGGTGCCGGATGTGGAGAATCTCGCCGTTGGCCGGGCGGAGCAGTTGCTGACGACCAAGGGATTCACCTCCGTGGTGAGGCAGAGCAGCAGTGCACCCGCCGGCTCCCCCCAGAGCGTGGTGTTCAACCAGAGCCCGCAGCCGGGAACTCAGGTGAAGCCGGGCTCGCAAGTCATCCTGTACGTGCCGCCGTCCACGCTAACGATGCCCGACGTGAGCGGCGATAGCCTGGAGGCCGCGACGGCCACGCTCGGCGGTGCACCCTATTTCCTGACGGTGGCCACCCCGCAAAACTGCACCGGCGACGAGATCGGCGCCCAGCCGACGGCCACCGTCTGCGTCACGAGCCCGGCCGCTGGCAGTCCGGTGACACCGCATTCCACGGTGACGGTCTACATCGAGCCGGCTCAGGTAACGCAGAGCCCGTCGCCGTCGCCGTCAAGCCCGTCGCCGTCGCCGTCAAGCCCGTCGCCGTCCACCGGCCCCTTCGGCGCGCAGGGGGTCCTCGGGGAGTTGCCCCAGGGTTAGCGACCGCGGACTCACCAGTCTGGCCTCGGCTTAGCCGAGGCCAGACTGGTCGAACGGCAGGTAGATGGATGCCCACGGGTACACGACGAACCACAGCAGCAGCCCGGCCGCGAGGGCAAGCAGTGCCATCTGCGTGACCCGTGCCCCCGTGCCGCCCGGTAGCCTGCGCCAGATCCAGCCGTACATTGCCTTAGCCCTCGATCCCCTGATCGCGAGGCAGGACCGCGATGAGCTCTCCGGTAACTATGATCCGGTTAGTACCAGTCCAGGGGGGATTGCAGGTTATCAACGTGATCAGCCGGAGGTGCGGCTTCACGCCCGGCCGCCCGGGGACGGGCGCCAGCATCGCGGCGTCCTCGGCCGATACCTGGGCGGGCCGGGCCAGCACCCGGTACTCATAGGTGCCGGCCACGGTCTCGACGTAGACCAGATCGCCCGCCCTCATGCTGGGCAGGCTCCAGAAGGGGTTCCCGGCCGTCACGCGGTGTCCGGCGACGGCGAAATTGCCCACCTGGCCGGGTAGCGCCGTGCCGGGCACGTGCCCGGGTCCCAGGGCCAGCTGCGCCAGGCCCGTGCCCTGGACGATCGCGAACTTCCAGCCACCGCCGAAGCGCGGAATTCTGAGCAGCGCGAACGGCTGGCCCAGGCCCAGGTCATCCGGATTGGCCAGCGCCGCCGGGCTCTGGCCCGTATCGCCCCATTCGTGGCCGAGCTCGGCCTGGAACGTGCGCTGCGCGTTGCCCTCGCGGACCGCCGTGCCCCAGTACATATAGGCCATGAAGCCCAGCACGACGAAGCCCAGTGAGATGAGCATCTCGCCAGTGATCCGCAGGTATGACCGCACGCATCCTCGCATTGGCCGGAGGCAGACTACGGAGAGTGCCCTTAGACTAGCGTTTGGTTACTCTCCTCGCCGGAGGATGTGCCCACGGCCGGGCCCGCCGGCCGGCCGCATCGCGGCAACGCGCAAGACCAACTACGCTTACCGCGATGGGCGCGCACGGGTCCAGCGCACGGGTCCAGCATCCGACGGCCGGGCGCCGGGTACGCCCGGCCCGTGTAACCCGAGTAAATAGTGCAGCAAGCTGATCAGGAGACGACCGTGCCGAAGTCCCGCGTCCGCAGCAAGGCGGTCTATACCCCGCCGCCACGGTCCTCAAAGGCCAGAGTCAGCCCGCCCTGGCTGGTCCCCACCATGCTCGGCTGCCTGATCGTCGGCCTGATCTGGATCGTGGTCTACTACGTCAGCCAGGAGGACCTGCCGGTCAAGGTCTTCGGCCCGGCCAACCTGGTGATCGGATTCGGTTTCCTCGTGGCGGGCGTGGTCCTGTCGACCAAGTGGCATTAGGGCAGCCTGCGGCCGCCCTGCGCAGGCCGGACGCCCGGCATCAAGCCCGGCGCGCGCGGCTATGCGAGCACCTGGTGCACAAGCTGGTAATCGCGGAGCGCAACGCCGGCTCCGAGCAGCGCCAGGACGGCTATCGTCGCCGCGACCTGGATCAGGGTGCGGTTCTTGCGCGGGGCGTAGACGTAGGCGGCGGTGAGCACCAGCCCGGTGGCCAGGCCGCCGATATGGTCCTGCCAGGCAATCTGCGGGATCACGAAGCCAAGGAACAGGTTGATCGCGATCAGCATCACGACCGGGCGGGAGTCGATGCCGAGGCGCCGGGACAGCACGAACCAGGCGCCGAACAGGCCGAAGATCGCGCCGGACGCGCCTAGTGCCGGCTGGAACTGGGGCGCGATGAAGTAGTAGGCCACGCCTCCGCCGAGCGCGCTCGCGATGTATACGGCCAGGTAGCGGACCGACCCGAGGGTACGCTCCAGGGCCGGGCCGACCAGGAGCAGCGCCCACATGTTGAACGCGATGTCGATGATGCCCAGGCTGCCCGTCCCTGGCAGGAACGCGCTGGTGATGAGCCGGTACCACTGGCCATCGGCGACTCCGCCGACTTGCTTGTTCCCGGCCAGCATCCACCAGTCGTACTCCAGGCTCGGATGCGCCAGCATGACGAAATACAGGACGATGTTCAGCCCCAGGAGCACCCAGGTGACCCTGGCGCCAGAAGTGACGCTGCCACCGAACCGGCCGGTGGCCTGGCGGACGCCCCGGTTGCCTTCCCTGATGCAGTCCACGCACTGGTGGCCTACGGCCGCAGGGCGCAGGCAGTCCGGGCAGGCGGGGCGTCCGCAGCGCACGCAGGACACATATGTCTGACGTCCGGGATGCCGGTAACAGACCGGCGGTACCTGGGTCTGGCTCTGGCCGACGTCGGGGGGATTGGCCATTGGTCTGTCCGTCTACTCGCTGTCGTCGCGCCCGATCTCGACCGATTCCAGCACGACATCCTGCACCGGCCGGTCCCCCCGGCTGGTCTGGACACTGCTGATCGCATCGACGACATCGCTGCCCTCGATGACCTCGCCGAAGATCGTGTGCTTGTTGGTCAGCCACGGGGTCGGCACCGTGGTGATGAAGAACTGGGACCCGTTCGTTCCCGGACCGGCGTTCGCCATCGCCAGCAGGTACGGCCGGTCGAAGGACAGGTCCGGGTGGAACTCGTCTGCGAACTTATAGCCGGGGCCGCCCGTGCCGGTACCCAGCGGGTCGCCGCCCTGGATCATGAAGTTCGGGATGACCCGGTGGAAGATCGTGCCGTCATAGAGCCGGCCCTGCGAGGTCTGCCGGGTCTTCGGGTCTGTCCACTCCCGTGATCCCTCGGCAAGTTCGACGAAGTTCCGCACTGTCTTGGGCGCGTGGTCCGGAAAGAGACGGACGACCACAGGCCCGCGATTGGTCCGCAGCGTTGCGGTCAAGGTGGTTGTCATACCAGGAATCCTGCCATGACCCGAGCGCACTTTTGCCCACGGTGCTGCCGCGAGCGGTTCCTGGCCAGCCGCTCGCAGTCTCAGACTCCGCCGGGATTGGCCCGGTGAAGCGGGGGAAGGTGTCCGCCGTTGGGAGCAATCACGGGAGGTAGCAGTGTCCCTTTTGACGAAGAAACCGCCAGTCAGTGACAGCATCGGTCTGGGCGAGTATGCGCGCCTGGCCGCCCGGCAGGCCATGCCGACCGCCATGAGCGCCACCTCGGCGGCGGCGCAGCAGGCGGCGCCACTCGCACGGCAGGCGGTGCCGCTGGCCAGGACCGCGGGCACATCGGTTCGCCAGGGGGCAGACAGTGCCGTGGCCTGGGCGACGCCGTATACCGACGCTGCCCGCGCGTGGGCCGCGCCCCGGCTCGAGCAGTCGGCCGCCGCGCTGAGCGAGAACATCGCGCCGATGATCTCCGATGCACTCATCGCCGCCGCCCACAAGATCGACGCCAGCCCCCGTAAGCGGCAGCGCCACGTCAGCAAGTCGAGCCTGCTCGCAGCCTCCTTGCTCTTCATCGCCGCTGGCGCCGCCGCCTTCATGCTGCGCAACCGCGACAACACCGACATCGGCTATACGGCCGGCCCGTTGTCAGGCGGGGATCAGCCTGGCGACGAGTCCGTCACCGTTATCCGCGAGCAGGACACCGCGGAGTGGCCGGACGCCGACCCGGACGGCTATCCGCACATCAGCTGACGCCCGCTCAAGCCTCCTCCGCCCGCCAGCGCCAGGACGCTCCGATCCCGCCTCCGGCCGGATTGGCGGAGCGTAATGCGCTCGGCAAGGAAGGGACCGGGAGCGCGGACGGCTGCTTCGCGCCGCCGCCGGCCGGGCCGGGAGCGTGATTGGGCTTGCGGGGTTCCAGCCTGGTCACGAGCCGCCTGCCAAGCCGCTGCATGGGTGCCTCGACCAGGCGGTGGGTCAGCGCCGCGCAACCGAGCAGAGCCGCCATGAAGACAACCCCAGCGCCCGCCTGGAGCCAGTTCAGCTGCTGGAAGCGCTGCGGGAAAGGGATGCTGTCGTAAACGTCAAGCAGCAGCGGGAAGATCAGGTATACCGAGTAGCTCACCAGGCCTAGCCAGGCCAGGAAGGACGGAACGCGCAGGCGCTGCAGCATGAGGCCGCCGGCGAAGGTGAGCCCGGCCATCAGCACGGTGATGACCCAGATTCGCTGCTGGGCCGGGGCCGCGCCGAGCGCTACGAACTGCGTGACGTGCCAGGCTCCGGCGGCAACGACGGCAGCGAAGACGCCGCCGACAACGGCCATGGCCGTCCTGCGCCTGACCTGGCCATGCTGCGCCCGGTACAGCATGGTGCCGGTAAACATCAGCGCCAGGATGGTCAGCCCCTCGTAGACGAACCGATGGCTGTTGAAGCCGACGAGGATGAGGCCGGTCGCGGCTGCGAGCCAGGCTCCCAGACGCCGCGGAAGGCCATGGCTGGTGACCGCGACGGCCAGCCCGCCGACGATCAGGATGTCGGCGATCTCCGCTAGCTGGGACGGGCCGATGGTGCTGTGGTAGGTCAGCCAGCCAATGGGCAGGATGCCCCCGAGCAGCAGCGCTCCGGCGGCGAACGTCATCGCCAGCCGACCGCTGAATCGATGCCAGCCCGAGGTAAACAGGGCCGTGAGCAGCAGGTAGAACACCATCTCGTAGGAGAGAGTCCACAGCACCATGATGAGGTTCTTGCCGCCGAGCAGGTCGCTGAGCATGAACAGATGCGAGAGCGCGGCCGCGGTGTCCAGCTTCATGCCCCGCAGGCTGCTGAGCCCCAGCATGTGCAGCAGCAGGGCACCGCAGATGACCGTCGCGAAGAGCGGGAACAGGCGGAATGCACGATTGATCCAGAAGGCGCGCACGTCCCCCTTGCGCTCGAGCGAGGCGGGCACGATATAGCCACTGATCAGGAAGAAGACAAGGACTCCGTAGAGACCGGGATCGAACACCTGGGTGATCTGGGAGCGCACCACGGGCAGCACCCGGACACCCAGGTGGTCGTAGACCACGCAGAGGGCCGCGATCCCGCGCAGCGCGTCCAGCCAGGCCAGCCGAACGGCTGCGACTGGCGGTCTGCGGTCAGGTTTGGCGTCAATGCCGCCCGACATTAGCCGGGGTTCTTGGTAATACCTTGGTGAAAACCTGACTGAATCCTGAACTGACTGATGCCGTGGTTGCCGGGGCGGCGGAGGCTCTGGCGGCAGCGGCCGAAGGCCGTGACATCCGTCATGGCCCGGATGCGACGGCTAGTACATGACGATCAGGGCGAGGATGCCTAGCCTGGGCACATGGTCCGCGAGTTGCCAGGTCTTGCCGAGGACGCTGCCGGGCTGCGCGTCTTTCGCCGGGCTGTCCTCACTGTGGCCACCGGAGCCATCCTGCTCTCGCCGCTCAGGCATCTGCTGCAGAAGCCGCTGACCGCCTCCGGCTGGTTCCAGGTCGTCGGCGCCGTCCTCTTCCTCGGCCTCGTGCTGTGGCAGATCTGGGCCATCGGCCTGGACGGCACGAGAACGCGGCCCGCCCCCTGGCTGACGCTGGCAGGCATCGTCGCGCTTGCGATCGCGCTGTTCGTGGTCGGCGGTCATGGCGGCATCTGGATATCGGCGCTCGTCTTCGCGGCCGCCGTGTGCGGCCGCTACAGCACCACGCCCACGCCGGCCGCTATCGCCGGCGGGGCCTGTGGCCTCGCCGGCCTGATCGTGGCCTTCGCCCAGGGATACCCGGCCGGCGAGACGTTCTCGGCCGTGGCGTTCGCACCACTGGCGGCGCTGTTGGCATACACCGCCGCCCGGCGCATGGACACCGTAGACAAGCTGCGCCGGACCAGGGCCGAGCTGGCCAGGGCGGCCGTCGCGGAGGAGCGCCTGCGCATAGCCAGGGACCTGCACGACCTGCTCGGGCACTCGCTCTCGCTCATCACGCTGAAGGCCGAGCTGGCCGGCCGGGTCATGCGGAGCGACCCCGAACGCGCCGCCCAGGAGATCTCCGAGCTCGAGTCGGTGGCCCGCCAGTCACTGTCGGACGTCCGCGGTGCGGTGGCCGGGTTCCGGCAGCCGGATCTGGCGGGCGAGCTTACGGCCGCCCGGCAGCTACTGGACGCCGCCGGGGTCACCAGCGACATAAGCTCCGCCGACACCGGCGGGCTGGCCCAGAACGTTGACTCGACGCTGGCCTGGGCGGTGCGTGAGGGCGCGACGAACGTCGTCCGGCATTCGCGCGCCACCAAGGTCACTATCCGTGTGAGCGCGGATAGTGACGCCGCCGTCGCGGAGATCCGGGACAACGGGCCAGCCGCGCCGGAGGCGGAGGACACTGCCGCCCACGCGCCGACGCTCACGGCCGGGCCCGACGGCAGGGCGACGGCCGTCCGACGGCGGCCCGCGTTTGCCGGATCGGGCCTGGC
>JASHOV010000561.1 GCA_030038495.1 Streptosporangiaceae bacterium
CGACGGCCCTTACGCGTGCGGGCAGTTGCGTCATGCCACGACCGCTCGGGCCAGCTGATCGTCATCGACCGGACAGGTCAGCGCGGCCAGGTCGCGCGGATACGAGCCCAGGAATTCGCTGCGCTCGACGCCTACCAGTGCCGTATCGGAGTGCCGGAACCCGCCGAGGCCAGGTACGTAAATGCCCGGCTCGATGCTGAACACCATGCCTTCTTCGATGATCGTGTCATCGCCGACATCCAGGAACGGGCTCTCGTGCACTTCCAGGCCCAGGCCGTGGCCCGTATGGTGGCGCCAGTACCGGGAGATGTCGTGCCGGTCGAAGTAGTCCCGCACCGCACGGTCCACGTCGCTGCATCGCCGCCCTGGCCGCAGCGCATCCAGGCCGGTTTCCTGTGCTCCGAGCATGAGGCTGAAGAATCTCCGCTGCTCGGTCGTGGGCTGGCCGAGCACCATCGTCCGTTCGAGTTCGACGGTGTAGCCCTCCACGTACACCATCGCGGCGGTGACAACGACGTCCCCACGGCGCATACGCAGGTTGCGATTGGTCGCATGCGGGTACGCGCCGTTCGGCCCGATCTGACTGCGAAGAGTTACCAGGGCGGTCAGCCAGGGGTGGCCCGCCAGGTAACCGTGACTCGCCTCGGCGATAATCTCGCTGACGGCAAGATGCTGTGCCTGGAGCGCAACGTCGGTCTCGTTGGCACCGTCGGTGCAGAGCTGTTGCAGCTTGGCATGTGCAAGATCGCTATAGGTGGCGCTGCGCCGCAGGATGGCTACCTCGGCCGGCGACTTGCGCCTGCGCATTGCCTCGATGACGTCAAGACAGTTCGAGACGGTGGCATCGGGTATCAGATCGGAGAGCTTTGGTCCGCGATAGCCACTTGGACCGGGGTAGCCGTCCGAGTCCGTCGCTACTGCCTTGCCGCTGCCGACGCCGTGCTCGGAGAGCACGTCGCGCACCACCTCCATGGGGTGGCGCGTGCCCGGGTAGTCGTCATAGGAAACGACCCGGCGCACCCGCGAGATGCTGCTGTCGGCGATGAACTCCTGCTCCAGCCTCGGCACGATAGCTACGAGATCGGTGCCGTCGACAATGATGCCGAGCGGCCGCTCGGTCGCGGCGAACTGAAAGCCGAGGAAGTAATGGATAGATAGCGGCCGGAACAGCAGGATCGGCGTGTCATCTCCGACAGCCTCGATGAGCCGCCCGCGGCGCTGGGCGTACTCAGCCGGCGTCACCTGCGGCTGCACTGCATGGTCGGACATGTTTCTCCCTGCATCATTCATGGTCGTCAGCCTCGAGCGGAATGACGGCGGTCGGTGGTATGACCAAGGCGACGTGATCGCCTACGGAAAACGAGTCAGCGTGATCGCCGTGCGCGTGCACCGCGACTGTCTCGGCGTGGTCGGTTGTAATGACCCGGTACTCGACCATGTCGCCTAGGTAAATGCGATCGGCGACTACGCCGCTGGCGCTCGCATGCCCGTTGCCGGTGCCCGGGATTGCCAGCTTGATCGCGGATGGACGCAGCGCCGCGAACGGCGTGCTGGGACTGCCAGGCGCCAGCGGCAGCGCAGTTCCGCGCTCGGTGACGAAGCTGTCGCCGGTGCGCTTGCCGCTGAACAGGTTCGCGATGCCCATGAAATCGGCTACGAACCTGGTGCGCGGCCTGGCGAACACGGCCTCGGGCGTGTCTGCCTGGGCGATCCGGCCTGCTGCCATGACGATCAGCCGGTCGGCGAGCGATAGCGCTTCCTCGTGGTCGTGCGTGACGATGATCGCGGACTGCTTGAGCTCGCGCTGGATCTCTCTCAGTTCTGCGCGCACTGCCTTGCGCAGTTTCTCGTCCAGGTTCGACAACGGCTCGTCCAGCAGCAGGACTCGTGGCTGAACGACCAGAGCCCGGGCCACGGCTACCCGCTGCTGCTGGCCGCCGGACAGCTGGCCGGGATAACGGGACTCGAGACCGGCGATTCCGAGCAGCTCCGAGACTCTGCTGAGCCTGGATTCGGCCTCTGCACCGCCGATCCGGCGCGTGCGCAGGCCGTACTCGATGTTCTTGCGCACCGTCATGTGCGGGAACAAGGCGTAATTCTGGAACACCAGCGCCGTGTCCCTGCGCTCGGGACGCTGGCTGGTGATGTCCGTACCGCCGAGGAGCACCTCGCCGCTGTCGGGCTGGGCGAACCCGGCGATGATGTTGAGCGTCGTCGTCTTGCCGCAGCCGCTGGGCCCGAGGATAGCGACGAACTCGCCCTCTTCGATGGTCAGGTTTATCTCCTGCAGGACCTGCACGGTCCCGTAGCTCTTACTGACGCTTCTCAGCTCGAGTTCGCTCATCGGGCCCTTCCCACGCCGAGTGCCTTGCCGAAATCGACAAAGTGGTTAGCTACAAGCAGCAAAATGGCAATGATCGCGATCTGGACCGCGGACATAGCCGCGATCGTCGGGTCGATCTGGGTCTGCGCATAATCCAGCATTGCCACTGGAAGCGTCGTCTCGCCCGGGCCGACCAGGAAGAGGCTGATTTCAAGGTCGGCGAAGGAGAAGATGAAGCCGAAGATGGCCGCTCCTATTAGCGCCGAGCGCATCAGCGGCAACGTCACCAGGCGAATCGTCCCGAGGCGGCCCTGGCCCAAGTTGAGCGAGGCTCGTTCCAGGTTCTGGTCCAGGCCGGTCAGGCCCACGTAGACCATGCGGAACGTGAAGGGCAGTGTCAGCACGACGTGGGCAACGAGCATGGCCCAGCGCGAGGGCACGAATGAGGCGCGAACGCTGGTACCTACGACGTAGAGGTAGACGTAAAGTGCTATGCCGGTGACGATCGCCGGTACCAGCAGCGGCCCGAGGAACAGCATTTCCACCGGGCCTCGCCGGCGCATTCTGCCCCGGGACAGGCCGAGAGCCGCGAAACCCGCCAGCAATACCGAGATCAGGCTGGCCGCCGCCGCGAGCCACAGGCTGTAGACCAGTCCGGAAAGCAGCTGAGGCTGATACCGCAGCTGCGCGTACCACGTGACGGAGTACCCGTGCGGAGGGAAGAACATCACGCTGGACCGGGAAAACGAGAGCCAGATAACAAGCACGACCGGCGAAAGCATGAAGACGTAGACAGCGGCTGTCACCAGGCGCAGGGCGATGACTCCAGGTGAACGGATCATCTGGTCCTCCAGCCCTCAAATTGCCGGCGCAGCAGGTAGGAGTACAGCCCGATGCCGACCAGGCCGATCACCAGCAGGAGGATGGCGATCACCGCGGCTAGGGGATAGTTGCCGTATACCGTGACCGCGTCATACATCGCCGTCGCCAGGGTGGGCACACGTGGTCCGCCAACGAGCAGCGGGACCGCGTAGGCGTTGAGCGACAACACGAAGACGATCGACGTGCCGGCCAGTATGCCGGGGAGAACCTGCGGCAATGTCACTCGGAGGAACGTCCGCATCGGCGGTGCGCCCAAGTCCCGTGAGGCTCGTTCCAGGCTGGGGTCAAGGACACCGAACGACGACTCCAGCGTAAGAATCATGACCGGCAGCAAAACCGAGACCAGCACGACGACCACCGCCGGGTAGGTGTCGCCAAGTTGCCGCGGCCCGGTCAGCAAGTGGAGCCACGTGCCGAGCTGGCTGACGATTCCGCCGTAGCCCAGCATTGCTGACCAGCCGATCGACCGGACCACATTGCCGACCAGCATCGAGAGCACGGCAAGGACGACGAGCCACGCCTTGGCCCGGCGGCCTGCCCGGCCTACAACGTAGGCCACGGGCAGCGCCACCAGGAACGCCACGGCCGTTGTGGCCAGAGCCACAGCGACCGTGTGCCATAGAACTCCGACGTAGTAAGCCGACCTGAAGAATCCGAGAAAGGCGCTTGCGCTGACTCCCGGAGCCGCGAGGGACGTCGTCGACGGCCGCTCGGCGGCATACCGCAGGAAATAGAGCTCCGGCAGGACGTACATCAGGACGAGCAGGGCCACCCCGGGCGCCAGCAGGCCAAGTGCGCCCCTCCTCGTAAGCTGCACCGTTGTCTCCGGGGCATCCAGCGGTTATCGGTGAGCTCCGTCACTTGACGACCTGCTGGGTCCACAGCGTGTACCACCGCTGGTCGTTCTGAACTACGTACTGGGTGTTCATCGGATAGACAAGGCTCCGCTCAGCCGACGGAACTTCGACCGCGCTCTCCAGCGCAGGGCTCAGGCCGGCGTTCGTCGTCACTGGCGCGTAGCTGATTGCCTTCGCGAAACCCTGCTGCACGGACGGGGCCAGCATCGCGTTGATGTAGGCATACGCGGCAGCCTTATTCGGTGCGTTCTTGGGTATCGCCAGGTCAAAGACGACAGCGTTGCTTCCTTCTTTCGGGACGACCACCCCGAGAGGGGCACCACCGGCGGTACTCCACTGGTGCGCCCACGACTGGAACGTGAGCCCCAGCCACGCCTGGCCGTCCTCCAGACCCTGCCCCATGGGCGCCCAGCTTGTCGTCGCGATCTGCAGGGTCGGCGCTATCGACCGCAGCGCGGGCCAGCCCGCGTCCCAGTCGGTCCCAGGCGAGCCGTGCTTGACGTACGCGGCCGCTGCATAGAGGTACTGCTGGTAGTTGAGAGCAGCCACGCGGCCCTTGTACTTCGGATCAAAAAGAACCGAGTAAGACGTCGGAGCTGGCTTCACCTTGTCCTTGTTGTAGACGAGGACGCCAGCTGACTGGATGAACGGGATCCAGTACGGATTCTTCAGGTCGGGATCCACGTACTTGTAGTTAGGGATCTTGGCAAGGTCCAGCGGTGCCAGGAGGCCGTCGTCCTTTAGTTCCTGCTGGTTTGTGTCTTGGAGTTCGACAACGTCATACGGAGCGACTCCCTTGGCCTGTACCTTCAGTTTCGTCGGAATGTTGGTGTAGTCGCCCTCGACGAACTGAACCTGAATGTTCTGCTTGGCGAGCAGGGGCACCGCCTGCTGCTGCTGAACCGTCTCGATCGGGCCCGTCTCCGATGCAACAATCACTGTCCCGCCCGACTGGCCGCTCCCGCCGACCGCCGGGTTGCTGGCATTCCCGCATCCAGCTACCGCTCCCGCGCATATGAGTGCGCTGGCGGCCGCAAGCATGGCTGGCTTCCTGAGCATGCTTCCTTACCTCCTTTGCCGAGCCTGTCGAGCGACAGACGTGTTCTCTCCTGGCTTTGTCAAAGAGAGCTCCGCGGCGATTGCCAGGAGCTGGGGCAGGCTCTGCGTGGCCTGCTCGTAGGTGAATCGAGAGGCAGGACCGCCAACCGAGATGCCTCCGTACGCCTGGCCAGAACCGTCCAGCAAGGCAGCTGCACGGCATCGCAGCCCGACCGCGAACATCTCCTCATCGATTGCGTAACCGGCCTGCCGAACCTCGGCGAGCTCGCTGTCCAGCCGGCGGCTTAGCTCTTCGGCCTCGTCGGGCGCGGCGCGGCGCAGCACCGCGAGGCGGCGCTCTGCGTCAAGGCGCGCCAAGATCGCCTTGCCCATCGCCGATGTATGGGGCGAGATGATGTCACCAACATGCGCGACCGCGCGAAGCGAGTGCGCCGGCTCATCGCGCGCCACCAGAACTATGGCATCGCCGATCAGAAGCCCCGCGCTGGCGCTCTCGCCGGTTGCCTTTGCCAGCGCCGCGACCGCGGCGCGCTGCTGCGAGTCACCGTTGACCCGATCCATCGCCTTGACCGCGAGGTGCACGAGCTCGGGCCCCACGTCAATGCGACCATCCGGCATCACTCGGAGCATGTCCATGTCGACCAGCAGGCCCGCAAGGCGGGAGGCGGTCGACAGCGGAATCTGAGCGAGATGCGCCAGCTCGGTGAGCTGCATCGGCCCGCGGCTGTCGGTCACGGCGATGACGAGCAAGTCGAGTAGCCGACGCAGGTAACTACGTCCCTGTGCTGATTCCGTCATGGTCGAGTTCCACTCAGTGGGAGCCTGCTTGCAATCAATGGGAGACTTTAGGATGCTCTCATATGCGTGTCAAGGCGATGTCCTACGCTGATGAGGCAAATATGATCAGTTTTCGCCATGCGACGGTGCTTGCCGGCACCGGCGCGGATCCCGTCGATGACGCCACCGTGGTGGTCGAGGGCGCCGTCATCAAGGACGTGCTGAGCAGCGCGAGGGCGGGTGCGAGAGTCAGTGGCGAGGTAGTCAACTGCCGCGGGATGACGGTGATGCCAGGGCTGATTGACGCCCATGTACACGTCTGCGCGCTCGATGTTGATCTGAGCGCGCAGCGCCGGAATTACCCGACGAGCTTGATGGCTTACGCGATCGCGAAGGCGATCAAACAAGCCCTCGACCAGGGCTTCACCACTGTCCGGGATGCCGGGGGCGCGGACTGGGGCATGAAGGAGGCGGTCAAGCGAGGTCTGATTGCAGGCCCGCGGATGTTTGTGAGTGGGCATCCGCTTAGCCAGAGCGGCGGCCATGCGGACTACAGAACCAGAGCCGAGAACCAGGTTGGCTGCGACTGCGGTGATGCGATCGGGATGCTGCCCAGCATTGCCGACGGAGTTGACGAAGTGCGTCGCGCTGCCCGTACACAATTGCGCCGCGGCGCCGACGCAATCAAGGTCATGGCGGGCGGCGGGGTCGTCTCACCTACCGATCGGCTTGAGTCCGTCCAGTACCAGCCCGATGAGCTGCGAGCCGCAGTCTCAGAGGCTCAGGCAGCCGGCACCTACGTGCTGGCGCACGCGTACACGCCCCAGGCGATCCGCGCGGCAGTCGGGGCGGGCGTGCGGTCAATCGAGCACGGGAACTTCCTCGACGAGGACACCGCTGAGCTGATGGCGAAGAGCGGGACCTTCCTTGTGCCGACCTTCGTCACCTACGAGAAAATGCACGAGCAAGGTCGCGAGCGAGGCATGACCAAGGCCCAGCTGACCAAACTTGAGCTTGTTCTAGAGAACGGCCTGGAAGGGTTGCGCCATGCACTCCGGGCAGGCGTCCCGATCGCGTCAGGCTCGGACCTCCTGGGGGATCTGTCTCGCTACAAGACCCGCGAGCTTGAGATCAAAGCGTCCGTGATGGGAGCCCATGCGGCGCTGGTCTCCACAACAAGAACAAATGCGGAGCTGATTGGCATCGCCGACGAGGTGGGCACCATCGAGGCAGGCAAACGGGCGGACATGCTTGTCGTTAACGGGGACCCGCTGACAGATATCGCCCTACTGCAGGAAGAAACCAATCTGCTCGCCATCGTCAAGGCCGGTCAATTTCACAAGCGCCTGCTCTGATCCTGCTGCTCTGATCCCGGTTCTCAGCGCTCCCCGGTTGCTGCCAGGTAGCGTCGACCGTTCAGCCGCAGGATCAACGGCCACACAGCGCGCTGCTCATCGTGACCACGGCGGCCGTCCGCCGTGCTGTCGCCGCAACTTCGGGCACCGCCACGGCGCAACCCTCAGTGGCAACGATCAGTTCCTGCCGCGTTTCTTCCTCAGGCAGGCGTCAGAAGGATCTTGCCCCGGCCGGTGCCTGTTTCCAGTAGCTCGTGCGCCTTCGCCGCGTCGGCCAGCGGCAGAATCTCGGTGACATTGGCCCGGATCCGACCCGCGGCGAGCAGCCGCAGAGCTTGTGACAGATAGTCGCCGATCCGCTCGGGACGCCGGCGGGCGAGATCGCCAATGTTGAACCCAGCGATGGTGCGGTTGCCCTTCCACAAGTCCCGTACCGACGCTGTCCACTCCCCGTGCCGACCAAGGTCACCGTAGGCGACCACGCGCCCAAAGGGTGCCAGCACGCTCAGACTCTGCTCCCGGACCGGACCGCCGACCGGATCGAGGACCAGGTCGACGCCACGGCCGCCGGTCGCCTCAGCCACCCGTTCGGCGAAGCCATCCCGGACGAATACCTCGTCGTATCCCAGCTGAGCTGCGTACGGAATCTTGCCGGCCGAACCCACGGTGCCGAACACCTGGCCGGCGCCCAGCCCCCGCGCCAGCTGCACCGCAGCCGAGCCCACGCCCCCCGCCGCAGCATGAACCAGCACCGTCTCGCCCCCCCGCAGCCGGCCTGCGTCCCGAAGCACCCCGTATGCAGTCGGGAAGACGCACGGCAATCCGGCCGCCTGATCCAGGTCAACCTCTCCTGCATCGGTCCGGAGCGAGCGGACGAAGCGGGTGTCGGCGACCACCACCTGCGCGTAGCCGCCGAACGCCGGCAGATACGCCGCGACAGGCTCCCCGGCTTCTGGCCCGGCCACGCCTTCACCCAGCGCAGTCACGGTCCCAGAAATCTCCAGACCAGGCACGTCTAGTCCGCCCGGGCCGTCCGGAACACCGAACTCACCCCGGCGATGCTGAATCTCGGCGAAGTTGACCCCGGCGAAGGCCACTCGCACAGCGATCTGGCCCGGGCCCGGCACTGGCTCGGGCACCTCCAGCAACTCCAGTACCTCGGTCCCTCCGTTGGCCCGGAACCCGACTGCCCGCATTCAAGACCTCCCCGTATCTCGCGCCCGCTTCCTCGTGGCGCATCAGGGGACTGCAACCCATGGTGAAGAACTCGGTATTCCCCGCCTGACTCCTCCTGCGCACCCACTGTTTCCAGCCATGGCGGCAGGCGGTTAGCCGGACAGGCTGAGCTGGGTATACGAGGCTGCTTGTGACGCTGCGGGCCTGGACGATGAGCGCGTCGCATTCATGCTGCACGATGTCTTCCGCTACCCCTTTGCCGGCGTAGCCGAGTCACCGGCCGCACCCGGGCCGACATCGCACAAGCAGGCGGTGCGGTCATCCAAGGGCTACGGCGAGGCGGTCGGTCCGGGCCGTGCTGCGGCCTGCCTGCGCGCTTCGAGGCGCTGCCAGTGCCAGGCAGGCGACTGTCGCATGGTCCGCCGGGAGGCTCAGCGGGATCACCCGCTCTGCGAGCTCGTTACCGGTTCCTGGCTCTGCTGACGGCGCCGGGCCGCCGGACCAGGCCGGATGGCGTACGCGACGGCCAGGGACGCTAGCACCATCACGGCGGCGAACACGAATGCCACGCGGAAGCCGGGGCCGGCCGCGATGAGCCCGCCAGCCGGGCCAGCGGCGAGAATACCCAGGTCCCAGCAGGACGTCATCGCCCCGATCGCAGTACCTGCGGCCCGGCCTTCCACCCGGTCCAGCGTGATGCGCAGCCTGGACGCGGTTAAGGTCCAGCGTGTCGAACGCCCACTGCAGCGACACGCCCAGCTCCCTCGCGTAGCCCCGGTGCCTTCGGTGCGCGGCCGGTTGGTCGCCGCGAAGCTGGCTTCGAAGTGCTTGACATCGCTCAGCATGGCCACCGCCGCCGCGCGCGTCACGGCCACGCCAGCGGCGCAAGCCCTCGCCTTGATCGACGCCCTCGTTCCCCTCTCCGTGGATGGCACCACCGGCCAGAGGACAGGAGGGAAGGACCAGGCCCAGCGGAGCGGCCCGCATGCAGGCTCCCGTGGCGCCCTGTCATGGCCGGGGCAGGGTTGGGCTTTAATGGGCGCGGCGTCGCAGTGCGTGGAGACCAGGGACAAGCTGGGGCACATGCTGGCGGTACTGAGGGTACTCATCGGGGAACGCCGCCACTAGCAGGTGTTCCTCCATCCTGATCTTGACCTCCAGCACGATGAGGCACGCCGGGAAGAGGACCAGCCACTGGCCGACCCCGGCGAGAAGGGTGAGGCCGACCAGCATTCCGAGCCCTCCGGTGTAGATCGGATGACGTGTCACGGCGTACGGCCCGTGAGTGCGGAGCTGGTGACCGCCCTGGAGCCTGGGCATCGCGGTCCACATTCCACCGATCGAGATCCGGGCCCACAGGGTGAACAGCGTCCAGGCGGCCAGTACGGCCAGGCCGATGATCCTGACCCACAGGGCCGCGACGGTCAGGTGGTCAAAGTAGCGCCGGCCAGCAATGGCCAGGATCGCGCACACTGCCGCCACGGCGACCCAGCCGTAACGCGTAGTTATGCCGGACTGGACCTTCGGCGGTTCAGGCGGCGAGCTAGGCGCGCGACGGGAAGATCGCGAAGCGTTGTAGAGCGCGCCGGCCAGCCACTCGAGCGCGACGACGCCGACGCACACGGCAATGCCAACCTCTGCGAGCATCTATGCCACCTCCTGTCGGCCGGCCGATACGAAACCGGCAGCAAGGCGCATCCCTGTCGCTCGCTGTGCCTGGCTTCCGGCTCTTAGCTATAGGTTTGCCGCCCCGCCAGGGTCGGCGGCAGGGGTGGATTCACCCACACAGGGGCGAGGGGAGGGCTCAGACCAGGCCGGCGCTGAGGGCTAGGCGGGTGAGGTCGGCGCGGCGGCGGCAGCCTGTCTTGTCCCGGACCCGGTCCAGGTGCGAGCTGACCGTGCGTACGGTGATGTACAACTGGGCCGCGATCTGCGCGTCGGTGCGGCCCTGCGCGACCAGGGTTAGCAGCTGCCGCTCACGGGGGCTGAGCCGGGCAATGGTGGGCACGAAAGCCGAAACCCGCTGCTCCGGCGGTGCGGCGGTCGCGAGCAGCAGGGCGTACTCGGTGGCGGTACCCGCTGTCATGGCGGCGCCGCGTTCCTGCGCCGCCCGGGCCGCGGCCTCCCCGAGCTGCCGCCGGGCCTGGCCCAAGTGCTCCTCTCGCGTGCGGATGTCCCAGGTCCACAACAGCGGCAGCCGGGATCGGTTGAGCACGGACACCGCCGCCCACGCCGTGATCGCCTCGGCCTGTCGCCCCGTGGCCGCGCACAGGTGACCGCAGCAGTCCAGGCTGGCCGTCAGCGCCGAGTGCAGCCCGGTCTGGGTGGCAACCTGGAGCAGCTCGCGCAGGTGCGCCGCGGCCTCGTCCAGACGGCCGGTCCGCAGCTCCAGCATCGACTGGTTCCACAGCACGGCGCTCAGGTTTGCCAGGTCGCCCAGTTCCCGGCATGCGGTCAGCCCGGCAGCGCACGCCTTCTCGGCCCCGGCCAGGTCGCCGGCCTCAATCATGGTCATCGTCACGAAGTTGCTCAGGCCGCGGGCGACGCTGCCGGCGAGCTCGTTCGGGATGGCCTGCGCCTGGCGGATCAGCCGGAGAGCGCCGTCCTGGTCGCCGTCTCGCCAGCTGACCAGCGCCAGGCAGGTCAGCGCCACTACCTCCGGACCTTCGAGCCCGGCTTCCCGGGCTAGGGCAAGCGCTCGGCGGGCGCTATCTTCCGCCTCGGCGAGCCGGTCTGCCTGCAGCAGGGCCGACGAGTGCGCGCCGAGGCAGAGCACCAGCAGCGCCGGGCCCCATTCCGGCTGGGAGCATCTGGGGTCGTCCAGTGCCTGCCGCACCGCGGTGAAGTGCGTCAGGGCCGTCAGCGGATCGCCGGCCGAGATGGCGGCCTGGCCAAGCCACATACGCGCGCCGCACCACTGGGCGCTGCCGACATCTGCCTGGTCCGCCGCCGCAGCCAGCAGCGGCGCCTGGCTAGCCATGCGGCCCCTGAGCGCCCACAGCGGTGCCTGCGCGAGCGCGAGCCTCAGCGCGGTATCCGGGTTGTGCTCCATGGCCCAGACCAGCGCGTGCCGCAGGGTGATGTCTTCGGCGTCCAGCCGCCGCAGGCCGTCCGCCTCCCCGGTGCGCGTGTACAGGCCGGCGGAGGCTTCCTCGGCCACCTCCGCGGCGTACGCGGCCATCGCGGCCATGACCTCGCCGGCCTCGCCGGCCTCGCCGGCCTCGGCCAGCAGACCCACCCCGTAGAGCCGCAGCGTCTCCAGCATCGAGTACCTGGACCGGCCGTCTGGTCCGGTTCTCGGCGGCAGCAGCAGCGAACACTCCACCAGCCGCAGCACGGCCCGGCTGGCCTCCTCACCGGCTACCGCCTCGGCCCCGTCCAGGGTGAACGATCCACGGAAAACCGCCACTGCGCGGAACACCCGCCGCTCGACTGTGTCCAGCAGCTGGTAGCTCCACTGCACCGCGGCGGCCAGCGATCGCTGCCGCTCGGCGGCCAGCCGATCAGCATCCGCCAGCAACGCAAACCGGTCGTCCATCCGCTCCAGCATCTGCACCACGCCCAGGGTGTCCACCCTGGCCGCGGCCAGCTCGATAGCCAGCGGCAATCCGTCCAGCCGCGTCACCAGCCTGGCCACCAGCGGCCCGGTCTCCTGGTCCAGGGCGAAGCCCGGCTCTACCTGCCTGGCCCGCTCCGCGAACAGCGTCACCGCCTCGGCGTCCCCAGCAGCCGCCGGGCCAGCGGGATCCGGCAGCGTCAGCGGAGCCAGTCGATATCGGGCTTCGCCGGCGATGCGCAGCGGCTCGCGGCTGGTGGTCAGCACGCGCACGTCGTCGGCGCCGAGCAGCAGCCGTCCGCACAACTGCGCCGCGGCACCGATCACTTGCTCGCAGTTGTCCAGCACTAGTAGCAGATGCCGCCGGGCCAGCGCGCGGGCGAGCGCTTCGTCGGCCGCCACAGAGGGCAGGTCGTGGACGCCCAGCGCCGCGGCCACCGTGGCGGGCACCTGCGCCGGGTCCCGCACCGCCGCCAGTTCCGCCAGCCATGCCCCGTCTGCGAACCGGTCCGCCACTCGCCGGGCTACCTCGCCGCTCAGCCGGGTCTTCCCGACGCCACCAGGCCCGGTTACGGTCACTAGCCGGTACTCGCCGAGCTGGCCAGCGACCTGGTCAACCGCCAGGGCCCGACCCACGAAGTTGGTCAACGCGACCGGGAAGCCATGCAGGCCTCCCGTCGCCTCGGTCCCAGCGCGGTCGGAAACCGTAGGCCGCTCCACAGCGGTCACCCTATTCGCGCGCAGCCCCGTGGTACAGGTCACGAGCAGGGCGGGGTCTGGCCGCAGACAGTCCGGCGTTGATTGCCGACAGCGTAGTGAGGTAGGTGCGCTCTTACCTACGCGCGGCCAGGCGGCGCCCGATCCAGCTTGCGGCGGCTCTGCGACGAACGCGGGTGAAGCCATCGGAATCTCGTGCTCTCCGCGCCGCGCCAGCAGCCAGCAGCAGTGCGCATCAGTGGCTCGACTGCCAGGCGGCCTCCTCGGCCACGACGTCGTGGAGCAGGTTGCCCAGGGTGAGGCTGTACTCGTAGCCGTGGTAGCCATATGCCGGTCCGGTATCGCTGCCCGCAAGACCGGCCAGATGGTTGTCGTTCACGACGGGCCGACTGCGGCTGGTGCCGGCAAGGCTGGTGACCTGGAGCCAGGTGGCCCCGTCGCCGTGCTCGCAGCTCGCCGAATAAAGGTCAGGGTAGGTGACCCACGGCGTGGAGACCGGCTCCGTCAGCCGCTCATAGCCAGGGATAGGGAGACGAGGGTTCTGGGTGGCCGTGACCAGATAGGGATCGAGTTCTCCGGCGCCGCCGCTCAGGGCCGCCGGGTTTACGCAGGCGACCTGCTGACCGGTCCTGGCCGTCTGCCCTGACTGGAGGCTCACGCCCTGGCCCGGCCGACCGAAAACCGAGTCCGGCGGCGGCTGCGAGGGATAGGACGAGAAGGCGATCGCGCACCGCGCCTCGGTGCTGGCAGTGCACAACGGGACCTTGGTGAACGTGGCGCCGATCGTCTTGCCCGCGGGGACCTGGAGGTTCCCGCCGACGAGGATCACCACGAGGAGGCGACCCAGCACGGACGGTTCGTGGTCGAGCTTGGCGGAGATGAGGCGGATGAGGATCGCCGAACCCTGCGAATCTCCGATGAGGATGATCGGCTTCCCGACGGTGTGGGCGAGGAACCATTGCCAGGCGGGAAGCACGCTGTCATAGGCCACCGCGGAGGTCGACCGCAGGAGCGCCTGGTCGCCGGCAAGCCCTTTCTCCACGGTTGGCAGGGTCTGAGAGCGGTAGGACGGTGCCCACACCTGACAGACCTGAGACAACGGAGCGCCTTGTTCGACCGCCACGCTTACATCCACCCTGGTCACCGCCAGGCTGGTGTTGCCGATCCCGGTGAGGCCGTCCGACCCGTGGACGTAGAAGCAGGCGAACTTCGACGCCTCCGGCGAGCGCGGCCAGGACGCCGCCTGAAGAGTGCCGTTCGCCGTCACCGTCGTGGCGGCAAGGCTGGAGGCGCACGGGTCAGCCGCCTGGTCAGGACGGCAGACCCAGGCAGGGCCCGCCAGGTTCCTCGGGCCGTTAGTGCTGGTCGAGCAGCCGGTGGCGACTAAGGTCACCGCGATCACCAGTGCCGCGATCACCACGGCGAGTCGGCGGCCGCCGACCGTACTGGCTTGCTTGCTCATGGCTCACTCTCCCGGTACTCACGCCCTTTGAACAGTTCAGCCATCACGCTGGCGCAGCAGACCTGGCCCGCAGCAGGGGTGGAACCACCCACATGGCGCGATGTGCGACAGGCGACTACAGACCTGCACTCTGGTCGCCCAGTGACGCCGCTAGCATCGCGGTCTGATGTGCCTGAGGGCACCCGTGCATTCAGCCGCGGGCTCGCCGCGTCGGACCAACTGCTGGCAGAGCCGCCAGCCCAGGCCGGCGTGCTGGGCAGGTCGGCGTGCTGGGCAGGTCGGCAGCGCGGCCGACGGTGCCGCCGGGGCGCCCAAGCGGGGCCGCGGTAGTGAACAGCCGGGCCGCTTTGCTCGGCACCGCCCGTTCGGTTGGTTGTAGCTTGCGCTGATGCACAGATCGTCGAGCAGCGTTGCGGCCGGTCTGACCCGGCCTGAGATCTCCGGAGGGTGAAACGGTGGATGTGCTGCTGACAGACGCGGACATCATCTCGATGGCTGCCGACGCCGAGCCGGCCAGGTCGATGCTGATCCGGGATGAGCGGATCGCCGCGGTCGGGTCGGCCGAACGGGTGCGCGCGGCGGCGCGGCCAGGCGCGCTGGTGGTGCCGCTGGAGGGGGCGGCCGTTATCCCAGGGCTGATCGACGCGCATTGTCACCTGTGCGATGTGGGCTACCTGGCGTCGGGCGTGGACTGCAGCCAGCCGGCCGCGCCGGATATCCCGGCGATCATCGGGCGGTTGCGGGCTGCGGCTGCCGGGACACCGGAGGGGTCATGGGTGACCGGTAGCGGGTACGTGGAGTACAAGCTTCGCGAGGGTCGGCATCCCACCCGCGCCGACCTCGACGCCGCTGTGCCGGGCCGGCCGGCGATCTTGTTTCACACCTCGCTGCATGCTTGCGTGCTGAACACGCCCGCACTGCGGGAGGCCGGCCTAGATGACCGGCAGCCGGACCCGCCGGGCGGCCGCTTTGGGCGGGATCGTGAGGGGCGGCTGGACGGATTGGTTTACGAAGGGCCGACGTTCACCTTGCTGTGGGGCGGCCTGCGGCGGGACATGGAGCGGATGAGTGCGGCCCAGCGGGTCGGCCTGGTGGCCAGGGCGGCGCGGCACTTCGCAGCAAGGGGTGTCACCGCAGCGTGCGATGCGGACACCCGCCGAGCGTCGCTGACCGCGTATGCGGAGGCCGACGAGCAGGGTGTCCTCGGCGTGCGGATCGCCGGGCTGGTGGTGCACGACGAGGCGGACTGGCTACTTGGGTCCGGGCTGCGCGGGCGCCGCTCGTCGCGGCTGGCCGCCCAGTCGGTGAAGATCTGGGCCGACGGCGGGATGAGCAGCCGCACCGCAGCCATCTACGGCAGCTACCCGGTCCCGCCCTACGGCTCCGGGATCATGTACTTCTCGCCCGATGAGCTGGCCGCCATGGTGCGGGAGTTCGACGCCCGCAAGCTGCAGGTATGCATCCATGCGCAGGGGGATCGGGCGATCGAAGCCGTCCTGGACACCTACTCCACGGTCCTGAGCGGCAGCCCGGGGAACCCGCTGCGGCACCGGATCGAGCATGGCGGATCGCTGTTCGCACCGCTCGCGGCACGGGCCGCAGCGCTGGGGATCGCGGTGACGGCCCAGCCTGGGATGCTGTCTGTCCTAGGTGACGGGTTCGCTGAGGCACTGCCGGAGCGCGCCGATGAGCTGTTCGCGTACGGGTCGTGGCGGCGGGCGGGCATCCGGGTCGCCGGATCCTCCGACGCGCCTGTGATCACTGCCGATCCCCTGGTGGGGATTCGGGATGCGGTGCTGCGCCGGACGGCCAGCGGGCGCGTGCTAGGGCCGGGCGAACGGCTGGCCGTGCGTGATGCACTCGCCCTGTACACGACAGAGGCCGCGTTCGCCATGCACCGCGAGCGGGACCTCGGATCGCTGGAACAGGGCAAGCTCGCGGACTTCGTGGTCGTCGACCGCAGCCCGCTGGGGGTTGAGCCCGGCCAGATCGCGGACATCCGGGTACTGGAGACAGTCGTCGGCGGGCAGTCCGCCTTCCGCGCCGATGATTCGCCACTAGCGCTAGGCTCCAGCCGCTAGATCTTTCCACCGCCTGGACTCGGGCCAGACGGACCTTCACCAGAAGCACTGAACGTAACCCCCAGAAGGCGTTCGCAGTCCCGCCGTTACGTGCATCAAGTGGCCATGACGGTCTAGCCAGTGGCACATGGACCTGGCCCGCGGCATTCTGCGGCCCGCATTGCCCCGTCGCGTGCCCGCACCGCACCACAAGTACAGGCTTCAGGCCAGAAGACCTGACCATGCAGATGAGGTACGAGATGTGCCTCCAGGACTTCCCGCTCGGCTAGCTCTGGGTATGAGCCCGAACGGACGCAATGACCGGCACTACCAGCTCGCCGGACACGTCAGCTAGGACCGTACCGGTCACGCTGAGCGCACAGCCGGACGCTGAGCCGGCTGCAGGGCTGTCGAGCACTATCGGGATCGAGACCAAGGGCGGCGTCTTCACGGCCCTGATCTCTCGGGGCACGCTGCTGCCTGCCTCTCGGACCGAGATCTTCACTACTGCGGACCGGGATCAGACGTCGATCAAGATGATGATTTTCCAGGGCGAGCGGGCGCTGGCGAAGCAGAACCGCCGACTAGGACTCTTTGAGATATCCGGGCTTCCCGCCTGGGCCTGCTGGCAAGCCGCAGATCGCGGTCACCTTCAGCGTGGACGAAAGCCACGTATTCGCCGTAACCGCCAGGGACCAGAAGACCGGCGAGAATATGCCCGTGCTGCAGCGCTGACGGCTGTACCGCCCCCGGCGCCACGTGGCGAGCTGTTGCACTGTGATCGTGAAGTGCTGGGTGACTCCTGTGCCTGTTCCGTTGGCTGCGGACAGGATGATCCGGTACCGCAGGTCGCGGGCAGGGCGCGCGGGCGTGCCGCTGAGGGTGGCCTGACCGTCCCGAAGCGCGATGAAGTGCAGGCCGGGAGGCAGCTTGCGCGCTCGGTAACCGCTTACGATAAGTAAGATAGAGTAGAGACGAATCGGAGAATACGGATCAGAGATTCGTTCGGAGATCAGATGCCAGCGATGACTGTCTCGGGACATAGATATGACCTGGACTCACGCGGGGTGGAGGCAGCGCTCCAGGGAGCACTGCCGGAACCGATTCGTGAGCATTTCGTGGTGATCAATGGTCGACGCTGGCCACCTAAGCAGGTACTAGCGCGGGTCACAGGCCTTGATCGGGCTGACTTCACAACACATCAGGCGCGTCGTGCGCTGATCCGGCTCGGCTTTCCCGCAGGCCGTACGGTCGCCGGTCGAGCACCGCACTCCGGGGCAGAGCAGGTCGCTAGCCCACCCGCGGCGTCATCTCGAACGCCAGATCTGGTGGAGGCATTGCGACCCTTCGTCGGCCTATGGGTTGCTGTGCGCGGCGACGATGTGCTGGTCGCCGCACCTTCACCAAGGGATGTCGTGACGTGGCTGACCCAGCATGGTCAGCGTGCGCAATCTATGTTCCGAGTTGTCGACACTGACCAGGACGTGACAGGCGTAGCTCCCCAATGAGATTCGCATTTCGGGCGCTACCATCAGCGACTGGCGGGGCTCTGACGCCGCGACCTGTTGTTGACATTGCCCTAGAAGGGCTTGAGGTGGCTCCCCTGGAATTCCTTCTTGATAGCGGCGCACTCCGAACCAGGATAAGTGCAGAATTTGCCACCCTGGCGGGCGTGGAACTATCGGATGAGGTGACGGAACATTTCTACATTGGAGGAATAAGAACCGAAGGCAGACTCGCCCGCGTCACCCTTACGGTAGCGGACGGTACTGACGAATTCTCATGGGATGCGCCAGTATGGTTCTGCGATCCGTGGCCACAACCGTTCGGCCTGGCCGGGCTCGAGGGATTTTTGCACCAATTCCTCGTAACGATTAATGCTTACGAGGGATATCTCGAAATTGAGCCGGGGGAACGACTCCAAGACGCATAGAGTTCCTCCTCGCCGTGCTCAAGCCGACCTGCCGAGCCTGTGTGAGCCGCGCCGCACTGCTCGGCGGCGAGTTCTCGGCCGGCCTGCGCCCCGGCGGCGGCTTCCGCGTCGCTGCCCGGCTGGCTGTGCCCGCGTCAGCGACGTGATCGTCATGGATATCCGCATGACCGGCACGGAATCGAGGCAACCCAGATGATTACCACTGGCGACATGCGCGCCCGCGTGCTCGTGCTCACCACGTTCGACGACTACGTCTACGGCGCGCTGCGGGCCGGGGCGAGCGGCTTCCTGGTCAAGGACATGGCGATGGAAGACATCCTGACCGCGATCCGCGTAGTCGCGCCCAGCGGCGCCATCATCGCCCCCGGCGTCACCCACCGCCTGATCGCGCAGTTCGCCAGCCAGCGCCGCCCAGGCAGCGAGTCGCGAGATCCTCCCCCATCAGCGCCTCGGTGACGGGGCTGGACGCCACGACCGGCACCGAGGCGTGCGGGAGAATTCGCCTTGAGCTGGGGGTCTTCGTCCTGGGTGCGATCGAGCCTGCCGGCCGCAGTGCTGTTAGGCGCCGAGCCCTTCGCTTGGGCTCGAAGCCGATCATTAGCGAAGCGACGCTGCTCGCGGCGCGCGATGGGTTGGACGTCTGCGCCTTGTAGGGCTAGATGTCCTGATGATGCGCGACGTTAGAGCGCGGCCCGGCTGCTGGCTGGCCCGGCTGTGAGACTCTTGCGTCCTCGCCTGCAACTGGCAGCCCGTCGGCTAGGTGGGTCCGTCGCCGGCCAGGCTATGTCTAGGGCGAATCACTTGAAGAAATGAGTCCGGACACGCGAAAGCCGGTCGCCGTCCATGTCAATGTCGACCTTCTCGTTGTAGAAAGCCACCAGACCAGCAATCGGCGATAGCTGGCGAGTGGGAAAGTCGTATGCCCAGGCCAGATCCTGATCGCCATCGCGCACTTTCTCGCCGACCTGAACCGACCAGTAGCCGCTAGTAACGCCCTTATACGGGCAGGCCGTCTGCGTGCCGGTGGGCACAAGATGACGGAAGTCGACATCGGTGCGATCGAAGTAGTAGCGCGTCGGCAGTCCGGTCTCGAACACCAGCACTGGCCGTGCGCTCTCGGCCAGCGTCGTCCCCTCCAGCGAGATGCGCACGTGCCGGTGGGAGCGGAGCGCGTCGACGCGGACGTAAGGGTTGCGCGGATGGACGAACACCTGCTCGTCCTCCTCATACCAGGCATCCAACGCATCCCAGTCGAAGCGTGCCGTGCCGGCAACTCCGTCGATTGCCTGCTCTCCGAAAACGCGCACTGTACCCGGCCGGTCTATGCCGCCGACCCGCAGGCCGTGACGCCGAGCCGTCCCCTGGCGGAGGCGCTGCTCGTGATTCTCATCCACCAGGAACTGCCCGTTGATGTGCTCAACCGGGATGTAGTACTGCGGATAGTAAGGCCACTCCCAGACGTAGCGGGCCTGCGTGGTATCGAAGACCACCTCACCCCCGAGCGTCGCCCGTACCCGACGCGGCGCAGGTTCGGTGTGATCGGCCTCGGCGATCATCTTCGGATAGTCTCGGTCGGTTGCCGCCATCGCTCCCTCGCTTCACCGGTTGGTAACTGAATATGCGGCCAGGAAGTCAGCGTCGCCAGGCGTAGGTTCCTTACCCATCCGACTGCAGGCAATAACGCATCGTCAAGCTGGCTGGCAGCATTTACGAACGATTATTCTGCGCTCGAGTTGGCTCAGGCGACTGATCCAATGGTTCACGCAGAACGCAGGTCGAGATACCTGGCTGGATGGCACTGGCGGCTTCGGCTGTTTCCTGGCGAAGCCGCCAGCGCATCCCTCCCATGTTCGCTTCCAGCGAGGGTCAGCTCGCGGCGACGCCCTCCGAACCAGTAGGCAGTGCCTGCGTGCCGACCGAGGTGAGCGCGCCGTTGGCGCCGATGGCGAACTCGCCCAGCTGGTCCGATCCGCTGACCGCCTCGAACGCGTACAGGTTCTGGCCGTCAGAGGAGACGCTATTGTCCAGCGGGGTCACTCCGGTGCCCGGGCTGAAGTTCCCGGTCAAGCTCACCTG
>JASHOV010000562.1 GCA_030038495.1 Streptosporangiaceae bacterium
GAAGAACTTCGCGCCGACGACTGTCTCGTCCGCGCACATCAGCAGCGCTCTCGGCGCGGGCGGGAATGCCTCCCAGAGGCGGGCCAGCACCCTGTGTTCCCTGGCCATGTCGTGCGCGCCGGGTGCGATCCGCCCGAACGGCGGCCGCCGCAGCACCAGGCGCACATCACCGAACCGCAGCAGGTAGGTGAGATTCGCCGAGCCGTTGGGGAACTGCAGCACCGACAGGTCGCCGTCCAGGCCGGGCAGCCGCTTCCGCAGGAACGCGGCCGCGCGGGCCCAGTCCAGTTCCTCGCCCGGCCGGACCGGCGCGACTTCGGCCGGGTCGGGCATCGTCACACACTCAGTATCGCCGATGGGGATGAAACCGCCCTAACCGCGCCTGCGGCCGTCGCCGAGCCGCGAACCCATCCGATAACCCAACGTCTCGTTATGTTCACGTTCAGCTACTATCGTGTCGATGGAGTCTCTGCTCTGCCCGGTCCTCATCGAACGCCGCGATGAGCTGGACGCGCTCGCCACCGCGCTAGATGAGGCAGCTCGCGGGCGAGGCCAGACGATCTTCGTGACCGGAGACGCCGGGGTCGGCAAGTCCCGGCTCGTCAGGGAAACCGCCGATCTGGCCACGGCGCGTGGCTTCCACGTGCTGACCGGCCGCGGTACCGAGTCGGCGGTGCCGGTGCCGTACCGGCCCGTCACCGAGGCGCTGATGGGGGCGGCCAGGGGCGGCATCACGCTCGATGTCCCGAGCCTTGTCGACTACCGCGCCGCGCTGGGCTCGCTGGTCCCCGAGTGGCGGCAGCCGAACGTCCAGACCGGGCAGGCTTCGGCGATGATCCTCCGGGAGGCGGTCCTGCGCCTGCTCACCCGGCCGGACTGGCATGGCGGCAGCTTGCTGGTCCTTGAGGACTTGCACTGGGCTGATCCGGAGACGCTCGCCTTCGTCGAGTACCTGTCCGACAACATCGCCGACACCAGCGTGCTGTGCCTCATCACCCAGCGGGACATGGCCGGCTCGCCGGCGTCCGGCCTGCTCCGGTCGGCGACTTCCCGGCGCGCGGCCAGCATCATCGACCTGCCGCGGCTGACCCCCGGCGCGATCGAGCGCATGGCCGCAGCGTGCCTGTCCGCCGACAGCGTGCCGCCGGAGGTTGTCGGGCTGCTCGTCGACTGCGACGGGCTGCCGTTCGCGGTCGAGGAAATCCTGGCCGCGTCGGCGTCCTCCGGCGAGCTCGTGCATGAGGACTCAGGCTGGCGGGTCAACCCGGATGTCGCCACCGGAGTGCCGGACTCGATCGCCAGCTCGGTCCGCAACCGGCTCAGCGCGCTGGGCACCGATGTCGCGGGCGTGATCGTATCGGCGGCGATCCTTGGCCGGCAGTTCGACTGGCCGCTGCTGCCGAAGGTCAGCCCGGCCAGTGAGTCCGACGTACTCGCCGCCCTCAAGCGCGCTCGCGAGGTTGGCCTGATCGAGCCGGTCGGCACCGGCAGCCAGAGCTTCAAATTCCGGCACAGCCTGACCCGGGAAGCGATTGTCGCCGACTTGCTGCCTCCCGACGTAGCCAGCAAGTCAGCCGCGGCGGCCCAGGCGATCGAGGAAGCCCACCCTGGCCTGCCCGGCACCTGGTGCCAGCTGGCCGCGGAGCTACGGGCGGCAGCCGGCGAGCGGGTCGCAGCCGCGCGACTGCTGCTGACCGCGGGCGCAAGGGACCTCGCGCAGGGCTCACTCAGCAGCACGATCGAGACCCTGTGCGATGCACGCGAGCTGCTTGGCAGCGCCGACGAGCGTGACCTCGCGATCGAGATCCACGAACAGCTTGCGGAGGCATACGCCATGGCGGGTGACTTCGAGGCACTGGTCACGATGACCGACGAGCTGATCGGATGGCTCGACACCTCGCGGGACAATCTGCGCCGGCAGGCGCTCGCCCAGCTGCGGGTGGCGATGACCCGCCCGGCCGATAACCCGGACATCGCCGCTGCTCGCCTGCACGCGGCCGACGTCATCGCGCGCAAGCTGGACGACGACGAGCTGACGATGCAGGTCGGAGCCGCCGCCGCCCGGCTGGCGCTCGCTAGCGGCGAGATTGAGCGGGCCGAGGAACTAGCTCGCCGGTCCCTCATCTCGGCCGAGCAGGCGGGCCTGGATGAGGCCACCGACGTGGCGCTCATTTCACTGGAAGTGCTCGGCCGCCGGGAGCGGCTGCGCGACCTGGTGGCCGCGGCCGCGATATTCCGGCGGGCAGTCAAGATCGCTGAACAGCATGAAGGCGGCGCATGGGGCATTCGCGCGCGGCATGAGCTCGCCACGATCGACATGCTGCGCGATGGCTCTACCCGCTCGCTGTCCGACGTCCGTGAGCTCGCGCACCGAGCCGGAGTCACCCCCACCACGGCCACCATCGAGCTGCAGCTGGCGAACCTGTGGAGTCTCGGCACGGACCTCGACAAGGCGCTGGCGATGGCCCGGCAGTGTCAGCGCACTTCAGCCGAGGTCAAGCTCACCCGTTTCGCGGCCAAGGCAATCTCGATTGAGGCAAACATCGCGGGGATCCGTGGCGAGCGGAAGGAGACCGAGCGGCTGGCCCGGCGGGCCGAGGCGCTCCTGCCCGGCGACGCCGACACGCTCGCCGCAACGCACGGCTTCGCGCGGGCGCTGGCGGCGCTGTTCGCCGACGACCTACCCCGTGCGATGCGCGAGAGCACGGCCGCGATGTCCTGGGCGCGGGAAAAGCAAACGACAGCAATCCGGGCCCGTGGTTACTACTCCTCGCTGCAGTCGCCGATATCGGCTCCCGGCCGGGCGGTTGTCCTGCACACGCTCCTGCTGGCGGCTACCGGAGGTGATATCGCCAGCGCGGCCGAGCGAGCCAGGTACATCGGCGCCGACAAGGGCTGGAACCACGGCTGCCTCGCCTACGCGGAAGCCGTGGCGGCCGGCCGAGCGGGCGATGCGGCCCGCGCGACGGAACTCGCCGAGGAGGGCAGCGCGCACTTCGCGCCGTACGCGCCGTGGTGGAATCACCTCGCCCGCCGACTCGTAGCGGAACACGCACTGCAAGACGGATGGGGTGACCCAGTCGGGTGGATGCGTGCCGCCGCGCACGAGTTCGACGCGACGTCGCACGCCCGGCTCGCCTCCGCCTGCCGTGGCATCCTGCGCCGGGCGGGCGAGCGGGTACCACGGGCCGGACGGGGCAACACGGAGGTGCCCACGGATATGCGCAGGCTGGGCGTCACCAGCCGCGAGATGGACGTCTTCGTGCTCGTCGCTCGCGGCCTGTCGAACTCGCAGATAGCGGGCGAGCTCTATATATCACCCAAGACGGTGGAGACCCACGTGGCGAGCCTGATCGCGAAGACCAGGCAGTCCAGCCGCCGCGAGCTGGTCGCGCACGCGGCTGGGCACAGCCCGGCCCAGCCCGAGGCAGCGGACTTTACCCCACGGCCGCGCCAAGGGCACTGACCAGCACGTCGTCAGCTAGTACGCGATATAGCTTGACTGAGAATCGCGATAGTACTTATTGTCAGCACGAAGCCGCTGTCAGCATGAGGCCGGTACGTAGCCTGACATGATCGGGAGGGTGCAGGGTGACGGAGTCCAGCACGGGATCGGCGATCCTGGTCGAGGGACTGACCAAATCGTTTGGCGACGTGCACGCACTGCGCGGTATCGATCTGGCCGTGCCGCGCGGCACGGTGCTCGGCGTACTCGGGCCGAACGGTGCGGGCAAGACGACCGCGGTACGCATCCTCACCACGCTGCTGCTGCCCGATAGCGGGCGCGCTCTGGTAGAGGGCCGCGACGTGGTTCGCGAGGCTGCCGCCGTACGCCGGCTGATCGGGCTGTCCGGGCAGTCGGCGGCCATTCAGGAGGAGCTGACCGGCCGGGAGAACCTGGAGATCATCGGGCGGCTGTACCACTTGAGCTGGCGGGCTGCTCGCGTCCGGGCGATCGAGCTGCTCGAGCAGTTCGACCTGGCCGACGCCACCAACCGGGCCGCCAAGAACTACTCGGGCGGCATGCAGCGCCGACTCGATCTCGCAGCGAGCCTGGTGGGTGATCCTAAGGTGCTGTTCCTCGACGAGCCGACGACTGGACTCGACCCGCGGTCAAGGCTCGGCATGTGGGACATCATCAGGTCGCTGGTCGCGCGCGGGACGACGCTGCTGCTTACCACCCAATACCTCGACGAGGCCGACGAGCTGGCCGATGAGATCGTCGTCATCGACCACGGGCTCGTTATCGCGGCGGGCACCGCGGAGGAGCTGAAGGGCCGGGTCGGCGGCGACGTGCTCGAATTCACCGTGCCCGACCGGTCGAGGCTCAGCGATGCGGTCGCGGCGGTCGCGCCGATCGGCGAAGGCGAGCCGCACGCCGACAAGGAGACGGGAGTGGTCAGCGTCGGCGTCGGCGGCCGGGGGTCCGACGCGCTCATCGATGCGGTGCGCGGGCTTGACGCCGTCGCGGTCCGTACTCACGGCCTGGCGCTGCGGCGGCCGTCGCTGGACGACGTGTTCCTGGCCCTGACCGGACACGCGGCCGAGGGAGACGAGGAAGGCGCCGGCTCTGACCGACGGCGCGGCCGGGGACGCGGCCGCGACCGCAGAGTGGACGACGCCGACACCGTGACCACGAGGGTGGCGTCGTGACCGCCGCCACCGCGACGACGCTGCCGCCGCTCGCCGATCCGGGCCCGCTCGTCCGTGCGCGCTGGGCGTTCTCGGACACGATGGCCATCACGCGGCGCAACCTGCTGGTCTGGTACCGCGTCCCGGCCTACCTGTTCTTCACGGTCATCCAGCCAGTGATCTTCGTGCTGATGTTCCGGTACGTGTTCGGCGGCGCGATTCACGTGCACGGCGTCCCCGGCGGCTACGTCAACTTCCTCATGCCGGGGATCCTCGGGCAGACCGCGGCGTTCGCCTGTTTCGGTACCGCGATCGCCCTCGCCCAGGAACTGCAGAAGGGCGTCATAGACCGGCTGCGGTCCATGCCGATGGCGCGGTCGGCGGTACTGACGGGGCGGCTGACGGCGGACACGCTCCGGATGACGGTCACGATCCTGATCGTCGTCGGGGTCGGGTATGCCGTCGGCTTCCGGTTCCAGAACGGGGCCGGTCCTGCCATCCTCATGGTCCTCGTCGCCATCCTGCTTGGCCTCGCGTGCTGCGTGATCGCGGCTTATACCGGCCTCGCCATCAAGGACGAGGAATCGGTCCAGGCGTTCGGCCTGATCTGGCTGTTCCCGCTGACGTTCCTGAGCTCGGCGTTCGTTCCGATCTCCTCGATGCCGGGCTGGCTGCAGGCGTTCGCGAACAACCAGCCGGTGACCTTCGTCATCAACACCATGCGGGCGCTGGCGCTCGGCGGGCCGATCGCGGCGGACCTCTGGAAGAGCGCGGCGTGGCTCGCGGGCATCTTCATCGTGTTCCTGCCGCTGGCCGTCCGCGCCTACAAGCGCGCCAGCTAAGCCGCGGCCGTGACCGATGACCGATGACCGACTGGATCTTTCAGGGCAACGGCATTACCGCGCCGCCGGGTTCACCGACTGCGGCGTCGCAGCGGCCAAGAATTAAAAACACGGCGCGCACGGCTCTTCACTCGCCGTCGGTGGCGTCTCAACGGCCTTGCTGATGAGCTGCATCTCGCTCTGGACGGCGACGGTGGCAGCCTGAATCCGGGCGTTGAATGACCGCAACTGGGTGAGTGACGACGACCGTGCCTGCTCGGAGGTCAGCTTGGCGAGGGCCTGGATATCCCGGACCAGCGCATCGGCCATGGCTGAGACCTGGGGTGAAAAAATGACCGCGGCCGGTGGTATCGGGTTCCCGAATGAAATGGAGTTCGTGATCAGAGCGACGGATGTCGCTCTGGTCTGGGGCGTGTACATGACCGCGGTCAGGCCGTTGTCGAGCGCCTGCTCCGCCGCCACCTCCGCCGTGAGGGCCGTTTCGGCCGCAGCGAGGTTGCGCCCTTCGTTCGCGCGGTAGGCGGCTGATTCAGTAGCCAGCTGCTGGATGGCCGGGGTCACGATCCCCTCGTACCTGCGCATCTCCATCCGCTGGTTAGTGCAGGGCAAGCCCACTACGAACAGGGCGGGCACGCAGTCGTCGGCGGCAAGCGCGGACTTATGACGCGCGCTGGCACCCGTGGCGTAGACCAGGCCCGCGATCACCAGGACAGTAGACAGGAGCGCGACAAAAGCGACTATGACGCCGCCGGCCGTCGTCGTCCGCTCCTCCTGATCGCCTCGGCCGTACGTCTCGGCCCCATTCCGCCTGCTCGCCCGGCCGACCGGCTCCCAGAAATCGCTTTCGAAGTTATTCGCCATCTCCGCACCCTTAGAGGAATGCCAGGGCGGTGACGGCAGACTGGGCCGGACCGCCCCGGCGAGGACGATCGATGCCTTATTCGGCGCTGGGCGTCTCCCTGAAGGAGTCGATCCCCTTGAAGATCTCCTCGTTGACGATGAAGATCATTGCGAAGATGAAGAGCGCGAAAACCGGCCCGATGGTTGCGAATACCAGCCACCTCCGGCCTTCTGCTTCGCGCGCGGCGATCCAGCGCTTTACCGGAGGCAGCCTGAGCGTGAGCAGGAAGAGACTGGCCGCCGAGTACTGGTAGAGGCGCTGATGGAAGATGGGGTCACCGTCGCCGGGGAAGCCAGAGCCATTGTTCGAGTTCCCCGGCTCGAACCCGAATCCCTCCAGCAGGGACAGGTGGAAGAAGAGCAGCCCCCAGATGACATAGATGAGCCGGTGCAGCATCTTCCAGTACTTGCCGAGCTTGCGCTGCGCCCACGGGTTGCCTGTGACAAGCAGCGGGATGACCAGCATCACCATCATGAATCCCATGAGCTCGAAGACGTGCCCGGCCACCCGGCCGAGGAAGCCTCCGGCGAAGGAATCGGTGAGACCAGCAGCAACCATGTCGCCGATGCCGCAGCACCCCATCATGATCCCGTACCAGCGCCGCAGCGGTACGAACCAGCGCTGCCCGGTGAGCGTGACCATGGGAGTGACGAGCAGGCACAGGAACAGGCAGATCTCGGCCCCGGTCCCCAGCGTGTCGTCGACCGACACGGCGAAGGTGTTGCTGTTCATCGTGAATAGCGCGGGCAACATGAAGAACAGGGGAAGCAACCCAGGCGCGCCTAGCAGGATAAGCGCGAGCGCCTTCCGCTTGACTCGGGAGCCGGCAAGGAACTTGATGTCCTTGTCCATCCACTCGTCGAGGCGACTCCGCCCTGCCCGCCGCTGCGGCCGGTGGTCATCCGCGGACTGATCCCGCTCGTTCCATCTGCCTACGGGATCGCCAGGGTACAGGTCTTGCGGGTAGTCCCTTGTAGTAGCCATCTTCGCAGCTTCTCCTTCGATAGGACTAACGTCGCTCCCCGTGGTTTTCGCCTGCCGTGGTGGCGGGCGGTCTACGAGTGGTGGACCTCGAGGGTCTGGGATGACTTCTTGTGGTGACGCCCCTTCGGGGTCACAGAGGCCTTCGTCGTCGCTGCGCGATGCCCCGCCGCGGCTTCCTGGGCTAGGAACTGCTGGTCGCTCGGGACGCCGGGTGACGACTCTCCTACCGTTGTCCGGAAGACGAAGAACTTGAATCCGTGCAGTCCGAGCTCGGTGGCACCGGTGAGCGCGGCGAACGAGAACAGCGTCGCGGTAGCGGCCGCGGCGACGCGCATGGCCTGCTGCTGCCTGGTTCGCTGCTGCGGCTTCTTGGTCGGCGTTGGCCTGGTGCCCGGTGTGGTGTCGGGCCTCGCCGGCCTGGTGTCGGGCCCCGCCGGCCTGGTGCCGGGCCCCGCCGGCCTGGTGCCTGGCCTGGTGTCCGGCCCTGCCGGCCTGGTGCCTGGCCTGGTGTCCGGCCTCGCCGGCCTGGTGCCTGGCCTGGTGTCGGGCCTCGCCGGCCTGGTGTCCGGCATGGCCGGAGCGGTAGCCAGCATCGCCGGCCCGGCGTCCGGCATCGCCGGAGCGGTAGCCAGCATTGTCGGCCCGGCTTCCGGGCTCGCCGGAGCGGTCGTCGGCATGGCCGGAGCGACGAGGTTTTCTGTGACGTAGCCGGCCACGCGGCGAAGCTCGCCGGACATCGAGTCGAGCCTGGCCAGCAGCTCGACGGCCTCCCGCTCTGCAGCCTCGCGTATGGCGACGGCCTGGCCGGCCGCCTGCTGGGTTAGCACATCTGCCCGGCTAGCGGCCTGCTGGGTTAGCTCATCCGCGCGGCTAGCGGCCTGCTGGGCTATCTCATTCGCCCGGCTGGTCGCCTGCTGGGTTATCGCGGCCGCCTCGCGTTCCGCAGCCTCGCGTATCGCGGCGGCATAATCTCGCGCCTCTTGCGCGATCTGGGCCGCCTGGTCGTCGGGCCGCGTGAGAACCTGCCCGGCTGCCCAAGACGAGTCGCTGTTCGGCGAGCGGCCGTTCTGGAACCGCCCGGTCGCGGGTCCGGGGCCGGGCGGGCCGGACTCGCGGCGGTAGTCGGCGGTTTCCTGCCAGCCGGGGCCGGCTTGCCGCTGGTAGCCGGAAGCGTCGCGGCGCGCGGGGCCGGGCTGGCGCTGGTAGCCGGAAGCGTCGCGGCGCGCCGGACCGGGCTGGCGCTGGTAGCCGAAGGCCTCCCGCCGGGCGGGGCCCGGCTGGCGCTGGAAGCCGCCCGTATCCTGCCAGTCAGTACGGGCTAGGTCGGCTGCCGACTGCCTGGGAAACTGATCGCCCAGGTTCTCGGGGGGCCGCAGCCCGGTCGTCCCGTGGTCCGCGGCGGGCGGGTCGTTGGGGACGACATAGAGCCGCCGGTTGCCGTTGCCGTAACCGGCATCGGGCGCTTGCGGCGGCGCGCTCCGCCTTGCCGACCCCCCTGGCCGCCGTTGCGGCAGGTCAGGTGCGCCAGGAACTGACCTGGGACCCGATCGACGGTCGGCAGGGAGCTGGACCCGCGGCATGGGCGCCGACGGATGATCGGGCGGGAGCTGGACCCGCGGCACCGGCGCCGACGGATGGTCAGGATGCATCGCCGGCGGCGGTCCCCAGTCTTGCCAGTCCTCCCATTCCCGCCAGGACTGCCCTTCTGGGGCTGCCGCCCAGCCCGGCCCGGCGGCACCGCCGTCGTAACCGTCCGACGCGGGGAAGCCGTCATCCGCAGGCCAGACCCTCGCGTGCGCGGCCATACGCCCCGAGGTGGCAGCGGCCTGACCGTACCCGACCGCCTCCGGCCAGACTTCAGCTGTGTGCACACGCGCACCAACTGACGCCAGCGACGGCTCGGTTTCGTACCTCCGGTGCTTGGATACCACGTGGCCTCCGACAGTAAGCGCAATGCCAGGAGTTCATCTCGCCGCGAGGCTGGATGGAGCTAACTTCCCAACCCGCCACAAGCTAATCATCTAAGGAGCTTCCGCACCCGGAGCAACAAACTCTCGGGAGTGACGAGAAACCCTTGGGGGTCCCCGGCGAGCGAGGGCGCTGCACAGGAATGCCCTGCATCCGGCCCGTACGCACAGCGCACTGGCGGATATCAGCAGCGTCCCGCCCGCCGGCCGGCGCGGCTCTAGCCGACGATCACCAGCCGCCGCCGCTGCCGCCGCTGCTGCTGGTGGAACTCGACGATGAGGGCGCCGCCGCGCTCGACTTGAGGTCAGCGCCGGACGGCGTTGCCGCCCACCAAAGACCGCCCGAGGCGTTGATGCCGTTGCCGTTGAACTGGCCTGCCGCGGTGTCGCCCGTGTAGGTGTAGAGCGGATGGCCGTCGTAGGTTGCCTGGATCTGACCGTCCGACCGCTTGATCGTCCCGAAGCCGTGCGGCAGCGATATTCCAGCCGCGGCAGTTGCCGTCCCTATGACCGGCGGCCAGTACGTGATGCACGAGCCGTTGCAGTTCGACTTGGTCGCCGTGTCCTTGGCGAACCAGTACAGGGTGAGCCCGGCAGCATTGGTGAGCACAGTTCCCTTGCTCGTGGTCATCGTCTTGATCGTGACCGAGCCGGCTGCTGCCGCATTGGCCTGACCGGCCGCGGCTGGGGGTGGGGTGGACGTTGCCGTATCGGTCGTGCCGTTGCTGGTCCCGCAGGCCGCGAGTACGACGACCGCGGCTGCGAGACCGGGGCCTATCCACCATCGGTTGCGCATGGCATTGTCTCCGTTCGTTGACCTGGAATCTTCATTCCGTTACTACGCAGCTCGGGCCGTGAATCGTTCACGACAAGCTCGCTGCGCGCCCACCGGCGTGATCATCACGCCGAGTCGCCGCTCTCCAGGCCGAGGTCCGGCGACTGATCGTGGCTGCTGCGGCCACCATCGTCGCGGTAAGGCACGAGGCTATTCGCCTCATCGGCGGTAACCCGGCTCAGCAACCCCGGCAGGCAAGCCAGCTTGGCCAGCTCATCCCGGCAACCAGCGCAGCACGCCAGATGAGCGTCGACGGCACTGCGGCCGGCGGGCTCGATCGCACCCAGGACGTAGACCCCCAGCTCGAGGCGAATTCTCCCGCACGCCTCGGTGCCGGTCGCGGCGTCCAGCCCCGGGTTCACCCGCCGGGTCATGAGAGAGCTCCGGCGCTGCGGGCACCCGCTCTTATGCCGCAGACTCCGCTGACCGACCAAGGCCTCCTCCAACACCGGCGGGAACGCACCGAGACCTGGCGCGGGTCTCGGGCGGGGCAAGGATCAGCACGTTCCTCGCTCTGCGGCAGACTAGGGCCGCTCAGCCCGGCCGCGACAGGGACCAATAACCCTCGGGGGACGGTAACCCCCCGGGGGATCCACCCGTCGGCAGGCCGAGCCGGGGTCGGCGCCGAATAAGATTCGGTTTAACTGAATGCGCGGTTGCCGCGCACGGACCGTAACGAAACGTCATGCTCCCGCCGCGAGAAATCGCGAAGTCAGTCTGTTGAATCCGAAGGTTTGTGCAAAAATTTCGCGCGGATCCGCGCAACAGCGGGCCAGTGCGGCTCGGCGCGCTGCTCGCGCGTTCGCGGCTAGGTGGTCGTCAGGCGGCCGTCTCCCGGCGCCCGGTTTAGCAAAAGAGCACGTCAGAGCGGCAACCGCGGCCTGGCTATCAAGCCGCGGACACGTCGGCCCGGGTCCGAACAGCGAATTGAATCACGTACCGGTAACAGCGCAGGGATTAAATAAAGCTTAACTACCCATTGTTGGCCGCTGGTCCGGCGTAGACTGCGATACCTCACTAACCCGTCAGTTGTGGAGATACCGGAATCCTAGGCTAACGATGGTCACGCCCCCCGCTCGCGTCACCGTCCGCGTAGCTGTGCAGTCGTCCCGCCGGCTGCTCCGAGACACCTTGTCCGCATGCCTGGCCATCCGGCCCGACATTACCGTCGTGGGCAAGGTGGCGGAGGCGGACGGGATCCTTGCACTGTGCGAGCTACGCCAGCCAGATGTGGTGATCCTCGATGCAGGCCCCCGCCTGCGCGAGACCGCCGTACTGGTAAGCGACCTGATGCGCAGCTACCCCGAGCTGAACGTGATCGTGAGTTACCGGAATGCGACCGAGCAGGATCTGGCCGCCGCCTGCCGCGCAGGCGTTACGTCCCTCGTCCCTGAGTCGCACGGTCTCACGGCCCTGCTCACGCTGCTGCGGCCGCGCAAGGCCCGGCACGCCCGGACGACCCCGGGTAGCCTGACCGACCGGGAAGTTGAGATCGTCGTGCTGACGGCTTCCGGGCACAGCGTTGGTGAGATGGCGACCCTGCTCAGGATTAGCCCGCTCACGGTGGAGAACCTCAAGCGCCGCGTTTTCGCGAAGCTGGATGTCAGCAGCAGCGCGCACGCCGTGTCCAGGGCGGCCTCGCTCGGGATGCTGGACCGCAGTGAGAGCCCGGCCCCGCGAACGCGGGCGGATGACAGCGGGGATTCCACCGTGCTGACGGTGGTATCCGGCCAGGATGGCTTCGCCATCGATCAGATAGCCGCGGTCCTGGTCGCAACCCAGCTGCCGTTCGTCCTGATACAAACGCCTGGACCCGTCGCCGACGCACACTGGGCACGCTGGCATCGCGGCCCGATCGTGGCCGTGCTGGTCGATCCGGGACGGCAGGACTGGGATCTGGTTGCGGAACTCGGCATTCCGGCGATCCTTGTCCACAGCAAGCCGGTTGACCCGCCGGAACTCGCCGAGGCACTCGCCTCGGGAGCGACCGCGCTGATACCGGCAGACAGGATCGACGACCACTTCCTCTCGGTGTTGCGGATGGTAAGTCAGGGCTATCTCGTGGTCGGCTCGAGGCCGATGCGGCCCTTGATAGGAGCAGTGCGCGCACGCTGGGAGGACGGAGTCGCCGGGAGGCTGGAACTGCCAGAACTGACCGCACGGGAAAGTGACATCCTTCGCTGCCTCGCCCAGGGGTACTCGATCCGGCAGACCGCCCGAGTGCTGGGGATTGCTCCGAAGACGGTGGAGAACGTCCAGACCCGGCTGTTCCGCAAGCTTGGCGTGCGCAACAGATCCGGGGCGTTCGCCGTCGCCGATGCGTTCGGCCTGCTGCCCGCGACCGCACCGCCACCGGCCGGGGACCCCGGGGGTCGCGCGTCCCCCAAGGGGTATTCGTCGGTTTCAGGAAACGACCAGCGGCCCTAGTTTTGTCGGCGGCGAAGCAACCACGCTGCCGTCCGCGAAGATCATGACAAGACCTCGAATAGGAGTGCTAAGGTGACCTACATCATCACGGAGGGCTGCGTCGATCTGCTGGACAAGACGTGCATCGCGGAGTGCCCGGTCGATTGCATCTATGAGGGCGAGCGCATGATGTACATCCAGCCCGACGAGTGCGTCGACTGCGGGGCCTGCGAGCCGGTCTGCCCGGTCGAGGCGATCTACTTTCAAGACGACCTCCCGCGCGAACTGCAGCACTACCACAGGGCCAACGTCGAGTTCTTCACCTACCTCGGATCGCCTGGCGGCGCGGCCAACGTGGGCAAGATCCATTCTGATCACCCGATCGTGGCCGCGCTTCCGCCGCAGCCGCAAAGGTACTGACGCGTCCAGCCGCGCTGACGCTCGCAGCGCGCTCCTCCCGGTCGCTCGGATGCGTCGCCGGCCGGCGCCGCCTTATCGGAGGGCCGCATCGCGCGCATGAATTACAACGGCGCTGTTCCGGTACTAACGCAGCGCCCGGCAGCCGCGACGGTGACGACTGCGCCGGTCAGTGACCATCGGCAGGTCGTCGCCTGGTATGGGGCTTTCACCGCGTTCGCGGCGGCGGTTTTCTTGACGTCCGGGCAGCCGGTGCAGTGGACGTGGGGCGCCTGGGCCGCCGGAGGTTACGCGCTGGCCGCACTCACCGCCGCGATCTGGCGATCGCGAGGCCGCGAGGCCGGGCTGGTCATAGCCCTGGTCGGCGCACTGGCGGCCCCGCTGGCCTGGCAGGTCACGTTCGGCCGCAAGATGCCCAAGACCGACGAGAGCTCGCTGAAGGTGGTGGCCCGTTCCGCGGCTTTGCTGCTGCAACACGGCACACCCTACCTGCCCGCAGATCACATCTCGCACTACCTGGAGTACAACCCGTACGAGCCCGCGATGGCGATCTTCGGCCTGCCCGCCGCGGCCGGCCTGCACGGCGCGGCCGCCAACCCCAGGCTCTGGATGGGCATCACCGCCGCCGCGATCCTCGCCGCCGCGTTCCGGCTGGCCAGGCCGGGCAGCACGCTGCGCAATACCGCGTTCGCCTTCGGCTCGCCGGTTCTGGCCCTGCCGCTGACGACAGGGCTCACCGACCTGCCGGTGCTGGCGTTGCTCAGCCTGACGCTCGCCTGCGCGGCCGCGCACCCGGGGCGGCGGCGAGTACAGCTGGCGGGCGCCATCGCCCTGGGCGCGGCCTGCGCCATCAAGGCCACCGCCTGGCCCGCCCTGCCGGTCATCGCCGTGATGCTCGCGGCCAGGGACGGCGCACGGGCGGCAACCAGGTTCGTGGTTACGGCCGGCATCAGCATGGCGGCACTGGTCGCGGCGACGGCACCGGCCTCGGTGACGGCGCCTGCGGCACTGTTTCAGAACACGGTGCTCTTCCCGCTCGGCTTCACCAGGTACCAGACGCCCGCCGACAGCCCGCTGCCAGGGCACCTGCTCGCCGACACCGGACCCGCGGGCCGCTGGGCCGCGATCGGCCTCCTGTGCGCCGCCATCCTGGCCATGGCGGCATCACTAGTCGTCCGGCCGCCAGCCGACGTCCGGGCGGCGGCGTGGCGGCTCGCTGTCAGCCTCGCCCTGGTCTTTACACTCGCTCCCGCAAGTCGCTGGGGATACTTTGTCTACCCCGCGGCACTGCTGGGTTTCCTGAGCATGACCGGGAGCGGGCGCGCCTGCCGGGAAGCCCGGTCTCAGGACACTTGGCTGCAATTCGAGAGGTCATCTCACCGCTACGTCTGGCCCTCGCCGGATGGCGGCGGAACGTGCAGGGCGCTGGAGCAGGTGTAGGGCTGCATGGACCGGCAATCCGATCGCCTGCCCGCAGGACCGGCCAGCCCGACTCGGTGACCGTGCGCGGGTCCATCGGTCAGCCGACCGACGCACTGGTCGAGGCGCTCAGGTCGTAAATCACGCGGCGTGCCCGGTTGTCGTCATCGCGCAAGGCCGACACTAGTCATGAGCGGAATTGACAATCCGTGAGGCACCCAAGAAAGGACGGAATGATGCCTGGGATCACCGTGGGTATCGACGGATCAGACAATGCCCATCACGCACTGATATGGGCCATGAACGAGGCCGTGCAGCGAGACGTGCCGCTGACGGTCCTCACGGTTCACCCGACGATCCAGGGCTACTGGTCACGTCAGCCAGTCACCATCGCAGGTGACGCGCAGAGAGTTGAAGAGGCTCGCCAGGCGGCCGAGGAAGCCGTCGCTCAGGTGACGAAGGAGATCGGCGCGGACAAGCACCCGCAGGTCACCGTGCGCGCGATCAACGGGTTCGCGGCGCAGGCACTGATCGACGCCTCCGCCGACGCCGACCTGGTGGTCGTGGGCACGCGGGGTGGCGGCGGGTTCGCGCGCCTTTCACTGGGCTCAGTTAGCAGCCAGGTCATCCACCACGCACAGTGCCCGGTTGTCGTGGTGCCGCGCGACCGGTGATTGTCCGTCCCGTCTAGGTCGCCGACGGGCCCGCCGGGCTGAGACCTGGCGGGCCTGCGGCCCCCTGCTGAGACTGCCGAGGTCCCTGATGTGAAGGTCGGGTAATGGTATCGGTGATGCGCCCGAGTACCCGCGTGTTTGCCCGTTAACGGATTGTTCTCGGCCGGTCTCGAAATTTAAGAAAACGTTAACAGCAACGGCTATAACGTCCTGATCGTCGCGAAACTCACCTTCCGGCCTCAGCTGACCGCGGCTGAGGAAGCACCTGAACTACTGAGCAGGCATCGGAGGCCATTGATGAAGCTCGCCGCGCTCGGGCGCACTCGCCGCTTAAACCGGATGGCCCTGCTGACGGCTGCCGTGGTTCTAGCCGTCCCCCTCGCCCTGGCCGCGACCGCGGCGAGCGCGCCCTCGGTCGCAGCCGCGTCCGCGAGCGCCGCATGCCCATGGCTCAACCAGTCCCTGTCGATCCATCAGCGCGTGCACATGCTGATGGCACAGATGACGCTGGCCGACAAGATCAACGAGGTTACCGGGGCCGGGTTCAGCGAGCCGTACGTCTTCTACATCTCGGCAATCCCGAGCCTGTGCATCCCCGCCATCGGCGAGGAGGACGGCCCGGTCGGCGTCGGCGACGGCCTCACCGGCGTGACGCAGATGCCGGCCGCGGTATCGCTGGCGGCGACCTTCGACCCGTCCCTCGCCCGCGACTACGGTGCCGTCGTCGGGTCCGAGGAGCGCGCCAAGGGCGCGATGATCAACCTGGGCCCGACCATCAACATCGACCGCGACCCTCGGTGGGGCCGGTCGTTCGAGACCTACACCGAGGACCCCTACCTGAACGCGGCGCTGGCCACCGCCGACATCGAGGGCGTGCAGAGCCAGGACGAGATGTCCATGGTCAAGCACTTCGCGGTGTACAACCAGGAGACCAACCGCAACACGCCCGCCGACGACGCGATCGTCAGCACGCGCGCGCTGCATGAGATCTACCTGCCGGGCTTCTGGGCGGCGACGAACGTGGCCAAGGCGGCGTCGGTGATGTGCGCGTACAGCACGATCAACGGGCAGGCCGCCTGCTCGAACCAGTACCTGGAGAACACCACCCTCGACCAGCGGTGGGGATACCCCGGCTTCATTGCCTCGGACTACCAGGCGATGCACTCGACCGTGCAGTCAGCCGAGGCGGGCACGGACCAGGAGATGCCGGCACCGCAGTACTACGGCTCCGCGCTGGCGGCGGCGGTGCAGGACGGGCAGGTCAGCATCGGCACCGTGAACCAGATGGTGTCCAGGATCCTGACCGAGATGTTCCGATTCAACGAGTTCAACGACCCGCCGACCGGGTCGAGCAGCGCGACCGTCACCACCCCGGCCCACCAGGCCGTCTCGACCGAGGTCGCCGAGGACGGCACCGTGCTGCTGAAGAACACCGGCGGCACTCTCCCGCTGCAGGCCACTAACGGGGGAACGATAGCCGTCGTGGGCCCGGCGGCCTCGGCCGCCCCGACCGACACCGGCGGCGGCAGCGCCTACGTGACGTCCACGTTCAACGTCACCCCACTGCAGGGAATCCAGGCCGCCGCGGGAACGGGCACGACGGTCCAGTACTCGCAGGGCCTGCCGACCGACACCTCGCTGTCGGCGATCCCGAGTGCCGACCTCAGCCCGGCCTACACCGGCACCGGCTACGGCGGGACCTACACCGGCACGCTGACCGCACCCGAGACCGGGACCTACGTGCTCGCGTTCCAGAACCCCGGCTCCTACACCGTCACGAACCTGTACCTGGACGGCAAGGAAATCCTGGCCAACCCGGGCACCCCGCCCGTGTCGACCTACTCGGTCGGAGTCAACCTGCAGGCCGGCCAGACATACACGCTCCAGCTTTCCGGTGGCGGCCCGTCGGCCAGCCTGAGCTGGGCGACGCCGTCCGATCTGGCCCCCGGCATCGCCGCGGCGGTCACCGCGGCCAAGTCGGCGGCCACGGCGGTCGTCGTGGTGTCCGATGACACCGAGTCCGAGGCGGCCGACCGCGCCAGCCTGAACCTGCCGTCCGCCCAGAACGAGCTGATCTCCGCGGTGGCCGCGGCGAACCCGCACACGGTCGTGGTCATCGACGCGGGTGCCCCCGTGGTCATGCCGTGGCTGAGTCAGGTCGCCTCCGTGGTCGACGCGTGGTACCCCGGCGAGAGCAACGGCACGGCCCTGGCCGCGGTCCTGTTCGGCCAGGTCGACCCCTCCGGGCACCTGCCGGTCACGTTCCCCGCCGACCTCTCGCAGGTACCGGCGTCCAGCCCCAGTGAGTTCCCCGGCGTGGACGGCCAGGTGCTCTACTCCGAGGGCATCGACGTCGGCTACCGCTACTACGACGCCACCAACGAGACGCCGCTGTTCCCGTTCGGCTACGGGCTGTCCTACACGACCTTCCGCTACAGCGACCTGCAGGTCAGCTCGCAGCAGGTCCAGAACCCAGCCTCCGATCCCGGTGCGACAAGCTGCCGGTGCAACGGCCAGTCCGGCAACCTGGTGACGGTGTCCGCGAAGGTCACCAACACCGGGGCCGTCGCCGGGTCGGACGTGGCGCAGCTCTACCTTGGCGACCCGCCGGCGGCAGGCGAGCCGCCCCGTCAGCTGAAGGGATTCCAGAAGGTCACCCTGCAGCCGGGCCAGTCCACGACCGTCCGGTTCAGTCTCAGCGGCCACGACCTGTCGTACTGGGACGACACGGCCAACGGCTGGGTCGTGCCCGACGGGCAGTTCACGGTCTACGTCGGCGACTCCTCGGCGCTGGCTGACCTGCCGCTGCAGGGCGGCTTCGACGTCACCGCCACCGTGGGCGCGCGCTACGCGACGGTGCAGGCGCCGTCCGTCGTACCCGCAGGATCGACGGCAACGGTCGCGGCGACGCTGGTCAACGACGGTGACTACGCCATGCCGCGGGCTCAGTTCACGCTGGCCGTTCCGAGCGGCTGGCAGGCGACGCCCGCGGTTCCTCTCCCCGCCTTCGTCGCGCCGCACCAGACCGTCACGGCCAGGTTCAGCGTCACGGTGCCGGCCGGCGCGAAGCCAGGCGCCCGGACGCTGACCGCCAGCATCACCTCCCCCGGCGGCGGGCTGGTGCAGGGGTCTGCGTCCGTGACGGTCCCGTACTCCTCGCTTGCCGCCGCATATAACAACGTCGGGATCAGCGACAACTCCGACGAGGCGGCCGCGAACTACGACGGCGTCGGCGACAGCTTCTCGGCGCAGGCACTGGCCGCGGCCACGCCGAACGCGGTCTCGCCCGGAACGATGGTGACCGTCGGCGGGACCACGTTCACCTGGCCGGCGGTCGCCTCCGGGACGCCGGACAACGTGGTCTCCGCGGGGCAGACGGTGCAGCTTTCCGGCACCGGGACCGATCTTGGCTTCCTGGCATCCAGCCAGAACGGCACCGCGACGGGCTCGGTCACCGTGAACTACGCCGACGGAACCAGCCAGTCCTTCAACCTCAACGTGGCGGACTGGTATGCCAATAGCCCGGCCGTCGGCGACCAGCTGTTCGCCACTACCTCCAGCTGGAACTTCCAGAGCAATCCGCTCGGCGCGCACCCGGTGAGCGTGTACTTCGCGTCGGTGCCGCTGCAGCCGGGCAAGCGGGTCACCTCGGTCACCCTGCCCACGGTGTCCGATGCCGGCGGCACCACCGCGATGCACGTCTTCGCGATGGCGGTCGGAACGGGCACCGCGACCACGGGCGCGCCGTACTCGTCTCTCGCGGCCGCCTACGACAACGCCGGGATCAGTGACAACTCCGACCCGAGCGCGGCCGACTTCGACGGCACCGGAGACAGCTTCTCGGCGGAGGCGCTGGCGGCGGGCACGCCGACGCCGCTGACGGCCGGCGGCCAGGCGACCATCGGCGGGACGACCTTCACCTGGCCGAGCGCGGTCGGGGCCCCCGACGACGTGATCGCCGACGGCCAGACCATCGACCTGTCGGGGTCGGGCACCGACCTGGGCTTCCTCGGCGCGGGCGCGTTCGGGGAGGCCAGCGGGACCGGCACCATCACCTATACCGACGGCAGCACCCAGACATTCGGCCTGGCCATGGCCGACTGGTACAACAACGCCGCGGTCAGCGGCGACGAGGTCGCCGACACCACATCGAGCTGGAACTTCTCCAGCAGCACGCAGGTCGAGCATCCGGTCAGCATTTACTTCGCGTCGGTGCCACTGGAGGCGGGCAAGACCGTCGCCTCGGTGACGCTGCCAACGGTGAGCAGCGGAGTTGGGAACGGCATCAACGCCATGCACATCTTCGCCATGGCAGTAGGCTCGGGAACTCCGACCAGCGGCGGCTAGCACGCACGCGCAACACCGGCCAGATTGATCAGGACCGGTCGTGTTCCTCGGTCCGTGCGAACTGCAGGAGCTGTGCCCAGATTTCCGACAGGTCGCTGGTGACCAAGGTGTGCGGCCGGACGCTGAGGTCCAGGCCGCGAGCGATATAGCGGACGCCCGCGGGCGTGCGCTGGCGCCATATCATATGGTCAGGGAATTCAGGTGCTCGACGCGCCAGTTCGTCCGCGTCCGGTGCGGGGTTTCTCACTTGAGAACACTCCTGGCCATTCGTAACACTTATAATCTGAGCATGCCGCGCTGGTTCGCCGGGATCCATGTAGTTTGACCGGCAATTTCACCGGCAATTCCGGGCACTTTCTGTGAGAATCGTGCCGTGGTGGAAAGCGGCGAGTCGGCTGACCCAGGGGCTGCGGACGGGCCGGCGCCGGGCCGGTTCGGGCTGCTGCTGCGCGGGCTGAGGCTGGCATCGCGGCTCACGCAGGAAGAACTCGCTGCCCGATCGGGCCTGAGCGTGCGCGCCGTCGCCGACGCCGAGTCGGGCCGGACCCGGCGGCTGCACCGCCACTCGGCCGAGCGAATCGCCGTCGCCCTTGGCCTGGCCGGGCCCGAGGAGACCGAGTTCCTGGCGGCTGCCCGCGGCCAGTATCCAGCTCACGGGCTGGGCAGCGAGGCCGGCCCTCAGCTGCGCGAACTGCAGCAGCAGATACTGGCCGGTGGTCGCGACGCGACGCCGGGCGATCACCCGCCCGACGCGCGGGAACCGGATGATGCGGTCCGTGCCGTCCCGGTTATCCCGCACGAGCTGCCGGGCACGGTCGGGCACTTTACCGGCCGGTACGGCGAGCTGGCGGCACTGTCCCGGCTGATCGGCGAGGATGATCAGCGTCAGGCCGGGACG
>JASHOV010000563.1 GCA_030038495.1 Streptosporangiaceae bacterium
GTCGCCCGGCACGCCGGATCGATCCGGCCCCGCCGCACCTGCCCGGTCATGGTGTCCAGATAGTCGAAGGTGACCTGCTTCCGGTGAATGTCAAACCCTCCTACGATGGCCACTACAGGGACCTCCTCACGCTCCTGAAACTGCTTACGCACCAAGCGTGCGCTGAGCTGAGGGGGTCCCGCCTCATGTCATCTCTCTCGCGGCAGACGGCCTAGCGATTGTGCGCCGGCTGGCGACCATGCCGTCAAGCCGGGGAACGTGGGCGCGGGGTTCGCAGCGATTGCCAGGCCGGTCAGGCCGGGCGCCGAGGCAGGGCGCCGCGGGACAGGGCATCGGCACGTCGTAGCGGGTCCGGGAGCCGGAAGCGGCCCGGCATTCGCCCGACCAGGTCCGCGGCCGCGGCGACCGGCACCCCCGCTGCCGTCACGTACAGCGGCCGGGCAGAATTCCCGCGCAGTACCGGCACGGCTTGCGTGGCCGCGGCGAACGGCGACTTGGCCACCCCGATCACGGGCACGCCGAAGACGGCGTGCGCGTGCGCGCCCAGGCCCATCCGCCCGTCCGGGTCCAGGTCGACGTAGCCGTCGACAATCAGCAGGCCAAGGTGCGCCACCCGGCCAAGGACGGCCTGGATGGCGGGCAGCTCGCGCCGGAAGAACTCGCCCGGTGCATACGGCACGGTGTGCTCCACCAGCACCGCGATCTCGGCCGTCACGCGCGTGAAGTAGGGATCTTCGGCCAGAACGGCGGCCGCACGGGCAGCGCCCGTAGGCAGGTAGTAGACATCTACTGCGGCGGTCACCGCTTCGGGCAGCGTCAGGGGTTCAGTCATGAAGATCTACACCCGCCAGGGAGACTCCGGCCACACCCAGCATCTGGGCCGGGCGGCGCCTGGCCAAGGACCAGGCCAGGATCGAGGCCATAGGCTCGGTGGACGAGTGCAACTCCGCCGTCGGTCCGGCTCCGGAGCGCGGCTGGCGCGGCTGTCGGGGCTGGCCAATTTCATCCTCCCCGGCGGCACGCCCGCGGCGGCAGACCTGCACGTCGCCCGCGCAGTCTGCAGGCGCGCCGAGCGACGCGTCACCACGCTCGCGCACGCTGAAGCGGTGATTCCGCTCATTCCCGCCTACCTCAACCGGCTGGCCGACCTGCTGTTCGTCGCGGCCCGCTACGTCAACCACGCTGCTGGCATTCCCGACGCGGTGTGGTCGCCGGCCGAGGCGCCCGAAGGGTCCGGCTAGCCGCGCGCGACCAGCGCGGCCGCGACGGTGAGGACGATGGTCAGCGTCGCGGCCAGCCCGTGCAGCGCGACCAGCCGGGGCGGGAACTGCCAGCCGACGTCTTCCCGCCTGCGCTCCCGCCGGCCGCGGACCAGCCAGCCCAGACCAACACAGATCGCGACCACCAGAACACCGATCGCGATCCATGCCATCGGCCGGTAGTGCACGAACGCGAACATTGCCCAGAACGCCAGGCCGATGACCGCCAGGGCCGGATGGCTGAACTCCAGCAGGGGGTGCTCCCCCGGCGCCGATACCACACGCGGGTGCGGCACCGGCGGGGGTTTGCCGTCCGCGGTCATCGGCAGCGCGCCGATCCTCGCGGGTACCGGCGCCTTAGGAGCCTGCTCACGGGCCCGGGCCCGGGCCCCGGCCGCGAGCCGCCTGGCCGCACCACCGGCCCGTAGCAGCGTGAGGCCGGCCCCCGCCGTGGCGATCCACAGGACCAGCACGAAGATGGCCACCGCTGCTCCCCTTTCCTGCTCTCCGCGCACCAGGCTAGCCCACGCCGGCTACCTGCCCGGCCCGGCGCGTTTGACCGCCGCGTCGGGCCTGCCGCTGGCGGCCTGGCGCTCGCCCTGAGAACGACAGGGCCGGTACGTTGGGCACTACTAGGGACCGGACGGAGGCAACGTTGGCGGCTGCGCGCGTGGCAATGGTGACCGGGGCGGGATCCGGCATCGGGCGCGCCGTCGCGCGGGCCCTGCTGGCCGACGGATGGCAGGTCGCGGTCGCCGGGCGGCGTGAGCCGCTGCTGCTGGAGACGGTGGCTGCCGACAGCGTGACTGGCGGCCCGTGGTCGGCGGAGTCGGCGCTGGCCGTCCGCGCGGACGTGGCGGTGCCGGATGAGGTCGCGGCGCTCTTTGCCGCTGTCGCCGGGCGCTGGGGACGCCTCGACCTGCTGGTCAATAACGCGGGCACGTTCGGGCCGGCCGGCTCGGTGGACGAGATCTCCGTCGATCAGTGGCGGGCCGGAATCGACACCAATCTGACCGGCACGTTCCTGTGCGCTCACCACGCGGTGGCGATGATGAAGGCTCAGGACCCCCGAGGCGGTCGGATCATCAACAACGGGTCGATCTCGGCTCACAGCCCGCGGCCGCGCAGTGCCGCCTACACCGCGGCCAAGCACGCTATCACCGGGCTCACGAAGTCGATCGCGCTCGACGGCCGGCCTTACGACATCGCCTGCGGCCAGATCGACGTCGGCAACGCGGCGACGGAGATGACGCAGGGCATCAGCCGCGGCGCGCTCCAGGCCGACGGCTCGCTAATGCCCGAGCCGACGTTCGACGTCCGGCACGTCGCGGAAGCCGTGCTCTACATGGCGTCCCTGCCGCTGGCCGCCAACGTGCTGACAATGACGGTGATGGCGACCAAGATGCCGTACGCCGGCCGGGGCTGAGCGGCCAGGTGGCCGGCTAGTCGCGGCCGCGCTGCCAGCGCGGCCTGCGCTTCTCCAGGAAGGCATGCATGCCTTCACGGGCGTCAGGTAGCTGGCTCGTCGCCGCCATGACCTCGATCGCGTACGCATACGCCTTCGGCTGGTCCAGGTCGATCTGGGCATACAGGGCCTGCTTGCCGATGGCCTTGCTCTGGGCCGAGCCGCGAGTGACGCGCTCCAGCAGGTCCGTGGTGGCCGCGTCCAGCTGACCGGCGGGCACGACGCGGTTGACCAGGCCCCAGTCCAGCGCGGTCGCCGCGTCGATGGTGTCACCCGACAGGGCCATCTCCGCGGCCCGCTTGCGGCCGACGTTCCTGGCGATGGCCACCATCGGCGTATGGCAGAACCATCCTCCCTTACCGCCAGGAGCCGCGAAGGCGGCATCCTCGCTGGCCACGGCAAGATCGGCAGTTGCGACCAGCTGGCAGCCGGCCGCCGTGGCCAGGCCGTGGACCCTGGCCACCACCGGCTGCGGCACCCGCTGCATGAGCGTCATGAGCTCGGTGCACGTAACCAGCAGGGACCGGACCGCGGCCAGATCCGCGTCGGCGACGTCGGCGAAATCATGGCCAGCGCTGAACACCGGGCCGTTCCCCGCCAGCACGATGCCGACCGCGTCGCCCTCCCCCACCTGCGTAAACGCGGCGATGAGCTCGCGCATGTGGGCCAGGGACAGTGCGTTGCGGCGCGCGGGCCGGTTCATCGTGATCGTGGCGAAGTCGCCGGACTGCTTGACCAGGACGTGCTCGAATTCCATCGCCGTCTCCTCGCTCTCCCAACAGCCTACGAGCCGGCTATCCCGAGCCCGAGCAGCAGGCCGTCGCTCGCGACGGCGGGCGAGCTGGTCAGGAACATGATGACGCCCGTGGCCGGGGCAGTGATCGTCTCCAGGGTCTCGGCGCCGTCCAGCGTGCCGATCGTGCCCAGGGACTGGCCCGCTGCCACCCGGTCGCCCGGCCGCACCGACGGCTCCCACCAGCCCTCCAGCGAGCTGCGCAGCCAGAGCGAGCGGTCCAGGAACTCGGGGTCGGGCCGACCGGCCACGCCCGCATCGTCGTCGGCCATGCCCAGCAGGCGGAGCACCCCGTTAAGCCCGGCCACATGCAGCCGCACCGCCGCCTCCTCCACCAGCCCGCAGCCGCCGGCCTCCGCGATGATCGCCGGAATGCCGGCTTCCGCGGCCGCGGCGCTCGTCGAACCCGCGACCGCCCGCTGCGGTCCTGGCTCCTGCCGCAGCGCGTACGGCAGACCGTAGGCGACGGCCAGCTCGCGGGCTCTGTCCTCCGCCGGTCCGGCGTCGTAGAGCGTGAACGGGTACAGCGCCTCGACCAGGTCGCCGCAGTGCGCGTCGATCACCGCGTCGGAGCCCGCGATCAGCAGTCGAAACGCGTCGTAGGCGAGCCGGTCGGCGAGCGTGCCGTCGGGTCGGCCAGGGAAGCACCGGTTGAGGTTCTTGCCGTCCTCCGGCACCACGAAAGGGCTGCGCGCGGCGAAAGCGGTGATGTTGAGCACCGGCACGACCCGGACCCGGCCGCGCAGCTCGCGCCGCCCGGCCCCGCGCACCCACCGGCGGACCGCGGCGATGGACGCGTACTCGCAGCCGTGCACGCCGGCGATGACGGTCAGCAGCGGGCCGTCACCAGTGCCGGCCAGCTCGATCAGCGGAACGGCGAGCCCCGCGAGCGCGAGGGTCCGGCGCGACACGGTCGGCGGCATGGCTCATCCTATTGCGGCGCGCCGGGGCCGCCGCGGCTCGCTACGATCGCTGGTTGATGGCAGAAAACGGGCCAGGCGCCCGGCTTGCGGCGCCGCCGGGACGCGCGGGCAGGCTGCGGCTGGTCGAGCCGTGGTTCGCCCCGTTCGCGCTGATCAACGGGGCCGCGCTCGGCCTGAGCCCGATCCTGCTGCCGGTCGCGGCGAGCCGTGACGGCGTGGGGCACGTCGGCCTGGTGATGGGTGCCTTTAACCTCGGCGCGTTCGCCGCGCCGGCGGTCGGCACGCTGGCCGACCGGTTCCGGGCGCACCGCGGCCTGACCGTCCTGTGCGCGGCCGCCGCGGCGGTGTCGCTCTGGCTGTTCCCGCTGGCCGGGCCGGACTGGCAGCTGCTGCTCGCGCTGGCCGACGGCGCGGGCTTCGCCGGCGCCGTCACGATCGCCAACCTGCTCATCGTCGAGCGTCGGCCGAGGGCCGAATGGAACTCGCGGCTCGGTTTCCTTGAGGCGGTCCTCAGCGTCGGCCAGGGTGCCGCGCTGTTCCTCGCCGCCTACCTGGCGACGCTGAGCGCGCGGGACGGCCTGCTGCTCGGCGCGATCGTGCCGGCCGCCGCGATCCCACTGGCGGCCGTCCTCATACCCCGGATCGCAGGCCGCCCGGCCCCGACCGCGCATCCGGCGACTGCCGTCGTTCCGCCCGCGAGCCAGCACCGGCTGGCGTCGATCGGCTTGGTCGGCGAGTGGGGACCGGCCAGCCCGTTGCGCGCCCACCATCTCGCGCACCGGCGGCCGTTCTCCGGCCTGGCCGTGCTGGCCGGCCCATTCGGGTGGATGCTTGCCGCCTGGATTCCGGCCTATGCCGGCACCGCGGTGATCTTCGCGCTGTACCCCGTGCTCTTCCAGCAGGCGTTCGGCGTGGCCCCCAGCAGCTCGTCGATTGCCTTCGCCGTGATCGTGTTCGTGAGCCTGCCGCTGTTCCCGGTGGCGGCGGCCCTCAGCCAGCGTCGCGGGCCCGCTGCGGCCATGGCCGGGGCGCTGGCCGCCAGGGTCGTGCTGCTCGGCGCGCTCGCCGCCCTGGCCGCGGCCGGCCATCCGCCTGCCGTGCTGCCTTTCGCCGCCTTCGCCGGCATTATGTTCGCCTGGTCGTTCCTCAGCGTGGCCTCGCCCGGCCTGACCGGCCAGCTCGTCCCGGAAGCGGAGGGCGATGCCCAGGGACTGCTGAACGCCAGCAGCGGCACCGCCGGGCTGCTCGGATCGGTCATCGGCGGCGTGCTGGCCGATCACCTGGGCTACCCGGCCGCGCTGGCGTTCGGGGCTAGCTCGACCGCGCTCGGCCTGGCGATCTTCGCGGTCACCACGCTGCGCAGGCGATCGCCCTGAGGTAACGGGCTAGGTCGCGATCCGGAACACGCGCTCGGCGTTGCCGTGGAAGATCTTGTGCTTGTCGGCGTCGGAGATCGGCGCTTCGTTCATGAATTCGACCGCGCCCTCGGTGAGCTGGTACGGGTAGTCGATTGCCCACATCACGCTGTCGGCCCCGAGGACCTCGACGCAGAACGCCAGCGCCGGATGCCAGTTCATGCCGCTGGTCGTGATCGTGAAGTTGCGCTTGAAATACTCGCTGGGCTTGAGCTCCAGCTTCGGGCGGGAGTTGTGCGAGCTGCGCACCGGATGCATGTAGTCCACCCGCCAGAGCCAGAACGGTATGCCCTCGCCGAGGTGGCCGAGTACGATCCGCAGGTCAGGGAACCGGTCGAATACGCCGCTGCAGATCAGCCGGATGCCGTGCAGCCCGGTCTCGGCCTGGAAGCCGTAGATGCCAGTCTCCAGGCCGAACCGCTTGTAGGGCTGCGCCATCTGCGCCGACGGTGACCGCGGGTGGATGTAGATCGGCGCGCCCAGGCCCTCCGCCGCCTCGAAGATCGGCCAGAACTTCTCGTCGTCCAGGTACTCGTTGCGGGTATGCGAGTTGATCACAATGCCGTTCAGCCCGAGACCCCGCACCGCGCGATCGATCTCGGCGGCCGCGGCCGCGGGTGCCTGCGGCGCGATGGCGGCCAGGCCGGCGAACCGGTCCGGGTGCCTGCCGATGACGGCCGCCAGCCCGTCGTTGACGTGCGCCGCCAGGGCGCAGGCCCGGTCGTCGGGCAGGGTCTGCACGCCCGGCGCGGTCAGCGACAGCAGGTGCATGTCGACGCCGTTGTCATCCATGATCTTCAGCCGCTCGTCCTCCAGATCGAGGAGCTGCCGCCGCACGCGCTGCAGGCCGGGCAGGTCCTGCCCGAACAGGAAGCTCAGGAAGTCGCGGTCGGGTTCGTCCGGCTCGGCCGTGGCCACCCAGTCCTGCAGCGCCGCGAACACCTCGGGCACGGAGAACGCTTCCTCGGTAGCTATCCGGCGGTATGAGCCGCGCTCGGGCTGGGTCATCTGTTCCTCCGCATCGGCGACTGGGCGCGCTCAGTCGGCCCGGTAATCCGCCTGCGCGGCCGCGTACCTGACGAAGAAGTCGAGCGCGTCGGGATTGGCCATCGCGTTGCGGTCGGCGGCCGCGTCGGCCGGCACGCCGCAGAGAATCCTGCGGACCGGCACCTCCATCTTCTTGCCCGTCAGCGTGACTGGGATGTCAGGGACCTGGATGATGCGGTCCGGTACGTGCCGCGGCGTGTACTCGCGCCGCAGCCGGCCCGAGATCCTGTCTTCCATCGCCGCGTCAAGGACAAGCTCGTCGGCGAGCCGGACGAACAGCGGCATGAAGAATCTCCCCCCCGGCAGGTCCAGGTTGACGACCAGGGCGTCCTCGACCTCAGGGATCGTGGCCAGTACCCGGTAGATCTCAGCGGTCCCGATGCGAACGCCGTGCCGGTTCAGCGTCGCGTCCGACCGGCCGAGCACGAAGCACCCGCCGCGGGCGTTGATCCGGAAGAAGTCGCCGTGCCGCCACACGCCGGGGAACTGCCCGAAGTAGGACTCGCGGTACCTGCTGCCGTCGGCATCACCCCACAGGCTCACCGGCATCGAGGGCATCGGGGCTGTGATCACGAGCTCGCCGACCTCGTCCACGACGGACTCGCCCCGCTCGTTGAAGGCATGCGCGGCGACGCCGAGGTGCCGGGCCTGAATCTCGCCGGCATACACCGGCTCGGTCGGCACGCCGCCGACGAAACCCGTGCAGACGTCGGTGCCGCCGCTGCCCGTGCAGACCCAGACATCCTGCTTGACGTTGCGGTAGAACCACGCGGTGCAGTCGGCGGACACCGGCGAGCCGGCCGGCATGATCGCGCGCAGCGCCGGGAACTGGTATCGCTCGTTCGGCACGAACTTTGCCTGCGCCATCTGGTCGACGAAGGAGGGGCTGGCGCCGAAGAAGGTAACGCCGCACTCGTGCGCCAGCCGCCACAGCGTCTCGGGTCCAGGGTAGGTCGGGCTGCCGTCGTACAGGACCGGGCATACGCCGAGCAGGAGCGAGCTGACCAGGAAGTTCCACATCATCCAGCCGGCCGTGGTGAAAAAGAGCATCCGGTCGCCCGGCCGCAGGTCCATGTGCAGGGCCTGCAGCTTCAGCTGCTCGACGAGGATGCCGCCGTGGCTGTGCACGATGGCCTTCGGAAGCCCGGTCGTGCCCGAGGAGAACAGGATCCAGAGCGGGTGCGCGAACGGGACCTGCTCGAACTCGAACGCGTCCGCGGGCACCGGCGGGTGGCCCAGCACCTCGGCCCACGCCAGGACCGTTGCCGTCCCTGGCGACCCCTGCCCTGACGGTAGCGGGGCTCCGGAATCCAGGTAGGGCACCCAGATCACGTGCTCCAGCCCATCCAGGCCGCCGATGATCTGCTGCAACTCGGCGCGACGGTCGAAGCGCCTGCCGCCGTACTGATAGCCGTCCACGCAGAACAGCACCTTGGGCGCGAGCTGTGAGAACCGGTCGAGCACTCCGCGCCAGCCGAAGTCCGGAGAGCAGCTGGTCCAGGTCGCGCCGGTAGCAGTTGTTGCCAGCATCGCGATGACCGTCTGCGGGATGTTCGGCATGTAGGCGGCGACCCGGTCGCCTGGCCGCACGCCCATCGCCCGCAACTGCGTCGCGAGGATCCGCACCTCCCCGGCCAGCTGCGCCCAGTCCGTTCTGGTAACCGCCGCAGACTCGCTCACCGACAGCAGCGCGGTGTCGCCCGGCCGCTCGCGCCGCAGGACGTGCTGTGCGTAGTTGAGCCGCGCGCCGGGGAACCACTCGGCGCCCGGCATCTCCCGGCGGCCGAGCACCCGCCGCGGCGGAGCCGAGGCCCGGACGCCGCAATAGTCCCAGATCGCCTGCCAGAAGCCGTCCAGGTCGGTGACCGACCAGCGCCAGAGTGCGTCGTAGCTGTCGAACGCGCGGCCGCGGTCAGCCAGCCAGGCCAGGAACGTGGTGAGGTTAGCCTCCGCGACCCGGGTAGCAGCTGGCGTCCACAGCAGGCTGCCCTCGCGAACTGGCTCGGTCATGCGCCGGCCCCTTCTGCCAGACCCCTGGCCGCGTAGCCCAATCCAGTTCCCCGGACGCCTCGTTGCGCTACACGGCTGACGCTCGCACAGGCCGCCGGCACCGGGCAATAACGCTTTCACTAGGTGAAAGCGCACTCACAGCTCGCCCCAGACCTCCGTGGCGGTCTCGACGATGAGTGCGAGCTTGTCCCATTGCTGCCGCGGCGTGAGGTCGTTGCCTTCCTTGGTGGACGAGAACCCGCACTGCGTCGACAGGCAGAGCTGGTCGATGTCGACGTACTTGGCCGCGGCGTCGATGCGGCGCTTCAGCTCGTCCTTGGACTCCAGCTCGCCGCGCTTGGTGGTCACCAGGCCGAGCACCACGCGCTTGCCCCTGGGCACGAACCGCAGCGGCTCGAATCCCCCCGACCGCTCGTCGTCCCACTCGCAGAAGAAGCCGTCCACTTCCAGCCGGCTGAACAACGCGTCCGCGACGAACTCGTAGCCGCCCTCGGCGGCCCACATGCTCTGGTTGTTGCCCCGGCACATGTGGGTGGTGACGGCCAGGTCGCCAGGCCGGCCCGTCAGGGCCAGGTTGATGTTCTCGATGTAGCGCTCGTGCTGGTGCTCGGGGTCGCCCCCGATCTCGGCGACGTGCTGACGCTGCGCGGGGTCGTTCATATAGGCCAGGCTGGTGTCATCCAGCTGCAGGTACCGGCAGCCGAGATCGTGGAGGCGCCGCACCTCATCGGCATAGGTCGCGGCCAGGTCGGCCCAGAACTGATCGAGGTCCGGGTACACCGACTTGTCGATCGCCGACCGGCCGCCGCGGTAGTGCACCATGCTGAGCGACGGAATGGTGATCTTGGGCAACGCGGTCGACACCGTGTCCCGCAGATAGGAGAACGCATCTCCGAAGATCGTGTGCTCCAGCCTGACCGGGGCGACGACGTGCGCGGACGGCGGCGCCCACTCAAAGCTCTTCTGATCGTTGTGGAACGCCACCCGGATCGTGTCGTCCTGCACCTTCTGGATGCCGCCGAGCTGATAGATGAAATCCATGTGCCAGGACTCCCGCCGCAGCTCCCCGTCCGTCGCCGCGGCGAGGCCGACCTCTTCCTGCATCCGCACCACCTCGGCGATGGCAACGTCCTCGATCTCGCGCAGCTGGTCGGCGGTTATCCGCCCGGCCGCGAAGTCGTCTCGCGCCGCCAGCAGCTCCGGCGGTCGCAGCAGGCTCCCCACGTGATCACCACGAAACGGCGGACGGTGGTGTGCATGCGTCATGTCGGTGCCTCCTCGGGGCAGGTGGGTGCGTTCAGTGCGTGCGGTTGCGCGTCCATTGTCGGCTAGCTGCCCGCAGCTTCCTGCGCCGCGTCGGCCGTCGTCGGCTGCCAGGCGCCGGCCAGCGGGAAATGGCAGGCCACGAGATGCCCGTCGCCGTCGGCGCGCAGTTCCGGCGCCTCCGCCGCGCAGCGCTCCTGGGCGCGCGGGCAGCGGGTACGGAACCGGCAGCCGCTGGGCGGGTCAAGCGGCGACGGCAGCTCGCCGCTGATTACCGTCGCGGTGTCACGCCGCTTGTGGGCCGGGTCGGGGTCCGGGATAGAGGCCAGGAGCGCGAGCGTGTACGGATGCATCGGCTGCCGGTAGATCTCGCGGACCGGGCCGACCTCGCACAGCTTGCCCAGGTACATGACCGCTACCCGGTCGCTGACCTGCTTCACCAGCGCCAGGTCGTGGGCGATGAACAGGTAGGAGAGTCCGAGCTCGCTGCGCAGCCGCTCGAACAGGTTGAGCACCTGGGCCTGCACGAGGACATCGAGGGAAGAGACCGGCTCGTCGCAGATGATCAGCTTGGGCTCAAGCGCCAGCGCGCGAGCGACCGCGACCCGCTGGGACTGGCCGCCGGACAGCTCGTGCGGGTGCCGCCCGCCGTACCGGGCTGGATCCAGCCCGACAAGGTCGAGCAGTGACGCGACCCGGTCGCGGCGCTCCTTGCGGCTACCCGCCGCGTACGCGATCAGCGGCTCCTCGACGATCCTGGACACCGGCCACCTCGGGTCGAGCGAGGTGAACGGGTCCTGGAAAACCATCTGCATGTTGCGCCGAACTGCCTTCAGCGCGTGCCGCGGAAGCCGCACGAGGTCCTGACCCTCGAAGATCACCTCGCCGTGCTTGGCGGCGGAGCCTGGATCACCGACCGGGCCAGCGTGGACTTGCCGGAGCCCGTCTCGCCCACGATGCCGAGCGTCTCCCCCGCGTACAGCTCGAACGACACGTCGGATACGGCCTGGAGCACGCCGCCCTTCGCGCCGCCGTAGTCCCGGAGCACGAACTCCTGGACCAGGTGGCGGACCTCAAGCAGCACGCCGGGGTCCCCGGCTGAGGAATTATCGTTCGCCTGTCGCGCCGTCGTCACGTGGGCACCCTCTCCCCGCACGGATGCCAGCATGCCCACCAGCGGCCGGGTGCGTGCTCCCGCAGCGGCGGAGCCTGCTCCCGGCAGTCTTGCTGCACCCCCGGGCAGCGTGGAGCGAACGGGCAGCCCGCCGGTATGACGGACATGTCGGGTGGCCGCCCGCCGACCACGGGCAGCAGCACGTGCGGCTCGAGCTCTATCCGCGGGATGGCCTCAAGTAGCGCCTGCGTGTACGGCATCCGGACGTCGGCGAACAGGTCCATGGCGGGCGCCCGCTCGACGATCTTGCCCGCGTACATCACCACGACGTCCTCGGCATAGCTCGCTGCCAGACCCATATCGTGGCTGATCATCAGCAGCGCTGTTCCGGTCTCCTGCTGCAGGTCGAGCAGCAGGTCCATGATCTGCGCCTGGGTCGTCACGTCCAGCGCGGTCGTCGCCTCGTCGGCAATGAGCACCGCCGGTCCGCAGGCGAGCGCGATGGCGATGACGACGCGCTGGCGCATACCGCCGGAGAGCTGGTGCGGGTATTCGTGAAACCGTCGCTCCGGCGCCGGGATGCGCACCATCTTCAGCAGCTCGATCGCGCGCTCATGCGCCTGCCTGCGGTCCACCGGCAAGTGGCTGCGGATCGCCTCGACGACCTGGGTGCCCACCCGCATCGTCGGGTTGAGCGACCGCTCGGGATTCTGGAACACCATCGCCACGTTCCGGCCCCGGTAGTCCCGCATGTCGTGCTCGGTGCGGCCCAGGACCTCCTCGCCCTTGAACAGGATCGAGCCGCTAACGTCGGCGGTGTGCGGCAGCAGGCCCATGACGGCCTGCGCACTGACCGTCTTGCCAGAGCCGGACTCGCCGATGACGGCTAGCGTCCTGCCCTCTTCCACGGCGAAGCTGACGCCCTGCACGGCGTACACGGTCCCGAGCCGGGTGCGGAACGTGACCTGCAGGTCCGCTACCTCGAGCACCGGACCCGGCGTCGTCACCGTACCCCCCACCTGGCCCGCAGGCCGTCGCCCATCATGTTGAGGCAGATGCTCGTCACCAGCAGGAAGATGCTGGGCACGATGACGAACTGCGGGTACACCGAGATGAACGACTGGCCGGTCGCGATCATGTTGCCCCAGGTCGCGGTCGGCGCCGGGATGCCGTAGCCGAGGAAGTCCAGTGCACCCTCCAGGATGATCGTGAGGCTCGCGCCGAGCAGGCTGAAGGTCAGCAGCTGCGGCGCCAGGTTGGGCACCAGGTGCCGGAACATGATCCGCCAGGTCCTGGTGCCGGACAGCCGGGCGGCGACCACGAACGGCTGGTCGCGCAGCCGCAGCGTCGCGGCCCTGGTCACTCTGGCGAAGGCCGGGATGCTGAACGCGGACAGCGCCCAGATCACGTGGGTCTCGCTCGGCCCCAGGCTGTCGGCGATCGCCAGCACCAGCACCAGCGACGGGAACGCGATGAACACGTCGAGTATCCGCATCGCCACGGCCTCGGTCCAGCCGCCCCGGTAGGCGGCGGCCATGCCGAACAGGCCGCCCACCACCAGACCGATGGCCTGTACCGCGGCCGCGACCTCGAAAGAGACCCGGCCGCCGTACAGGATCCTGGACATGACGTCGTAGCCAACGGAGTCGGTGCCGAGAATGTGGCCCGGCGACCAGAGCGGCGCGTTGACCTCGAGCAGGTTCCCGATCGTGGGGCTGGGTATGTGGTAGACCGCCGGCCAGATGAAGCAGAAGAACAGCAGCACGGCGATGACCGTGCCGGGAACGGCGATCTCCAGGTTGCGCAGCCAGCCGCGGGCCTGCGGCGCCGCGCCCACGCCGCCGACGTCCTGCGCCGGCGCCGTGATGAGCAGGTCAGCTGCGGGAACGGACATGACGGATCCTTGGGTCGAGCACACCGTAGAGCAGGTCGGTGAGCAGGTTGGCGAGGACCACTACGATGCCGAAGACGAGCACGATGCCCTCGACCACAGGAACGTCCCTGTTGCTGATCGCGTTGAGCAGCTCGTAGCCGATGCCGGGCAGGGAGAAGATCTCCTCCACGATCACCGTCGCCCCGATCAGCGTGGCGAGGTTGAGCCCGATGACGGTGAGCACGCCGATGAAGGAATTGCGCAGCGCGTGCCTGGTCAGGATCCGCCACTCGCTGACGCCCTTGGCCCGCGCGGTGACCACATAGTCCTCGGACTGCATCTGCTCGACCAGGTCGGCGCGCAGGAACCGGGTGTAGAAGCCGATCAGCGGGATCGCCAGAACGATGCTGGGCAGGGTCATGGTGTGCAGGTTCCCGGCTAGCGATGTGCTGAGCGAGGTGTACCCGATCGCAGGGAATACCGACCAGTGCACGGCGAAGACGATCACCAGCAGCAGCCCGAGAACGTAAGGAGCGATAGAGATGCTGGCCATGGACAGCACCAGGGATAGCCGGTCGACGACGCCGCGGGGCCAGCGGCCGCAGATGATGGCGAGCGGCACCGAGACGACGAACGTGATGATGAGCGCGTAGACGACGAGCTCGAGCGTGACCGGCAGCCGCTGCCCGATGATCGACGCGACCGACTGCGGGCTGGCCAGCGAGGTTCCGAGGTTGCCGGTCACCGCGGCGGCGAGCCAGTGCCCGTAGCGGGTCCACAGCGGCTCGTTCAGGTGCAGCTTGATGGAGAACGAGCGGATCTCGGCGGGCGTGGCGTTGATGCCGAGCAGCGCCGACGCCGCGTCGCCCGGCAGCGCGTTGAGCATCAGGAACGTCAGGAACGTGACGCCCCACAGGACCGGGACGGCCGACAGCAGCCGCCTTCCGCTCACCCGGAGGGCCGGAGAGCTGGCCAGGCGGCGCGCGAGCGCGCCGCCTGGCCAGCGGGCCGGCTGGACTGGTACCGAGGTGGTCATCTCGGCAGCAACCTCAGCCGCATGAGCTGTGTTTCCTCATGAGCTGTTGTAGACGTACTGCCAGAGGATCTCCGGGTTCACGTCCGTGACCGGAAGGGGCGTTGTCAGGCCGGGCCCGCCGACGCCATGGTCGGCGATGTT
>JASHOV010000564.1 GCA_030038495.1 Streptosporangiaceae bacterium
ATCAGCAGCACGAAGCAGATCGACAGCTGGTCCAGGCGCAGCCCCATCGGGATCTGGAACCGGCCAACGTCGATGAACTGGTAGATGGTCAGCTCGCGGGCGCGCTCGCCGGCCGGATAGCCCAGCATCTGGAAGAAGGCGATAACGCCGTAGACGAAGGCGCACAGCGGCATCGCCACGCCGACCAGGTGACCCCAGGAATTGGTCCGCTTACCGCCGAGCAGCAGGATCGCGGCTCCCAGCAGCGGGAACGCGAGCAGCAGCCAGGCCGCGTTCTGCGCCCCGGTGGTGTGCAGGACTGAGACGTCCATTGCGTCCTTCCGTCAGTACTTCATCAGGCTGGCGTCGTCGACCGACGCCGACCTGCGGGCGCGGAAGATCGAGGTCAGGATGGCCAGTCCGACAACCACCTCGGCGGCAGCGACCACCATAACGAAGAAGGCGATCACCTGACCGTCGAGGGCACCGTGCATTCGCGCAAACGCGACGAACGCGAGATTGCACGCGTTCAGCATGAGCTCCACGCACATGAACACGACGATGGCGTTCCGGCGCACCAGCACGCCGACTGCCCCGATCACGAACAAGATCACCGCAAGCGCGATGAAGTGCGCCGGCGTTACCACTGGTCACCTGCTTCCTGCCCGTGCTGGCCAACACCGTTCTGGCCCGTGCCGTTCTGGCCTGCGATGGCGGGCGCGCCCGACGGCAGCGCCGGCGGCGTTTCCTCGGGCGCCCGGGCGGGGGATAGCACCGGGCTGACCGAAAGCCGGGACTGGCTGCCGTCTGGCAGCAGGGCCGGCATATCCGCCGCGTTGTGCTGCGCATACGTGCCGGGTCCTGGCAGCGGCGTGGGCCGTCCGCTCGCGATCCGCTGCCGGGCCAGGTCGTGCTGGGTGGGCTTGGGCGATGTGCGCTCCCGGTGCGCGAGCACCATGGCGCCGAGCGCCGCGGTGATCAGCAGCGCGCTGGTGAGCTCGAAAGGGAACACGTACTTGGTGAAGATCAGGTGGGCGAGGTCGGTCACGTTGCTGTTGGCGAACTGCGCCGAGTTCGGCGCCGCCGGGCCGATCGTCGCATTCCCGACCACGAGCGCCAGCAGGACCAGCAGCGCGATGCCGCCGATCGCGGCCCACAGCCGCTGACCCCTGAGAGTCTCGATGATCGAGTCGGCCGTGGTGATGCCGACGATCATCAGCACGAACAGGAACAGCATCAGGACCGCACCGGTGTAGACGATGACCTGCACGAAGGCGAGGAACTCAGCGCCGAGCATCGCGTACATGACGGCCAGGCAGAGCATCACGACGGCCAGCATGAGGGCGCAGTGCACCGCCCTGCGGGCCAGGATCATGCCCAGCGCGGCCGCGACCGCCACGATCGCGAGCACCCAGTACGCGATGATCCGGGTCGTCTCGGGGGCCGATCCCGCCAGCAGCATCTGATGGCTCATGCCAGACCTCCGTGCGGGCCCCGATCGCGCGGGCCCTGATCGCGCGGGCCCTGATCGTGCGTGGCGGCGGTGTTGTCCTCAGCCGGGTCAGCCTGCTGGCTCGCGGCCAGCATGGCGCCCAGCGCGTAGTACTCCTCCTCGGTGTCGCCGAGCCGCATCGGGTGCGGCGGCGCCTCCATACCGGGCTGGAGCGGGGCCACGAGCTGTTCCTTGGTCCAGATCAGGGCTTCCCTGCTGTCGTCGGCGAGCTCGTACTCGTTGGTCATCGTGAGCGCGCGCGTCGGGCAGGCCTCAACGCACAGCCCGCACAGGATGCAGCGCAGGTAGTTGATCTGGTATACCCGGCCGTAGCGCTCGCCGGGAGAGTACCGCTCCTCCGCGGTGTTGTCCGCGCCCTCGACGTAGATGGCGTCGGCCGGGCAGGCCCAGGCGCACAGCTCGCAGCCGATGCACTTCTCCAGCCCGTCCGGCCATCGGTTGAGCTGGTGCCGACCGTGGAAGCGAGGTGCCGTCGGGAGCTTCTGCTCCGGGTACTGGATGGTGTCGACCTTCCTGAACATCTGCCGGAAAGTGACGCCGAAGCCCTTGACCGAATCGAAGAATTCAGGCACCGGGTACCTCCTTCGTGCTGTCGTCCCCAGTAACCGCCGCCAGCACCGGCCCGGATGTCGCGATCCCGTGGTAGTGCGGAAGGTCCATCGGCGGGGTGGGGAACGCGGGCGTCCGGGGCGAGACCGCTCCCTCCGGCTGAGCCAGCTCGGCTTCCTCTTCCGCCTCCGCGGCGCGGCGCTCGGCCTGCTGGCCCGCCGTCTCCCAGAACATCAGGATCAGCCCGAGCACCACGACGATCGCGGCGCCGATGACGTAAATGGGCGTGCTGCCGCCCTGGCGGCGCCACACCCGGGCGGTCGCCACGATCAGCGTCCAGGCCAGCGCGGTTGGGATGAGCACCTTCCAGCCCAGCTTCATCAGCTGGTCGTACCTCAGGCGCGGGAGCGAGGCCCGCAGCCAGAAGAAGACGAAGATGAAGATGAGGACCTTGGCCAGGAACCAGATCAGCGGATACCAGCCGCTGTTCGCGCCGGACCACACCGAGATCGGCCACGGCGCCCGCCAGCCGCCCAGGAAGAGCGTGGTGGCGAGCGCTGACACCGTGACCACGGCGACGTACTCGGCCAGCTGCAGCATCGCGAAGTTCAGCGACGAGTACTCGGTGTGGTAACCGCCGACGATCTCGCCCTCGCCCTCGGGCAGGTCGAACGGCACCCGGTTGGTCTCGCCGACCATCGTGATCAGGTAGATGAGGAACGACGGCAGCAGCAGGATGCAGAACCAGGACGGTGCGTGCAGGATCGCGCCGAACAGGTGGAACGACGACCCGTTGGCCTGGGCCGCCACGATGTTCGACGTCGAGAGCGAGCCCGCGTACAGGAACACCGGCACGAATGCCAGGCTCATCGCGATCTCGTAGCTAATCACCTGGGCCGACGAACGGAGGCCGCCGAGCAGCGAGTAGGGCGAGTTGGCCGACCAGCCGGAGAACACGATGCCGTACACGGCCAGCGAGCTCATCGCGATGATCAGCAGCACGGCGACCGGCAGGTCGGTGAGCTGCAGCGGGGTCCAGTGCCCGCCGATCGACACCTCCGGGCCCCACGGGATGACGGAGAAGGCGATGAAGGCCGGGATCACCGAGATCGCCGGCGCGATGTAGAAGAGCAGCTTGTCCACGCCGCGCGGGACGATGTTTTCCATCAGCCCGAGCTTGATGCCGTCCATCAGCGTCTGCAGGAGCCCGTACTTGCCGGCCCGGTTCGGGCCGGAGCGCTGCTGCATCCGGCCCAGGACTCGGCGCTCGGCCCAGATTGTCATCAGCACGGTGACCATCAGGAAGACAAAGACGATCAGCACCTTGATGATGATGATCCACCAGGTGTCGTGGCCGAAGTCGGCCAGCGTGGGGCTGTTGGCGTTGCCGGGCGCAGAACCCGCCAGGATCCTCATTCCGCGCTCCTCAGGGTGACCTCACTGCCGTGACCGGCACCGAGCACTCGCCGGACCGCGCTGCCCGCCGAGTTAGCCGGCAGCCAGACCACATGATCTGGCATCTCGGTGATCTCCACGGGAACGGTTATGACGCCGCGACTCGTGGCCACGCTGACCTTGGCGCCATCCGCGGTGCCCGCCGCCTCCGCGGTCGCCGCCGACATGCGGGCAACGGCAGCCCTGGCCGTCCCGGCCAGGTTCGGCTCACCGTCCTGCAGGCGCCCGGAGTCGAGGAGATTATGCCAGGTCGCAAGCAGTGCGCCGCCAGGTATCGGCGGCGACTTCGTCGCCGCCGATACCGCGGCGATGCTAGCCCGGGGGGGCGACCCCCCGTACCCCGCGCGTGCGGCTGCCGCCGCATTGCGGGTCAGTCCGTCGAGTTCCCGCAGGGCGGTGGCGCCGTCGGGCAGGCCGAGGTGGACGTCCATCTCGTCGGCGATCGCGGCCAGCACCTGCAGGTCGGACCGGGCGGCGGGCACGCCGAGCGCGGCGGCAAACGACCCGGCCCTGCCCTCCCAGTTCACGAACGTGCCTGGCTTCTCCGCGACGGCGGCAACGGGGAAGACGACATCGGCCCGGTCGGTGACCGCGCTGACCCGCAGTTCCAGGCTGACCACGAACCTGGCCGACTCCAGCGCGGCCAGGGCCGCCGCCGGATCGGGCAGGTCGTCGGGGTCCACCGCGCCGACGACCAGGGCCTTCAGGTCACCGCGGGCCGCGGCATCGAGGATCTGGCTGGTGTCGTAACCGGCATCGGCGGGCAGCGAGCCCACTCCCCAGGTCCGCGCGACCTCGGCGCGTGCGGCCGCATCCGCGACCGGCCGGCCGCCCGGCAGCAGGGACGGCAATGCACCGGCCTC
>JASHOV010000565.1 GCA_030038495.1 Streptosporangiaceae bacterium
CGCTCGCCGCCGCGGCACCCGCGCGCGACAGCGCCCGATGGCAGCCCAGAGCCGGCGCAGCCCGTCCGGCTGCGCCGCGGCCCGGCAGCGGACCGGTGCTGGCCCGGCCGGGCCGGAGCAGTCCGAGCGTGATCGTCATCGACAACTACGACTCCTTCACCTACAACCTCGTGCACCAGCTAAGGTCGGCCAGCTGCGCGGTGGAAGTAGTCCGCAACGACGAGGTCACGGCCGGCCAGATCACCGCCTGGGGCCCGCACGGAGTGGTGATCTCGCCGGGGCCGTGCACCCCTGCCGAAGCCGGGATCAGTGTCGACGCGGTCCGCGCCTGCGCCAGTGCGGGCATCCCCCTGCTCGGTGTCTGCCTCGGCCATCAGGCCATCGCCGCCGCCTACGGGGCCGGCATCGTGCCCGCGCCCCGGCCGATCCACGGCCAGACCTCGCTCATCACGCACGACGGGCGCGGCGTCCTGACCGGGCTGCCGCCTCGCTTCGCCGCCACCCGCTACCACTCTTTGATGGTGGCCGAGCAAACCATGCCCGCCTGCCTGCATATCACTGCACGGACAGCCAGGATCCCGATGGGGCTGCGCCACGCCACATTGCCTATCGAGGGCGTGCAGTTCCACCCCGAATCCGTCCTCACCGGCCACGGCCACGCGATTATCGCCAGCTTCGCTCGGGCGATCACGCCGCAAGGCTGGTCCTGACATCCTGACCGGCCGGTGCCTGCCGTTACAGCCGGGGCTAACTACGGTGATGCGATCCGTGGACGCGTCGGCCCTGGTGGCTGGACGGAGACGGCGTGGCTAACCTCGGCGACCGGATGAACCAGGTGTCGCGGGCACCGGTGCCCCGGCGGCTGATGAAGATGGCCGTAACCGTCCTCCGCCCGTCCCCGCGCCGGGTACGCCACCTAGGTCCGCCGACGCTGAAGTCGTAATCGGGGGCCTGGCGGGGTGACGACCGTGGAGCGGGTGGCCGGTGCGCAACCACCCGGTCAGACCCAGACTTGCCGCTTGCTCGTCGAGTAGTCCGGCCGCTCCGCGCACGCCTGAGCCGCGGCTTCTCGTCCGGCATCCGACCGCTGGGTGAACAGCAGTTCCGCTGGCCCGAGCCACCGGCTCCAGCTGGAGCAGTAGCTCTCAGCACGCTGCTTGGTCCGGCCCAGGTCGGCTGGCACCGCGACCCAGCGGCGCTCGAACGGCGACCTGAAACTCAGTGCCCGCGCCATGGACCGGGCCACGCTCGCCCGCGCTGGCACGAGCCTGGATACGAGGTAACGAGGGAAGTCGGCCGGGCATAGCACGCCATCGAGCGCGGTGCTGAACCGGTCATTCTCGGCCGCGCTTGCCGACTGCAGGTAACACCGAACGTATCCTGCTGCCCGCGGCTCGATCGTCAGTGAGTCGGCGGCGGCCTCGCTCAGTTCCCCGAGCTCGGCATAGCAATCACAGATCGCCCGGGCTGCCAGGTCCAGCGGCAGCGGGCCAGCGAGCGCGCGCAAAGCGTGGGTGAGCCGCTCGGCAGCCCAGGCAAGCGCCACGGGAATGGCCACCAGCCCGGCCACAGCCAGCGGTTCGCTACCGCCCGCGGCGCCCAGCACCGACACGGCGACACCGGCCGCCGCCAGCAGCGCGGCCCGGCCCTGGCCAACCGGGTAGTTGGGCGGCCCGGTGCGATCGTTGCCCTGCTGCCTGTCGGCGCGCCTGGGCAATATGACGAGTGTCTGCAGTTGCTGGCCTGCGTACGGCTCGCCGATGCGCCATCGCCGCCGGGCTATGTCACTTTCGGCCGCCCGCTCCTGCATGGATTTATTAATCTGCGCGAATGCGCTATCGTCCGGCGGAGCGAACGGGCCAAGCGCCGGATGCACATGGGACGGGCCTGCCTCGATCACGCCGTCTTCGGTGGGGGCGAACAGGTGCCGGTGCTTGCGCACGAATCGCTGGTAATCACCGACACCGCGGGTCAGCTCGGGCGCGACGCAGATGATGTCCCAGTTGGACGCGATCTTCTGGGGATCCGCCGGGTCCAGCCGGAGTGCACGGCCACGGCTTTGCTGGACGGAGACGGCCGTGGTAGCCGAGCTGAGATCGACCAGGCAGTTAACGCACGGTGCGTCCCATCCCTCGCCGAGCATGGCGCGGGTCCCGATCAGCACCTGGCTGGCTCCCGCGGAGAATATCCGGGTGGCAAGATCGACCCAGCTACGGGCCTGCCAGCCGGCGCCGGCCGCGCTGAGCCGCGTCAGGCCGGAATCGCTCGGCTCGGCTTGCCACCCATCAAGCTCGCCGGCCGCTGCCCCGCGCAAGGCTGCCAGCAACGCGTCTGCATCGTCCCGGCTGCATCGCAGGCCGCGGCCCGTGACGAGCAGCGGCCGCAGCGCACTCGTCCGTGGATCCTCGGCGACCGCATGCAGCGCGGCAGGCGCCGAGCCAGCGTCGGCAGGAAGCACGTCGGCCAGGCCGCGGCCGGGCGCTGCGGCCTGTTCGGTGTCTGCGAGCACCAGGGCGCGCAGCCGCGTGCCGCGCGCCGCGAATTCGGCGGCGAGAACATCGGCCAGCGCCATCGCCTTAGCGGCCGAGTTCGTCAGCAGCCTGTCGACCTCAGATGCGCCGCGCCTGATGCCCTGCCGGGTCAACGTGAACCCGAGTGCCCGAAGGGCCTCACTGATTGATGCGTACCGAGCCGCCGCGGCGGGCTGCGGGTCGGCGGCCAGGCAGCGTAGCGCATAATCCTCGAGCAGTACGAGCCAGTCATCCAGGTCGGGCCGCTCGCGGTAACCCTCGCCGCGCGGCACTCCGGCTGGCAAGGCCAGGCTGGCCGACGCGAGGAATCGCGCGCCGGCTTGGGCCAGCGCCGGGTGAGTTCGCTGAAACCTCGTCCACGGAACCGCCGCTTCCTCGGTAGGTCCCCGGCCGCGGTCTCGCAGCCTTGTGATCACCCATGCGGGTAGGCTGGTTACGCCAGCGGTGTCCACATGCAGCGCGGTTATGAGCTCCTGAAACCGCAGGTCGTGCTCGGCCAGCCACGCGGTCTCACTATCCAGCGGCCTGGTCAGCCAGGCCAGCTCCTGATAGGGCGCGAGGGCCCGATCTCGTACGAGCGCCGGTGTGGGCACGCTGTAATCAACCGGGCCGAGCAGCGCGGTATAGAGGTCGTTCTCCTCGGCGGTGAGCGCGTCCGGCGGTGTCGCCGTCAGGCCGATCACGTACGCATCGGGAAGCTCCGCGAGCGCGGCGCGCACGACGTATCCCCACATCGATGCGAGGTGATGACACTCGTCGAGCACCACCGTCCGCACGCCGCCCGAGCGCAACGTGGCCAGCCGAGTCCTGGCACCGGGCCCGAGCAAGTCATCTAGCCCTATCCCTTTGCTAGCGCCCCTGGCGATCTCGCGCTTGATGCTGGCGGTGATCCGTGCGATCTGGCGATCTCTGCGGACGGCGGCCGCACCAGTCCAGCTCGCCGCGGCGCGCTCGGTGTCAGCAATAGAGTCGCCTGCTGCCTTGGCCCTGTCTATCGCCCACCGATGCTCCGCTTGCCGCCTGATTGCGGCCGCGGGGTCGTCGAGCTGACATAGCGCCTGATAGGTGAGACACGCGATCGCCGCCGCCGGATCCGCCGCCGCCAGCCCGGCTGCCGCACCGAACGTGGCTGCGGTGCGCAGCCACTGCGCCTGGACGGCTGTATTCGGCACCAGGACAAGCGCCCGTCCGCCGAGGCGGCGGATGAGCTCCATGCCCAGCAGTGTCTTCCCCGAGCCGGGCGGGGCGACGATATGTGTATGCGACTGGGCCCGGCCGCGATCGGCCTCGAACGCGTTGAGCGCGAGCTGCTGATAGCCGCGCCAGGTTCCGCGAAACGCAAGCGAGCCGAGCGCGCCCTGCTCTGCCTGCCCCATTCCAGCAGATTAGCCGTAAACCCGCTACCGGCGCGGAGGCTACCGGATACCAGGTGGAAGAGCATATTCGCGCGCGGAGGGTCGTGGCCGGGGGGCAGGCTTGACTACGCCGGCCTCCCAGGCGCCGTCGCCGCACGAAGCAGGGCCGACTGCCGTTAGCTGCGGTGATGCGATCCGTGGACGCGTCGGCCCTGGTGGCTGGTGGCGGCTGTCATCTGCCGGAGCACGTCAAGTGTGCGGGCGATGCGGCTGTCGAGGTCTGTCATGAATTCCTCGATCGCCGCGCGCTTTGCCTCCACGGTCGCGCGGAGCTGCTGCTGAAGTTCGAGGCTCTCGGCTGCCAGCTCTTGCCGGTGTCCGTCGCTGGTCTGCTCCCGGTGGTAGGCGTGGCGTATCTCGGCCATCCGGTCCTCGCTGCGCAGCACTATCGCGATCTCGTCGAGGTTGAAGCCCAGGACAGTCTGAAGCTGCTTGATGCGGGCGACCCGGTCCAGATCCTGATCTGAATACCGGCGCATCCCGCCGGGCGTGCAGCCGCATGGGGTAATGAGCCCGAGTTCCTGGTAGTAGCGCAGTGCTCGCTCGGACACGCCGCAGCGGCTAGCCGCGGCGCCGATGCCAAGGAGCTCCTCGTTGTCGTTCTGGCCTTCGGTGCCGGCGAGCTGTGCTGGCTGGTCTGCCGGGATCGCCCGGTTCATCAGCTCTGTCCCTCGGACAATATGGAAGCCTCAGCGGCCGGGTCGGTGCCCGCTGACGTGGCCAGCAGCCCGTTGACAACCGAGCCGGCTCGACGCGCGGTGCCGATGCCCGGTAGCCCGGCCGCCTCGTCCAGGCCGACGAGCGCCGCTGATTCCGCGGCGCCTTCGGCCAGCTCCTCCCCGAGCGGCTGCGGTGCGTGCAGGTAGCGGCGGCCGCGCAGCGCGGATGCGATGACTGCGATGAGGGTGGCCGCCGCGGCGAAGGTGAACGCCAGGTGCAGGCCGGCCGCGAATGGCTGCTCAATGAGATTCGGGAAGAACGATCGGCCGGTGATGTAACTGGCCTGGCTGGCCGACAGGTGCGTCAGGGCTCCGGTCGGACCGAGCAGCTCCTTGATGGGGTTGTAGCCCAGGAAGGCAGAAAACAGGCTGCCGATCGGCGGCTCGTTGGCAACCAGCCGCGCCGCGCTCGGCGACACTCCCGAAGCGACCAGCCCGCGGTACAGGTGTGCGGGCAGGCGGGACGCGAGCCCCAGCGTGACGATGGTGAAGAACAGGCCCATCGACAGCACGGTCGCCGAGTTCTGGAACGTGTTGAGCATGCCCGCGCCCGCGCCGCGCTGATCGGGCGGCAGGCTGTTCATGACCGCCGCCTGGTTCGGCGAGAAGAACAATCCCATGCCCACGGCGAACATGAAGATCAGCAGCGCGAACCAGACGTAGCTGAAGTTAATCGGCAGCAGCTCAAGCAGCAGGAAGCTGCCCATGGACACCACCAGGCCGCCGGTCGCCAGCGACCGTGCGCCGGTCCGGTCAGAAAGCCAGCCAGCCAGCGGGCCGACGATGAGGAAGCCGAGCGTCAGCGGAACCATGGCGATGCCCGCCCACAGCGGGGTCTCGCTGAAGCTCCTGCCGTGCTGCGGCAGCCAGATTCCCTGCAGCCAGATGATCAGCATGAACTGCATGCCACCGCGGCCGAGGGCGCCGAGCAGGCCCGCGATGTTCCCCGCGGTGAACGCGCGGATCCGGAACAGGCTCAGGCGGAACATCGGGGCCTCGACCTTGGTCTCGACCCAGCCGAACAGGACCAGGACGATGATCCCGCCGAAGACGGCGGTCAGTACATACGGGTTCGTCCAGCCGGTCGGGTGTCCGCCGTAGGGCAGCAGCGAGTAGACGATGCCGGTGAGCATGCTGATGAGCCCAACGGCAAACAGCGTGTTCCCCAGCCAGTCGATCTTCGCTCGGACCCGGACGCCGTTGTCGCGCAGCTTGAGGTACGCCCAGATCGTGCCGAACAGGCCGAACGGCACCGACACCAGGAACACCAGCCGCCACTCGATCGGGGCGAGCACCCCACCGAGTATCAGGCCGAGGAATGAGCCGCTGATCGCCGCGATGCCGTTGATCCCCATCGCCTTGCCGCGCTCGTTCTCCGGGAAGGCGTCGGTGAGGATGGCCGTGGAGTTGGCGAATAGCAGTGCGCCGCCGACGCCCTGGAAGACCCGCATGATGATGATCCACAGCGCGCCGGGCACGCCGGTCAGGAAGGTGACGGACAGCAAGATGGAGAACGCCGTGAAGACGGCAAAACCGAGGTTGTACATCTTGACGCGCCCGTAGATGTCGCCGACTCGGCCCAGACTGACCACCAGCACGGCAGTGACCAGAAGGAACCCCATGAACACCCACAGGAAGTAAGAGGTGTTCGACGGAACGAGAGGGTTGAGGCTGATGCCCCGGAACAGCGCAGGCAGCGAGATCAGCAGGATCGACTGGTTGATCGTCACCATCAAGATCCCGAGCGTGGTGTTCGACAGCGCGATCCACTTGTAATGGACGCCGCTGCCGCCGTCCGCCGACCGTGGTGTCTTTTCCCGGCCCATCACCCGCACGTGGTCTCCCAGCGACGTCAACGATCTTCTGATCCTCAGGCAACCTATCAGACCTTAACGTCAGCGTCAGATTTTGGCCGGCCAGCGCCCGGTCCCTGCGCCGGGAGATCCTCTATAAGCTGAGTCCAGGATCCAGACGGCCCGTGGCAGGGCCGGTCCGCTGACTGCGTCCGACCAGGCACGGCTGCACCAGCATGCGCCGAGCGCACAGATTGTCGCAATTGACGGCGGCGGCTCGGATGTCGCCGCCACCCGGCCCGCCGCGCTCGCAGCGGCACTCGACCAGCTACCGACGCGGGAATCAGGGGAGCAGGCATGACACGGGCAGCGGAACAGGTTACCAGCGGGACGGCCGGCACTCCGAGAGTAAGGACCGAGCCGAACCAGCGGCGGGTGCGGGTCCTATTTGGCGGCCAGGCGGTGGCAGACAGCAGCAAGACGCTGTACCTATTCGAGCAAGGGCACCTGCCGGTCTATTACTTCCCCCGCCGCGACGTGCGGTTCGAGCTGCTGGAGCCGACTAGCCATAGCACGCACTGCCCCTACAAGGGCGACGCTTCCTACTACACGGTGGTCGCGGGCGGCCGGCGGTACGAGAACGCGGTCTGGGCGTATCCGGACCCGATCGACTCGGTGCCCGAGCTGAAGGACTACGTGGCCTTCTACTGGGACCAGGCGGACGCCTGGTACGAGGAGGACGACGAGGTCTTCCGCCACCCGCGCGATCCCTACCACCGGGTGGACGTGCTGAACTCGTCCCGGCACGTGCAGGTTCTGGTCGGCGGGGTGCTGGTTGCGGAGAGCCGGAGGCCGAGGCTGCTGTTCGAGACCGGGCTGCCGGTCCGCTACTACCTGCCCAAGCTCGACGTCCGGCTCGACCTGCTGGAGCCGAGTCCGCGGCGGACCCGCTGCCCGTACAAGGGGGAGGCCGTCTACTGGTCGGTGCGGGCCGGCGGCGAGCTGCACCAGGACATCGTGTGGGCCTACCCCGCGCCCATCGCCGAGGCGCCGAAGATCGAGAACCTGGTCGCCTTCTACAACGAGAAGGTCGACATCGTCGTCGACGGCGTACCGCAGGAACGCCCGGTCACCAGGTGGTCCTAGGGACCCGATCACCGGTTCACCAGCACTTCGGGCGGCTGCTTGACCTGTGAGCCGGACGTGCGCGAGCTCACGTTCCGCTACAAAGCGGGCTGGGCGCCCCGAGCGGCTCGCGGAGCTCACCCAAGGCAACGGCGGAAGGCGCCCGCCGCGCCCATGATTATGGAAGCCAGTCCACTGACCTGGGCGGTCTGGTTGCCGTTATGTCTCAGGGCTTGCGGCCCAGCGCCCCGTAGTAGTAGACGACGCGCGGGTCGGACGGGGCAATGCCATCTGGGCGCCACGCCAGGACGGGCACAACGCCGGGATCGACCAGCTCAAGGCCGGAGAAGAATGCGGCCACTTCGGCCTGGGTGCGCGGCGTGAAAGAGATGCCCGACCGCTCTGATGCCGCCACCGCATCGGCGGCCTCTTCGGGGCTAAAGTCGGCGCTGGGATGCGAGATCGCCAGGTAGCTACCTGACGGCAGCGCATCGAGCAGCGCCGACACGATGCCACGCGGGCTTTCCTCGTCGCTGAGGTACATCAGGATCGCGATCAGCATGAGGGCGACCGGCTCGCCGAGGTCCAGGGTGCTGCGCAGCGCCAGGTCGGCGAGGATTTTGTCCGGCTCGCGCAGGTCCGCCTGAATGAACGCGGTGGCGCCAGCCGGGTCGCTGGTCATCAGCGCCCGCGCATGCAGCAGCACGATGGGATCGTTGTCAACGTAGACGACCCGGCTCGCCGGCGCGACCGCCTGCGCGACCTCGTGCGTGTTCCCCGCAGCCGGGATGCCGGTGCCGATGTCAAGAAACTGCCTGATGCCCGCTTCCTTAGCCATGTAACGGACGGCGCGGCCAAGGAAAGCGCGGTTCGCGCGGGCCATGACGGGCGCAGACGGCATTGCCGCCGTGACCGCGTCGGCGAGCGCGCGGTCGGCGGCGAAGTTGTCCTTGCCGCCGAGCATGTAATCGTAGACCCGGGCGGGGTGCGCCACGGCCCTGTTGATCTCGGGCGGGAGCCAGTCCGGACCCTTCACGGAAGCGGGAACGGTCTCGTCGGGACTGACGTCCTGTGGCATCGGCGTCTCCTCGGGGGTGGAGGTGAAACACGCTACCGCGACTGCCGCGGCCCCGCTCGCCGCGCGCCCCATATGTGCCTACTCGCCCGTTGATCCGCTCGCGCAGGAAGTCCGCGTGAACCGCGATAGATATCCGCAATTCCGCATAGCCGCGGGCGGCATCAAGGCAAGCCGGCTGATCACGGTCGGCGAAGCGCGGACAGCGACGCCATCATCGCGCCGGGCGTTGTCCGCCGCCTGATCGCGCAGTTCGCCAGCCAGTCCCGTGCACACCCCAGCTCCGGGGGCTCGCCCGGATCACCGATATCCAGGGAGAACGGCTGCGGCCTTGTGCCGCCCTCGATCGACGTGATCAAGGATTCCGCGCCGAGCCAGTGCTCCCGCGACCCGAAGGACGTCGCTGAGATCGAGGTCGAGCTGTGCCGCGATGGTGCCGTAGGAGCGCGCTCCGTCGCACAATCGCAGGATGCCAGCCGCACGCGGGCCAAGCGTGAGTGTATCGGGCGTGTCGCTGAACGCTAGGACTACCTCATCCGCGTTGCCCTGCAATCCGTCCGGCGTAGCGTGACTCGGCACGTAATTAAGGCCTACTTTAGCGATGCGCTTACCGATCAGCGGAATATGGTACTCGCGGGGGTGATCGATCAATCCGCGCACGCGGTCATGTCCATCCGCTTTCACTTCCAGCTTCGTGAGGATCAGATCCTCGAGTACGAGGACGTCAAGGGCACAGTCGAGGAAGAAAGCGATGGCCTCCTCCGGTGTCTCGATAATCGGCATGCCCCGCTTGTTCAGCGAGGTGTTCAGCAGCACCGGCAAGCCGGTCAGGCGCTGAAACTCCTGAAGCAGCCGGAAGTAGACCGGCTCGCTTTCCTCGGTGACCGTGTGCAGGCGCGAGCTCCCGTCCTCGTGCACGACATTGACCAGTCGCTCACGCCATTCAGGGCGAACGTCGAATACCAGAATCATATGAGGGCTGTCATAGCCCTCGCAGTCGAACAAGCGTGGCGCCTCGTGAGCGAGAACTGACGGCGCGAATGGCCGGAAGTCCTCGCGGAACTTGATGTTGGTGTTGATGTGATCCCGCAGGCCGGAGATTCCCGGGTGCGCAAGGATGCTGCGATGTCCCAGGGCTCTCGGGCCGAATTCGGCGCCACCACGGTACCAGGCCACGACCTTCCCGTCGGCCAGCATCTGAGCCACCCGTGCGATCGGATCCGCGTCCTCGTCGACTGCTAGCTTGTCCCCCCTCTTCGCTACTGCGCGCCTGATCCGGTCGGCCGTGTACGAGGCGCCGAGGTACGTCGATCCGCTGCCGCGAACGTGCTCCCGGCCCAACATCTCCAGCCAACCATAGTAGGCGCAGCCAATGGCAAGGCCGTTGTCTCCGGCGGCCGGCTGGATAAAGATGTTCTCGAAACCTGTTTCCCGCAAGATCCGGCTGTTCGCGACCGCGTTGAGGGCCACCCCGCCGGCGTAGGCGAGATTGCGAGACGGGCATCGCTCGAACCGGTCGTGCACGAGATAAAGCAACGCCCGCTCGATCTCCGTCTGCACCCAGTGCGCCACGTCCGCGTAATACTCGAAGTCCGCCTTCAGCGCGGCGCGGGACTGCGCTGGTGAGGTGAACGCCTGGAGAGTATCCCGGCACACGAATACCTGGCCGTCGCGGAAGTCGAAGAGCGAAAGGCCAAATCGTCCGGGCTTTCCATAGGGTGCCAGCCCCATCAACTTGCCACTGTCGTTGAAGTCGCCAAAGACATATTCGCTGAATGCCTGATAGGCCCCACCAATCGAGTGCATCGTGGTCGGCGGAGTCAGTGGCTGGCCTCTGGCCCCCCACGACGAGAAATCCTTGGCCACCGCGCGCAAGACGCCGTCGCTTGAGGTGTAATAACTGTCTTTCTCGAAATATACATGCTCACAACCCGGCGGAATTTTGTCGAGCAGCGTACTCGGGAGGAGGTCCATGCAATCTTCGTAGGAATTGCCACAGCCATCAATGACCAGGACGGACGCCTGGCTGAACCCGCTAGGGCCGAACGCACTGTAGGCATGCGCCAAGTGGTGGGATATCGTGACGACCTGCGTCGCGTCGGTCAGCAGCCGGTTTTCATCGCCATATCGAAGGTTTCCATCGTGGAACATCCCGAAATTCTCGTTCTGCACCACGAGCGCGACATCCTCAAGAGTGATCCCTGCCCGATCAAGCACGTACTGCATAGCCAGCCGGTCGTTGCCGGCGTCGTGCTTCTTACGGGTAAGGCGTTCCTTCTCGATGCCCAGGACAACCTTGCCATCCGCCAGCAGGCAGACCGAGCTGTCGTGTGAAAGGCCTGTACCAATGACATAGATCGTCGAATTTTTCACGATAATACTATTTCAGGACGGCGAAGAGAGGGCCAGTCCGCAGGGATCTACCCAGGCACAACAAACACGCTCCGGCAGGCAGGACTATGGTGCCAGCTGGAGGCGTGCATTCACGTCGGCACGCGTTTTCAACCGCGGCGGCGTCTCAGTTGAACAATGACGCGCCGCGTGGCTAGCCGACGCGGCTCCGGCGGCTGCGGCGGCTCCGCGATCGCTGCGTCCACGACGTCGGTGGCTCCGCGACACAACGTACTCCCGCACCGTCGGCTGACACACTGAGGCTCACAGCCGAGTGCTCACCGCACCGCGCCCGGCCTAACCACTGGGCATTCCATGATCGAGCAACGCTTGTCTACGGGCCGACGGTGGTGCCGGGTTCGCGGAAGAGGTCTCGCACGCGGATGCGGAGGGTCTCGCGCCCGCGGTCGACGGGGAGTCCAGACGCTGGGTTAGCGTGGATCCGAGGGCTGCACTCGCGGCGAGGAGGGACCATTGAAGTCTTCTGACAGCCTCTGACATCCTCGCGCCGGGCGTCGGCAGCGCGACGATGGTCCGGGCAGCCTGAGGCGGACGAGGTAGGAGCCGCATCGGCCGGGCCTGACGGTCAGGCCCTTGCCGCGGAGCTTGCGCACCCGCAGGTCGCTGGCGAGGTGCCCGACGCTCGTCGTTACTGCCTGGGTGAGATCGGCGAGGCACTGGCCCAGCGACGCGACGATTCCTGATCACCCGCATACGCTGACCTGACCAGGCAGGTAAGGAATGGCTTCCTGCCCCGAGCGGACGAAAATTGCGCTCTCGCAGTTTTATCGTGATGTTCCGCGCGGGCCCTTTCGTGCTTCTGGGCGACGGCAGCTGGCCTCAATGGCTACAAGGCGAGATGGACGCGGAGTGCTTCGTCGAGTTCAGCCAGCACCGCGACGGGCAGCATCCCGATCTGCTTGCCTATGCGTTCGACCGCGACTGACCGGATCTGCTCAGCCTGCGCCTTCGAGTCTTGCCTGAGCCCGGTCTGACCCGCCCGCAAGAGGACCTGAAACGGGTAGATGCGAGCGATGTCCGAGGTGATCGGGACCACCGTGATCACACCCCGCCCGAGCCGGGCCGCGGCCGCATTGGCGGCGTCGTTACTTACAACAACGGCAGGACGGATCCTGCCGGCTTCAGACCCGCGCGCTGGGTCCAGGCCGACGGTCACGATGTCGCCGCGGCGCATCTACCTCTCCAGGCCGTCTGCGGCCACGGCATCCCAGACGGCGGCCTCTCCTTCGTCCTCCCGGGACGTGAACGCCTCTTCGTATGCTTCGCCGAGCTCGCTCATACGCAGCATCCGTACTGCCTTTTGCACGACAGCGGAGCGAGACTCGATGCCCTGAGACTGGGCATAGGCGTCCAGGAACTCAACGTCGTCGTCTGGCAGGCTAACGCTGACCTTCATACCGACAGGATACCATGATTACTACCATGGTAGCTACTCTCATAGCTACCCGCATAGCTACCGTCCACTCATGCCGCTGGCGGCATGATCAGTGGCTTGGTAGCCCGCCGTCCGGGGTTCAGTGTTCGGTTATGGAGCGTTATTCAGGATCGTGATCGCCGATGACCGCGTACGGCACTGGACGGGAAACCACAGGTCAACATGCTTGCGTGAGAAGCGCGTTCCGGCAGACGCCACGACGTGG
>JASHOV010000566.1 GCA_030038495.1 Streptosporangiaceae bacterium
GCTGGCCGGCCCGGACGCCGTGGCCGAGCTGGCCGGCCGCGACTGCGATGTGGTGCTGAACGCGGTGACCGGCGCGGTCGGGCTCGCAGCCACCCTTGCGGCCCTGGACGCCGGCCGGGTGCTCGCGCTGGCCAACAAGGAATCGCTGATCATGGGCGGTCCGCTGGTCGCCGGCCGGGCCGCCCCTGGCCAGATCGTCGCGGTGGACAGCGAGCACTCGGCTATCGCTCAGTGCCTGCGCAGCGGACACTCAGGCGAGGTGAGCAGGCTGGTGATCACGGCCAGCGGCGGCCCGTTCCTGCACCGGAGCCGGGAGGACCTGGCCGGGGTCACGCCGGAGCAGGCGCTGGCCCACCCGACCTGGAACATGGGCCCGGTGATCACGGTCAACAGTGCCACGCTGGTCAACAAGGGCCTGGAGGTGATCGAGGCTCACCTGCTGTTTGGCATCGATTTTGACCGGATAGAGGTAGTTGTGCACCGTCAGTCGGTTATTCACTCCATGGTGGAGTTTTCCGACGGCTCGACGATCGCGCAGGCCAGCCCGCCCGACATGCGGATCCCGATCGCGCTCGCGCTCGGCTGGCCCGACCGGGTGCCTGGCGCCGCCCCGGCAGTGGACTGGACGGCCGCGCACACCTGGACGTTCGAGCCGCTCGACGAGGCCTCGTTCCCCGCCGTAGCCCTGGCCAGGCAGGTCGGGTCCGCGGGCGGGACCAGGCCGGCCGTCTACAACGCGGCCAACGAGGAATGCGTAGGAGCTTTCCTCGCGGGCGGGATCCCGTTCGCCGGAATAGTCGATACCGTGGCCCAGGTAGTCTCGGAGCATCATGATCCCGCCGGACGGGCGGTCGAGCTGGCCGACGTCCTGGCGGCGGACGCCTGGGCGCGGGGGCGGGCACGTGAGCTAGCGGGAGTCGAGCCGGGCAGTGCTGGGCCCGACACTGGGGTCGGCGAACGGGAGGCCATCTGATGGGGCAGGACAGGCGCTGGCTTGCCGTGCTGCTGCGGGCCCGCGTCGCCATCCTCATCGTGGGGATCATCGCCGCGGTCATCGTGCTTTCCGGCCCGCACCTGGCGTTCGTCGTCGGCATCGTGATCTTCATCATCGCGCTGCTGTTCTCGGTCATGCTGCACGAATTCGGGCACTTCCTGACCGCCAAGAAATTCGGCATGCGGGTGACCCAGTTCTTCGTGGGATTCGGCACGACCTTGTGGTCGTTCTTCCGCGGCGAGACCGAGTACGGCGTCAAGGCGCTGCCGTTCGGCGGCTTCGTGAAGATCACCGGCATGACGTCCATGGAAGAGATCGACGTCGCCGACGAGCCCAGGTCGTTCCGCAACCAGCCGGGCTGGCAGCGCATCATCGTGCTGGCCGCCGGGTCGTTCATGCACTTCGTGCTCGCGCTGTTCCTGCTGTTCGTGCTGGCCATCGGCATCGGGATGGCCCAGAACTCCAACCAGATAAGCGCGGTCACCACCTGCGTCCCTGCCAGCGTGGCCGCGCTCAACAGCGACAGCCCGTGCGCGGGCGCCGGGCCGGGGAAGTCGCCGGCCATGGAGGCCGGGCTGAAGCCCGGTGACAGGATCATCTCGCTGAACGGGAAGCCCGTGACCTCGTTCAACGACCTGCACACGGTGCTCGCGAGCCAGAAGGCCGGGGTCCCGGTCCCGATCGTGGTCGTCCGCCACGGTCACGACGTGGACTTCACGGTCTCGCTCGCGCACATCCCCAGGGACGCCGTGCCCTTCCTGGGCATGGAGCCGGTCACGGTCTACCAGCGGGAGGGCTTCACCGGCTCGATCGCCTTCGCCGGGTCCCAGTTCGGCGACACGATTACCTCGTCTGTCTCGGCCATCGGCAGGCTGCCCGCGGCCATACCCGACCTGTTCGCCAAGGACCGGGCGAAGACCCCGGCCGGCGACGTCAGCAGCGTGGTGGGCGTCGGCGACGTGACCGGCACGGTCGTGGAAGCGGCGATCCCGTGGCAGGCCAAGGTCACCCTGGTGCTGTACCTGATCGCGTCGCTTAACATCTTCGTGGGGCTGTTCAACCTGCTCCCGCTCCTGCCGCTAGACGGCGGTCACCTCGCGGTGGTGATCTTCGAGCGGATCCGGGCCTGGTTCGCCCGGCTGCGCGGCCGGCCCGACCCGGGCCTGGTCGACATCCAGAAGCTTGTCCCGGTGAGCATGCTGGTCTTCGCGGTCCTCGTCGGCTTCGGCACGCTGCTCATCGCGGCGGACATCTTCAACCCCGTCCACATACAGGTCTAAACGAGAGCGGATCATGACAGTAGATCTTGGGCTCCCTCAGGTGCCGCCGGCCCCGCTGGCGGTGCGCAGGAATTCGCGGCAGATCATGGTGGGCCACGGCAAGCACGCGGTCCCCGTGGGCGGCGGCGCCCCCGTTTCCGTGCAGTCCATGACCACCACGCTCACCGCCGACGTGAACGCGACATTGCAGCAGATCGCCGAGCTCACGGCGGCCGGCTGCCAGATCGTGCGGGTCGCGGTTCCGTCCCAGGACGACGCGGACGCCCTCCCGGCGATCGCCCGCAAGTCGCAGATCCCCGTGATAGCGGACATCCACTTCCAGCCCAAGTACGTTTTCGCGGCCATCGACGCGGGCTGCGCGGCGGTCCGGGTAAACCCCGGCAACATCAAGGCCTTCGACGACAAGGTCGGCGACATCGCGCGCGCGGCATCCGATGCCGGAATCCCGATCCGGATCGGCGTCAACGCCGGATCGCTGGACAAGCGGCTGCTGGCCAAGTACGGCAAGGCGACGCCCGAGGCGCTGGCGGAGTCGGCGCTGTGGGAGTGCTCGCTGTTCGAGGAGCACGGGTTCACCGACATCAAGATCTCGGTGAAGCACCACGACCCGGTCGTCATGATCAACGCCTACCGGCAGCTCGCGCAGCAGTGCGATTACCCGCTGCACCTCGGTGTCACCGAGGCCGGCCCGACCTTCCAGGGCACGGTGAAGTCGGCGGTGGCGTTCGGCGCGCTGCTGGCCGAGGGCATCGGCGACACGATCCGGGTGTCGCTGTCCGCCCCGCCGGTGGAGGAGGTCAAGGTCGGGATCGCGATCCTGGAGTCACTCGGGCTGCGCGACCGCGGGCTGGAAATCGTGTCCTGCCCGTCCTGCGGTCGGGCCCAGGTGGACGTCTACACGCTGGCTGATCAGGTGACGGCCGCCCTGGACGGGCTGGACGTGCCGCTGCGCGTGGCGGTCATGGGCTGCGTGGTGAACGGGCCCGGTGAAGCGCGCGAGGCAGACCTCGGCGTGGCCTCGGGTAACGGCAAGGGGCAGATCTTCGTCCGGGGCGAGGTGATCAAGACCGTGCCCGAGTCACAGATCGTGGAGACCCTGATCGAAGAGGCGATGAAGCTGGCCGAGGCCGATGCCGAGGTCGGCGCCGGAGGCGGCGAGGGCTGACGCGCCGGGGCCTGGCGCGCCGATACCGGCGGGACAGCGAGATGGGCGGCAGGGGGCGGCTCTCGGCCGTGGTGGCGGCTGCGGTCACCGTAGCGGCGCTGGCCGGCTGCTCAGGCAGTTCGGGCGGACCGGCCACGGCGTCCCGTGGCAGCGGGCTGCACTGGGGCGGGTGCCCCGCCGCGGAGGTCGCCGGCGCGCCCGACGCGAGCAAGCTGCGCTGCTCGTCGCTGCGGGTGCCGCTCAGCTATCTGCGGCCGTCCGGTCGCAAGATCAGCATCGTGGTGTCGGAACTGCCCGCCACCGCACCCGCGAGCCAGCGGCAGGGCGTCCTCCTGGTCAACCCCGGCGGGCCCGGCGCCAGCGGCCTCGGCCTGGCGGGCGAGGTCGCCAGCGTGCTCAGCCCGGCGGTCGCGGCCGATTACGCCATCGTCGGGTTCGACACCCGCGGCGTCGGCTCCTCCGACCCGTCGCTGCACTGCGACCCGTCGTTCTTCAGCAGGCCCCGGCCCGAGTATGACCCCGTGAACGCCCAGGCCGAGCAGGTGCTGATCAACCGGGCGAAGGCGTACGCGGCCGACTGCGAGAAGAAGTTCGGCTGGCTGCTGCCGTACATGACGACGCAGGACAACGCCAGGGACATGGACTCGATCCGTGCCGCGCTCGGCGTGCAGAAGATCAACTATCTCGGCTATTCCTACGGCACCTACCTGGGCCAGGTCTACGCGACCATGTTCCCGACGCGGGTCCGGCGGATGGTGCTGGACAGCGTCGTTGACCCGGCCGGGGCCTGGTACCAGGACAACATCGCGCAGGACTATGCGTTCCAGGGGCGCATGGACGCGTTCTTCGCCTGGACGGCCGCGGCGGACTCGACGTTCCACCTGGGCAGCACGTCCGCGCAGGTCCAGGCCGCGTTCGCGCGGGCGAGCGCGAAGCTGGAGGCGCATCCGCTGGCCGGGCCGTCCGGCCCGCTCGTCGGCCCGGACGAGCTGTCTGACACGTTCCTGGCCGGCGCCTACAGCAACTCGTTCTGGCCGTACATGGCCACCGCGCTCGCCGCCTACCTGAACGGCTCCGGCAGCGACCTCGTCCAGCTCTACCAGCAGGTGGGCGTCCAGGGCGAGAACGAGTTCGCGGTCTACAACGCGGTCGAGTGCAGTGACGTGGACTGGCCGCGCAGCTGGACGACCTGGAACACCGACATGCGCAAGGCCAACGTAAGCGCGCCCTACGAGACCTGGCCGAACACCTGGTTCAACGCCGCATGCGCGTTCTGGCCGGTCAAGGGGCCTGCGCAGCCGATGCACATCGACGGAGCCGGGCTGCCGCCGATTCTCATGCTGCAGGGCTCGCTGGATCCCGCGACGCCGTACCAGGGCGCGCTGGTCGCCCGCAGGCTGCTGCCGAGCGCCCGGATGGTGGTCGTCGAGGGCGGCGGCAACCACGGGCAGTCGCTCAGCTCGCCTGCCAATCCGTGCGTGCTCGGCTATCTGAACCGCTACCTGGGGAACGGCGGCTTGCCGGCCGGGACGGGCACGGTAAGTGCGAGCTGCCCGGCGCTGCCCGCACCTGCGCCCTGAGCACCGGCGCTAATACCGCTAATCTGGAAGGGTGTTGCGCACCAGAGCATGGCGATCGGCGTCGTTGCGCCTGCTCACTGACCACGATCGCGAGGAAGTTCTCGCGCTCTGCGACCGCGACCCCGTCTCGAACGTCTTCGTCAGCTCCCGCATCCGCGCGGTCGGGCTTGAGCCCGCCCGGCTCGGCGGCCAGGTCTGGGGATACGCCGACGGCGGGCAGCTGACTTCGGTGTGCTACTCCGGCGCCAACCTCGTGCCGGTTGAGGCCAGTTCCGCGGCGGTTGCGGCGTATGCGGCCCGCGCCCGCATGCAGGGCCGCAGGTGCTCCTCGATCGTTGGCCCGGCGGCGACGGTCGCCGAACTGTGGAGCCTGCTGGAGCCGCACTGGGGCAGTCCGCGTGAGATCCGGCCAGTTCAGCCGGTACTGACGATGTCGGGACCGCCGCTGGCCGAGCCCGACCCGCTGGTGCGCCAGATGCGCCCGCACGAGCTGGACGTGCTGCTGCCCGCCTGCATCGCGATGTTCACCGAGGAAGTCGGCGTGTCGCCGATCGGCTCGGACGGTGGCGCCGCCTATCGCGGCCGGGTCGCTGAGCTCATCCGGGCGGGCCGGTCCTATGCGCGGATCGACGACGGGATTGTCATCTTCAAGGCCGAGATCGGCGCGGTAACGCCGCTCGCCTGCCAGGTGCAGGGAGTGTGGGTGCCGCCGGCGGCTCGCGGCCGCGGTCACGCGATCCGCGGCATGGCGGCGGTGGTGGTCGCCGCGCTCCGCATCGCCCCGATCGTCAGCCTCTACGTGAACGACTTCAACACGCCGGCCCGTGCTGCTTACCAAAGGGTCGGATTTATCGAATCAGGCACTTTCATGTCGGTACTCTTCTGACTAGCCGGGGCGGCCGTTAGGCGGCCGCGGCTTGCGAAAGCGTGTGCCCAACCCCGCGGGCACAGCGATTCGCGGTGGGGGTTCGACGCGTTGAGTGGCTCAGTCGTTGAGTAACACAGGGCAGCCCGCTGGACGGCGCGCTGCATCCGATTACCTCAGGCAGCTACTGCTCAAGCCTGGTCCGTACCGGCGGGCCTGGGAGCGGCATGTCGTCCGCAGCAGGCACGGCGTGATCAACCAGCTTGCGGTGTCCGAGGTGCTGGCCAGGCACCTGTCCGCACGGACCCTGCCTGCCGGGGCTGGGCCGGACGGCCCGGCCCGGCTTAACGGGCAGCCCGCGGCTGGAGCGGTCCTTCCGCACCAGATCAAGGACACGGTGTCGCGAGCGCTGTCGGGTCGGCTGCTGAGCAAGCCCGCGCTCGAGCTGTTCATCGGCGCGTTCGGGTTTACCCAGGACGAGGCCGATCGGCTGCGGAAACTCTGGAACGGCACCGGCGCGATCCGCGTGCTGTCCGGCAGTCACGCGCTCCCGCAGCAGTCCGAGCTGACCGTTCAGCAGGTGCTGGGCCCGCGGCGGCACCAGACGCTGACCATGCACGATCACGTGCGCGTTGACCTGGACGGCCGGATCGCGAGCGTCAGGACCATGCAGGTCATCGAGGCGACGGTGGCCGAGACCGATCGCATACCGTACCTGTACGACACCAGCTCGCTGACCGTCGAGGTGGGGGAGGGCTGTGCCGGGCTATCCGGCGAGCTGCGGCAGCTGGGCGAGGACGTCTTCGCGACCCATATTCTGCTGGCCCGTCCGCTGGCGCTGGGCGAGACGACCACGGTCGAGTACACGACCACATTCCGGTATCCGGGAAATCTCGACGATCCGCAGGAACGCCAGTACCGCCGCGGCGTGCTGGGGTCGCTGGAGAACCTCGACCTGCGGATCGAGTTTCACCCCGACAAGCTGCCATCCGCGCTGTGGTGGGTCACCTGGGACGGGGTGGACGGCCCGATGCTGACGCAGGAGCCGGTCACGCTGGACAGCCTGCACGCGGCGCAGCGGTACCTGCGGTCGCTGCAGCGGGCGGTCGTGGGCTTCCACTGGCGCTGGTAGGTCAGAGCCCGTTCGGCTCGGGCGGCGGGACGGAATCCGGGCCGGTCGCGGAGCAAAGGGCAGGGCGCTGCCGGCTGGTGCTAAAATTTCTGGCTCTTGTGCCAGCACTACCCCTGGCAGCCCAGCCACCACGCCGCCGCTCTACCACGCCCGGTCGGCCGCGCTTCGTCGCGCGCCGCCGGCCTCGCGCGCCAGCGCCGAATGCGCCGCCGCCCCGTACGTCAGCCATGAGCTTTGAGGGATTCGTCATGCCGCCAGAAAGTTCCAGGCCCGCCGCGGTGCGGGCCGATCATCCACCTGATAACGCCGGCCACCCAATGCCGGGAGACGACGTCCTGGCGGCCGAGCGCGAGCATCTGCGCCGGTCCCGCGAGTTTCTCGGGCTGATGCGCGCCGACGTGCTGTCGCTGCGGGCGATGGGCGGTGACCCGGTATCCGAGGAATACCTGAAGGCCGACCTGTACCGCCGGGCCGAGGCGCTGAAAGACCTGCCCGACACGCCGCTGTTCTTCGGGCGCCTCGACTACGCTCCCGGTGCCCTGGCCGGACGCGATGACCAGGACGAACTGACCGCGAGCCCAGTGGCCTACAACGACGGGGCGCACGGCGGCGAGCCGGCCGGCGAGCATTTCCACGTCGGCAGGCGGCACGTGCACGATCCGCAGGGGTCGCCAGTAGTGATCGACTGGCGAGCGCCGGTGTCGCGGCCCTTCTACCGCGCCAGCCAGGCCGAGCCGATGGGCCTGGAGCGGCGCCGCCGGTTCGGCTTTTCCGGCGGAGAGCTCACCGCGTTCGAGGACGAGCACTTCGGCCGGGCCGGCCAGGCTGACCTGGGGACCACCAGCAAGATCCTCATCGAGGAGATCGAGCGGCCGAGGTCGGGGCCGATGCGGGACATCGTGGCGACGATCCAGCCCGACCAGGACGACATCGTACGGGCCGGGGTTGACCAGACCGTGTGCGTGCAGGGCGCGCCGGGCACGGGAAAGACCGCCGTCGGGCTGCACCGGGTCGCCTACCTGCTCTACGCCCATGCCACCCGGCTCAGCCGCGGCGGGGTGCTGGTGGTCGGTCCGAACGCCGCGTTCCTCGCCTACATCCAGAACGTGCTGCCCGCCCTCGGCGAGCTCGACGTCGCTCAGCTGTCGGTCGCCGATCTCCTCGCAACGGTGCCGGTGCGGGGCGCCGATTCCGACGCCGCGGCCAGGATCAAGGGCGATGCCCGGATGGCCGAGGTGCTGCGGACGGCGCTGTGGGAGCAGGTGGCCGAGCCCGCCGAGGCGATCATGCTGGTGCGCGGGTCACGGCGGTGGCGGGTGCCCGCGTACGAGATCGCCGAGCTGATCGCCGAGCTCCGCGAGCGCGGCGTCAGGTACGGCACCGGCAGGCAGATGCTGGCGCACCGCATCGCGCACGTGATACTGACCAAGATGGAAGCGGCAGGCGAGGCCTGCGATGACCGGACGCACGAGGCGGTGCGGCGCACCCGGCCGGTGCAGGCCGCAGTCGATCAGGTCTGGCCGAAGGCCGACCCGGTCCGACTGGTGTACCGGCTGCTATCCGATCCCGACCTGCTGGCTCGCGCGGCCGAGGGGATTCTCGATCCGGAGGAGCAGGAAGCTGTCCGCTGGCCGGCCCCGCCCCGCGGACCGGGATCCGCGCGGTGGAGCGCGGCGGACGCGGTGCTCGTGGACGAGGCCACCGACCTGATCGAGCGCACAGGCAGCCTGGCCCACATCGTGGTGGACGAGGCTCAGGACCTGTCCCCGATGCAGTGCCGGGCCGTCGGCCGGCGCTGCGCGACCGGATCGGCGACGGTGCTGGGTGACATCGCGCAGGGCACAACGGCATGGGCGACGACGAGTTGGACGCAGCTGCTGGGCCACCTGGGCAAGGAAGGCGCCGACCTGCGCATACTGGACACCGGCTACCGGGTGCCGCGGCAGATACTCGACTTCGCCAGCAGGCTGCTGCCGCAGATCGCGCCGGACCTCGCGCCCGCAAGCTCGGTGCGGCAGGACCCCGGTGCGCTGACGGTCTGGGAGCTGGCGCCGGCCGAGCTGACGGAGGCACTCACCGTGACCTGCGAGGAGGCGCTGAGCAGGCTGGGCTCGGCCGCCGTGATCGCGGCGGATGACCAGCTACCTGAGCTCGCACGGGGGCTGGCGGCAGCGGGAATCCCGCACGCGGTGCTCGAGGGCGCCGCGACGGCCGGGCAGATCACGCTGGTGCCGGTCACGCTCGCCAAGGGCCTGGAGTTCGATCAGGTGATCGTAGTGGAGCCGCACCGGATCGCCACCGCGGAAAGCCGGGGGCTGCACCGGCTCTACGTCGCGCTCACGCGCGCGGTGTCCCGGCTGACCGTCCTGCACGCGCAGCCGCTGCCCGCCGCATTGCGCTAGGTCCGCAGCGGCCGGCAGGCCGGGCGGGCTACATCTGCTTGAGCACTGAGGTGATGAGAGCGGACGATTCCTCGAACGACAGTGCCGTCGCCCGCAGGTGATTGAAGAACACGTTGTAGCGGTCGACCTCGTCCACGTTCTCGACCCAGAGGGCGCTGGTCAGGTCCTCGAGGTACACCACGTCCGGGTCAATGCGCTCGCCGAAGACCAGTATGACGAACGGCCGCCCCATCGCCGGGTGCGCGCCGCCGCCAAACGGGATCACCTGCAGCGACACATTCGGCAGGTCGGCGAGCTCAAGCAGGTACTCGAGCTGCATCCGGATGACCTCGGGGCCGCCCACCTGGCGGCGCAGCGCTCCCTCGTCGAGCACGGCCCAGACCTTCGGCGGGCTGGATCGGGTCAGCCGCTGCCGCTCCATCCGCAATGCCACGTGGCGCTCCACGTCCGAGCGCGGGCTGTTCACCATTCCGGCGGTAATGACTGCGCGCGCGTAATCCTCGGTCTGCAGCAGGCCAGGAATCAGGCTGACCTCGTAGATGCGGATCTCGACTGCCGCGCTCTCCAGTCCGAGATAGGTAGCGAAATGCGGCTGTACGGTATCGGCGTAGGCGTGCCACCAGCCTTTCTGCCGTGAATCCCTGGCGAGCTGGACGAGGCTGTCACGCTGTTCGGGCGGCGCACCGTAGATCTCCAGCATGTCGCGGACATCGCGTGGCGACACTGATACTCGCCCGGTCTCGACCCGGCTGATCTTGGATGCCGAGCATTCCAGGCGCTCGGCAACTTCCTCGCAGGTCAGTCTGGCTGACTCGCGAAGTCGTCTCAGTTCCAGTGCAAGTCTTCGTCGCCGTACCGTCGGGCTTTGCGCGCTTGCCATTTATCCACCTCCCGCCCGCGGCCTGGCGGTACAGGCAAGTGTGGCGGGGCGGTGGCCTCCGCGTCCAGTGGCAGAACGGGGATCACCAGAAAAAAGCGAGGTGCGATTTTCGCAATGCATCTTGCACATTGGGGTCCGCACGGAGCATCCTTAAGAATCGTCATTACTCTATGCTGTGAATCAGCTACCTGGGGTGACAACATGACAATGGAGGCTCAGCAGGCCCGCAGTCCCGATGGTACTGAGGGCTGGCACGCCAATCTGGCCCGGCTGGAGGGACTTGCTGAGGTGCTGGCAAACCACGGCCTGCGGACGCGAGTGGTGACGCCGCCCGGCCGGGTTCCCAGCCTGCACGTGGTGAATCCTTCCGCGTCCGCGCTGGCAGAAGACGTCTACGCCGGACGCGGACAGGACGGACTGTGGTGGTTTTGGTGGTCGTGGGCCGAGCGGATTGCGGCCGGCGAGGACCTCGAGGGTGCCGCTACGCTGATCGAGCACGTGCTGGCTGCTGGCGGCTGACCAAGTCCGCACCAGAGATCGCGACCGGCCCGCCCCGGCCGCGGTCAGCTATGCAGACCGCTGGCCTGGAGGCCGGGAAAGGCCACTGTGCTGCGCCGCCACTGCGCGGCCCGCAGGGCGGCGGCGGTCAGCTCCTGGGCGCCGAGCGCCCGCAGCGATCTGTCGCTGAGCGCGACCAGGCCCATGTAGGCCTGGGCCACGTTGTCCTCGAGGATTACCGCCAGCGACCTTGCCTGCCCCGCGGTCCGCGCCTCGATCGGAAGCTGATAGGCCACGGGCGCGGGGGTCGGCGTGGCTCCCGCCGCGGAGATCAGCGCGGTGAGCTTGTCGCATGCCACCTGGTGCGCAACCCAGTCCGTGTCGGCACCCTGGCCGGGCGCCGCGCTCGCGTTGAGGCGCGCGCCCACAACGCCGTACCCGTAGCATGCGGCCTGCTCGGCGGCGAGCGCGGCCTGCAAGGCGGCGACGGCCTGGGCGCTGAGCCGCGCGGTGCTGGCCTGGGCGCTAACCGGCGCGGTGCCCGCCTGGGCGCTAACCGGCGCGGTGCCCGCCTGGGCGGTCATGCCGACCGCCGCAGCGCGTCCAGAGCCGGCACGTGGGTGGCCTCGGAGGCGGAGATGCTGGCCAGCAGCTGGGCCAGCGATGGCGGCACGTCGAGCAGCTGGGTAGCCAGCCGCTGGGCGGCGGCCTTCTCGGCGCTGGCGAGCGCCGCCAGGGCCGTCGGCATGTCGGCGGGGATCGGGGCCGGGGCCCTGGTCCCTGGCGCCGCCGAGTCGGCGGAGCCGGCCGGCACGACCAGGCGGGAGTCCAGCTGGACGAGATGCTGCTCATGCTCGGCGAGCAGGGCCGCGAGTACCGCCGAGGCCGTGACGTCGGCGGACGCGTGCGGGATCGCCGCGCGATACGTGGCGATCAGCAGCCGCTCGGCACTCATCGCCGAGCGCAGCAGCCTGACGTCGGGGGCCGGGGGCGGCGGGGCGCCCAGCACCTGTACGCCGCGGCAGGCCGAGACAAGCAGCGGGATCGCAGCTGCCGACGCGGTGAGTACCACTCGCCGGCTGGGTCCGCCGGTGTTTGCAGGACTAGCCGCCACTGTCACCTCCTGCGCCTGCCCGGTTCCTTCGACTGCACCAGGCGCGGTGCTGCCTTCTGCGCATCACAGCATGTCACGACCGCCGGACCACGGCGTGCAGCGCGCGCCGACCTGCGAGGCGCGCAGTCGGCGCGCCCCATCCCGGCTAGGCTAGATCACGGCTCCGTACAACAGCACAGCTCGCGGGCGAGGAGGTCGTCATGGACGGTGGCTCCCGTCACGGTTCGCGCGGTCAGGGTCATTCGGGCCCCAGGGGCACAGCCGCGCGCGGGGCTGCTTCGCGTGCTGCGGGGTCCCGCAACGCAGGGTCACCAACCACGGGGTCAGGGAATGGCCAGAACCGTCCGGCCCGGCCGAGCGTGCCGCTGCCGGACGCGGACCGGCTTACCCGGCTGCTTGAGCCTGTCGTCCACGCCCTGGGCCTGGACCTGGAGGGCATCAAGGTCACGGCGGCGGGCCGCCGCCGGCTGCTACGGGTGGTCGTGGATGCCGACGGCGGCGTCAGCCTGGACACCATCGCCCTGGCCAGCCGCGAGCTGTCGGCCCGGCTCGACGGCGCGTCCGAGATGGGGGAGCTGCCCTACACCCTGGAGGTGTCCTCGCCGGGCGTCGACCGGCCGCTCACCGAGCCGCGGCACTGGCAGCGCGCGATCGGCCGCCTGGTCGTCGTGCCGCTGACCGGGCAGCACGGCGTCAAGACAGGGAACGGGACAGGGCAGCCGGGAGTCGCGGCGGAAGGCCGCATCGTCGGCGCGACTGACCGGGCCGTGACCCTTGACCGCGACGGCGAGCTGCGCGAGTTTGCCTACGCCCAGCTCGGCCCGGGCCGGGTCCAGGTGGAGTTCGGCCACCTCGAGCCGGCCGATGACGATCTTGACGAGGCCAGTGCTGATGACGCCAGTGCCGATGACCTCAGTGCTGAGGAGGACTAGGTGGACATCGACCTGAGCGTACTGAAGAGCCTGGAGGCAGAGAAGGACATCTCGCTTGACCTTGCCATCAAGGCCATCGAGGATGCCCTGCTCGTGGCGTACCACAAGACCGAAGGTGCCGCCGTCAACGCGCGGGTCGAGGTCAACCGCAGCAGCGGCCACGTCACGGTGTGGGCCACCGAGGCGGCCGAGTCTGGTCAGCCTGGCCGGGAATATGACGATACGCCCGCTGGATTCGGTCGTATCGCGGCGACCACGGCGCGGCAGGTAATCCTGCAGCGGCTGCGCGATGCCGAGGACGAGCTGACGTTCGGCGAGTATGCGGGCCGCGAGGGCGACATCGTGGCCGGGGTCATACAGCAGGGCAAAGATCCGCGGGCCGTGCTGGTCGACCTCGGCAGGCTAGAGGCGATACTGCCCCCCACCGAGCAGGTTCCGGGTGAGCGGTACGTGCACGGCGAGCGACTTCGGTGCTACGTGCTGCATGTGCGCAAGGGATACCGGGGACCGTCGGTGACGCTGTCCAGGACGCACCCGAATCTGGTGAAGAAGCTGTTCGCGATGGAAGTGCCGGAGATCGCCTCGGGTGCGGTGGAGATCGCGGCCATCGCACGAGAGGCGGGACACCGCAGCAAGATCGCGGTCATATCGCACCAACCGGGCGTGAACGCCAAGGGTGCCTGCATCGGCCCGATGGGTGCCAGAGTGCGGAACGTCATGGCCGAGCTGCACGGCGAGAAGATCGACATCGTCGACTACTCGGCCGATCCGGCGGAGTTCGTGGCGCACGCGCTATCACCCGCGCGGGTGTCCCAGGTGCACGTGGTGGACCTGCAGGCCAGGGAGGCGCAGGTGATAGTTCCCGATTATCAGCTCTCGCTGGCGATCGGGAAGGAAGGGCAGAACGTCCGGCTTGCCGCCCGGCTCACCGGGTGGCGCATCGACATCAGGGCGGATACCGCGGATGCGGGCCCGGCGGCGGCCTCGGCGGGGCCCGATGATGACGAACCGGGCGCCGGGTCCGGTGCCGATGCCGCACCGGCCCTGTAAGCTGAGTGCGAAGGTGGTGCGGATCCCGACCCGGACTTGCGTCGGGTGCGGGGTTCGTGCGGCCAGATCCGAGCTGATCCGCGTGGTGGCAGCGGGGGACGAGATCGTTCCCGATGTCGCCGGGCGGCTTCCTGGCCGGGGTGCACACCTGCACCTGAGCCTGGCATGCTTGGAACGAGCCCAGCGTCGCCGAGCTTTTCCGCGTGCGCTTCGCCTGCCGGCGGTACTGCCGGACGGCAAGGTCGCGGAATACCTGGCGGCACGCGGCGGCTAGCGAGTTGCCGGACAGACGCAGCTCGCGGCCGTTGGCCCTGGGGTTGAACGGATGGAAGAGGCTGAGATTGCAATGAGCGCCCGATGAGCATGCGGCGATGAACAGCAGAAGCTGACGCCGGACGGAGCACGCGCTGCCCCGGCCGGCTGAGGGTCCGGGTGGCCGGGCCGAGTAGAGGGAGCGCAGTGGCGAAGGTTCGGGTATACGAGCTCGCTAAGGAGTTCGGCGTCGAGAGCAAGGCCGTCATGGCCAAGCTCAACGAGATGGGCGAGTTCGTCCGTTCGGCATCCTCGACAATCGAGGCGCCGGTAGTGCGAAGGCTTAAGGAAGCATTCGCCTCGCAGCAAGCAGCCAAGCCGCAGGCCGGGGATGGGGCGGGGAAGACCGCTCCGGCTAAGTCCAGTGCCAATGGCCGGACCGCGGCGAACGGGCAGGTCGCAGCGGCGGCGCCGGCGGCGCCGCCCGCGGAGGCCCAGCCGGAGGCCCCGGCAGCGGATATCAAGCCGCCCGAGCCGCCGGCC
>JASHOV010000567.1 GCA_030038495.1 Streptosporangiaceae bacterium
TCAAGCGGGCGATCCTCACCGCCAAGCCCCGGCCCTCACTCGTCGACTACAGCCAGTTCACGCTCGCGATCTCCAGCGCCGTGCATCAGGCGCTCGCGCAGAAGCAGTCCGTCAGCGCGACCCTCAGTCAGCTTTCCGCAGAGCTACGGCAGATCATCCGCTCCGATTAAGGGAGGTGGCCACCATGCCGATGTGGCCGACAGCAGTACCGCGCAGGTCACTTGCGGCGCTCGCCGCAGGCGGTCTATTAGCCGCCGGGCTTGCCGCCTGCGGCAGCTCGCCCAGTTCGTCGAGCTCGCAGGTCAGTGCGAGCGCCAAGCAGACGATCGTATTCGCCACCCAGGGCCTGGGCACCGAGGGCACAGCCACCCAGGCGGCCGTGGCCGCGTTCGAGAAGCTGCACCCCAACATCAAGGTCACCATCCTGTCGCTGTCGCCGACGTCCGACGTGGCCGAGCAGCAGCTTGAGCACTACTTCATCGCGGGCTCGTCCACCCCGGACCTCGTCACGACCGACGTCACCTGGCCGTCGACATTCGCGCGATCCGGCTGGATCGCCAACCTGTCCTCGTACAAGCCCGACACCAGCTCGTTCTTCGCCGGCCAGATGGCGACCGGCTCGTACAACGGCGGGACGTACGCGATGCCGTGGTTCATTAACGCCGAGGGCCTCTACTACAACACCTCGATGATCAAGACGCCGCCGACCTCGATCTCACAGCTGGTCAGCGAGGCCAAGTCCGCCGTAGCCACGAACAAGAGCCTGAAGGAGGGGCTGGCGTTCGAGGGCGCTCAGTACGAGGGCTCGGTCACCGCGTGGCAGAGCTTCGGCGCTCAGATCGGGCTGAAGGACCTGAAGAACATCGACACGCCGGCGAACGTCGCGGCGCTGAACTTCATGTATGACGCCATCCACACCTACGACATCGCGCCGTCGGCCGTCACCGGCTGGGAGGAGTCCAACGTGCAGGCGGCGTGGCTGTCCGGGCAGACGCCGTTCGCGCTGAACTGGCCGTACATCTTCCAGCTGTCCGAGTCCACCTCCGGCGGCAAGCCGGTCTACCCGGCGGTCTACAACAAGACCGGGTGGATCCCGTTCCCGAGCGCGACGCCGCAGTCCTCGCTGGGCGGAGACGACCTCGCGATCAACGCCCGCAGCTCGCACAAGGCCGCCGCCTGGGAGCTGATCCAGTACCTGACCAGCATCGGGGCTCAGGACACCCGCGCGATCAACGCCGGCGACCCGCCGTCGGTGACCGCCGCCTACAACTCCACGCTGTACAAGGCCGCGCCGTACTACTCCGACGAGAAGGCGGTCTACGCGGTGGTGACGCCCCGGCCGGTCACGCCGGTCTATCCCGCCATCTCCAGCGCGCTGCAGACAATGATCTCCGCCGTGCTGAGCGGCCAGGGCTCGGCGTCCTCGGAGCTGGGATCCACGGCACCGACCGTCCAGCAGCTGTTCTCGACCGGGTGAGCCGGCCGTGACGGCTACCCCGCAGTCCGTTGCCCCGTCCGGGATTCCGTCCCGGGCGGGGCAGCGCCCCCGGCACGCGCTGCTGGCACGGGACCGGCGGTTCGGCTACGCGCTGGTCGCGCCGTTGCTGATCGTGCTGCTGCTGATCACCGCCTACCCACTCGGCTACAACGTCTGGAACTCCCTCCACCACGTCAACTACCTGTTGCCGCCACTGGGCGCCTGGGCCGGCCTGTCCAACTACGCCAAGCTGGTCTCCGACAACCAGTTCGTGCCCGCGCTGGTGCACACGCTGCTGTTCACCGTGGTGTCGGTCATCGTGGAGACCCTCATCGGCCTGGGCATCGCGCTGGCGCTGAACAAGCCGTTCCGCGGCCGCGGACTGGTCCGGGCGGCGGTGTTCATCCCGTGGGCGGTCCCGACGGTCGTCTCCGCGGAGCTGTGGCGGACGATGTTCGACCCGCAGCAGGGATTCGTGAACTTCCTCCTGACCAAGCTGCACCTGCCGCTGGCCACCACGACCTGGCTGGACAGCACCTGGACGGCGTGGGCCGCGATCCTCATCGCCGACGCCTGGCGCAACACTCCGTTCATAGCCATCGTGCTGCTGGCCGGGCTGCAGGTGATCCCGGCCGACATCTACGAGGCGGCCAAGATCGACGGGGCGAACGCCTGGAATACGTTCCGCCGGCTGACGCTGCCGCTGCTCAAGCCCGCGCTGATGGTGGCGCTCATCTTCCGCACGCTGCAGTCGTTCCTCATCTTCGACGTCGTGTACATCATGACCAGCGGCGGTCCCGGCACGTCCACCGACGTGCTCGCCTACCTGAACTACAAGGCGTTCTTCGTGTTGTTCGACTACGGCTACGGCGGGGCGGTCTCCGTGGCGCTGGTCGTCATGGCCCTGGTGATCGCACAGATCTACCGGCTCGTGTTCCGAACCGAGCAGACGGTCTGAGGAGGCGAGCATGACCGCGACAACCGAGGCGGCCTGGCGCCGGCCGATCCGCCGCCAGGCCCGCGCCGCCACTCCGGGGCGGCTGGCCCGGCGGACGGGTTTCTTCCTGCTGCTGGCGATCTTCGTGATCGTCAGCCTGTTCCCGTTCTACTGGATCATCGACACCTCGCTGAAGACGCCGCAGGAGATCAGCGCCGGCACCACCAGCCTGCTGCCCGGCCACGTGACGTTCTCCAACTACATCGACGACTTCACCCAGCAGGACTTCATCCGGCCGCTGCTCAACAGCATCCTGGTTGCCGGCTGCGCGACGATCATCACCGTGGTGCTCGCCGCGCTGGCAGGCTACGCTCTGTCCCGCACGAACATCAGGTTCAAGCCGGCGTTCCTCGCCTTCATCCTGGTGGCGAACTTCTTCCCTGTCATCGCCATGGTCGGGCCGCTATTCACCGTCTACCGCCGGCTCGGCCTGCTGGACAGCTACCCCGGCCTGATCATCGCCGACCTGATCTACACGCTGCCGCTGGCGACGTTCCTGATGTCGAGCTACTTCTCCCAGATCCCAAGGTCGCTGGAGGAGGCGGCCCTGGTAGACGGCAGCACCCGGCTGAACACGCTCCGCAAGATCATCGTGCCGGTCGCGATGCCGGGCGTGTTCACCACCGCAATCCTGGCGTTCATGCTGACCTGGAACGACTTCCTGCTGGCCCTGTCGTTCATGACCAGCCCGTCGCGCTACACCGCGACGGTAGCGATCGTGTCGCTCGGCCAGAGTCCGTACCAGACCTACTACAACCTGATCGACGCGGCGGTGGTGATCATCTCACTGCCGATCGCGCTGCTTGTCCTTTTCGCCCAGCGGCGGATCGTGTCCGGCCTGACCGCCGGGTCATTCCGCTGACGCCTGCATCGGCCGGGCGGGCCGACCCGGCCCGCCCGTAGGCGCGGCTCCTCAGCCGTGCCGGGCCAGGGACCGGCCGATCACCATGCGCTGAATCTGGTTGGTGCCCTCCACGATCTGCAGCACCTTGGCCTCGCGCATGAGCCGCTCGGCCGGGAAGTCCTCCACGTACCCGTACCCGCCGAGCACCTGCACCGCGTCGGTGGTGACCTTCATCGCGGTGTCGGTGGCCAGCAGTTTGGCCATCGCTGCCTGCTGGCCGTACGGCTTACCCGCGTCCTTGCGCCTGGCCGCCGCCAGGTACAGGGCGCGGGCGGCCGCGACGGCGGTAGCCATGTCCGCCAGCATGAACTGCAGGCCCTGGAAGTCGATGATCGGCTGGCCGAACTGCCGCCGCTGGCCGGCGTACTCGACGGCCACGTCCAGTGCGGCCTGGGCAACGCCCGTCGCGCAGGCCGCGATTCCGAGCCGCCCGGCGTCCAGCGCCGCCAGCGCGATCCTGAAGCCCCGATCGACCTCGCCGACCAGGTTCCCGGCCGGAACCCGGGCCCCCTCGAAGATCATCTGAGCCGTGACCGAGCCGCGCATGCCCATCTTGTGCTCGGCGGGCCCGGCGCAGACACCCGGCGTCTGGGCGGGTACGTGCAGGCAGGAGATCCCGGTTGCCCGGCCCGGCCCGTCATGCTGCCCGGAGGTCCGGGCGAACAGCGTGTAGAAGTCGGCCTGCCCGCCATGCGAGATCCAGGCCTTGACGCCGTCGATCACGAACTCGTCGCCGTCGCGGTCGGCCCGGGTGCGCAGGGCTGCCGCGTCCGACCCGCTGCCGGGCTCGGACAGGCAGTAGGCACCGAGCTGGCCGCCGCCCAGCATGTCGGGCAGCCACTTCTCCCGCTGCTCGGTCGTGCCCGCGGTGACCAGCGGGAAGCACGTGAGCGTGTGCACGCTCACGCCGAGCCCGACCGCCAGCCAGGCAGTGGCCAGCTCCTCGACCACCTGCAGGTAGGTCTCATACGACTGGCCCCCGCCGCCGAGATCTTCCGGATACGGCAGGCCGAGCAGGCCCGCGTTCCCCAGCAGGCGGAATATGTCCCTGGGGAAGATGCCATCGCGCTCGCCCGCCGCAGCGCGCGGTGCCACCTCGGCTGTGGCCAGGTCCCTGGTCAGCTCGAACAGCGCCGCCGTGGTCTCGTCCCTGCTCTCGCGGTCCACGCCGAGCCCGGCTCCTCCCGACACCGTCATCCCGGCACCACCACGAGGTCGCGCGTGACGTTGTTCAGGCGCTGGAAGCCGTCAGCGGTGCACACGACGATGTCCTCGATCCTGGCACCGTGCGGGCCGGGGTAGATGCCGGGCTCGACCGAGAACGCATAGCCCGGCTCGAGCGGCTCGGTGTTGCCCGCGACGATGTACGGATCCTCGTGTGACTCCAGGCCGATGCCGTGCCCGGTCCTATGCACGAAGTAATCGCCGTATCCGGCCGCGGCGATGGGCTCGCGCGCGGCCGCGTCGACTGCCTCGGCGGCGACGCCGGGCCGGACCGCGGCGCAGGCGGCCTCCTGCGCTTCCTGCAGCACCTGGTAGTAGGCGGCGAAGTCGGCCGGGGGCTCGCCGATCACGTAGGTCCGCGTGCAGTCCGAGCAGTACCCGCTCGGCATGGTGCCGCCGATGTCGACGACCACAGGATCGCCGGACCGCAGGACCCGGTCGCCCGCGGTGTGATGCGGGCTGGCGCCGTTCGGTCCCGATCCGACGATGGCGAAGTCCACGCGCGCGTGCCCCTCGGCGATGATCGCGTCGCTGATGTCGGCCGCGACCTGCTCCTCGGACCGGCCGGGCCGCAGCCACTCCGGCACACTCGCGTGCACCCGGTCGATGGCCTCGCCGGCGGCTAGCAGCGCCGCCACCTCGGCCGCGCTCTTGCGCGCCCTGAGCTCCCGCAGCGCTGCGCTGGCCAGTAGCTGCTCGGCACCCGGCAGGGCGGTCCGCAGCCGCAGGACCATCAGCGCCCACATCCGGTCCGAGAGTCCTACCCGCTCCGGCTGCCCGAGACGGGCCCTGACCAGCGCGTACGGGTCGTCAGTCTCCTCCCAGCCCCGCATCTCGATCCCCAGCGCGCCCGCAGGCGACGCCTGCGCGGCCGGGAGCTCCAGCCGCGGGACGATCAGCAGCGGGTCCCCCTGCGCGGGTACCACCAGGCAGGTCAGCCGCTCCAGCTGGTGCGCGTCGTAGCCGGTCACATACCGCAGGTCAGGGCCGGGCGTGAGCAGCAGCGCGTCCAGGCCCGCTCTGGCCGTCGCCGCGCTGACCTGCGCCAGGCGCGTCGGCGGGTAGAGCTCGGCCGGGACGGGTTCGCGCGATGCCATGGTGTCCTCCAGCGTTGTCGCGGCTAGCCGGGCGGCACTGCCTTGCGGCGGCACAGCCCTGTCCGCGCATTTTCTCATCCTGGCGGACCTTCTCCCGCATCGAGACGGTCCGGGACCTCGACCGCGCGCATCTAGACACGACGGTATCTAGACAGGACGGCGGACATGCCCCACGCTAGGTGAACAGCGATGTAGTTCCGACGAACCATGCTGACCACCGAGACAGTGCAGGCAGCTGCGGGCCGCCCGGGTACGGCGGCTGATTCTGCGCGCGGCAGCAGCGCCAGGCTTTCGGCCGAGCTGGCCATGCAGCGGCACGTAACGCTGGAGCTGCAGCGGGCTATCCTGCCGCTCCATGACGAGCCGTTCGCGCTGCCGGGCCTGCGGGCCGTGGTCAGGTACCTGCCGGCCTCCAGCGCGAGCCGGGTGGGCGGCGACTGGTACATCACCGCCGAGCTGCCCGACCACCGGGTGCTGCTCGCCATCGGCGACGTCGCCGGCCACGGGCTGGCGGCCGCGGCCGGGATGGCCAGGCTGCGCGGCGCGCTGGCCGGACTGTCGATTACCGGCGCACCGCCCGAGCAGCTCGTCGGCTGGCTCAACGATCTGGCCCTGCACGTCGGGCCCGAGCACACCGCATCGGTGGTAGCCGGCTACTTCGATCCGGTCAGCCACATGTTCACCTGGGCGCAGGCCGGGCACCCGCCGCCGGTGCTGGTCCGCGGCCCGTGGGCCCGGCCGCTGCCGCAGCCCGACGGCATCCTGCTGGGCGCGAGCCGGTGCAGCTACGCCGCCGCCACCGTGCAGCTCCAGCCGGGCGATCTGCTGCTGATGTACAGCGACGGGCTGGTGGAGCGCAGGGACCGGCACCTGGACGAGGGCCTGGACGTGCTCCTGCAGGCCGTACGGCAGATCACAGACCCCGAGCTGGCACTCACCGCCGCGCTCCGGGCGCTGGGCTCGACCGATCCGGAGGACGACACCTGCCTGGTAGCGCTGCAGGTACTGGAGCGCGAGGAAGCCGGCTCTCCAGCGGGTTCCGCGTCGCCGCCGGCCGACGGCCCTCAGCAGGATCGGCGCCGCTAAGCAGGATCGGCCGCGAGTGCCGACAGCATCCGGCCGAGGGAGGAACCTAGGTCGTAACGCTGGTCCAGGTCGGCGATCCGCCCCGGCTCCGGCGGCACGAACGGCAGCGTGCCGCCCTCGGGGTGCACCGGCGCGTCGGTGGCGACGTTCACCACGGGCATGCAGACGTCCAGGTAGGCACGGGCTGCGGCCAGCTTCGCCCGGCTGCCGGGCGGGAAACCGCCGTGGCCCGCGTCCAGCGCCGCGAGTATGCCCTCGACGGATCCGAACACCCGGATCACCGCGGCGGCCGTCTTCTCGCCGACTCCGGGCACGCCGGGCAGCCCGTCGCTCGGATCCCCGCGCAGGGCCGCGAAGTCGGCGTAGGACTTACCGGGTATGTCGTATTTCGCGGTAACGGCGGCCTCGTCGAAGATCTCCAGGTTCGCGACTCCCCGCCCGATGTAGGCCACCCGCACCTGCCGGGCGTCGTCGACGACCTGGAACAGGTCCCTGTCCCCCGTGACTACCTCGACCGGCTGGCTGGACCCGGCGGCCAGCGTCCCGATGATGTCGTCGGCCTCGTAGCCGTCCGCCCCGGCGGTCTGGATGCCCGCGGCGGCGAGCACCGCCAGGATCACTGGAATCTGGACATTCAGGTCGTCCGGGACTTGCTCCGAGCCATCGGGGTTCGCCCGGTGCGCCTTATAGGACGGGATCGCGGCCACCCGGAAGGCCGGCCGCCAGGAGTTATCCAGGCAGGCGACCAGGCGCTCCGGGCGCCGGGCCCGGACCAGGCGCGCGATCATGTCCATGAAGCCGCGCACGGCGTTGACCGGGGTCCCGTCTGGCGCGGTCATCGTCTCCTTGACGCCGTAGAAGGCCCGGAAGTACATGGAGGCGGAGTCCAGCAGCATCAGCGAGCCCATGGCGGCATCCTGCCAGCCCGGCAGCCGGTGCCGGCGGGGTTTTTAATCCATACCTGATCTCTATGAAATTCATGGCGTATTGGCATTGGAGCCCGGCCGGGATAACTCCCTAGGCTGGGGTAGACCGAAGTGATGCATCGATCCGCGAGAGGGGCAGGAGGCACGCCATGACGGTGATCATGCCGGTACGAACGCGCTGTCCTGCCGACCTGGTCGAGGCCATCAGGACCGCGACCCGGCAGCACGCCGACTGGCAGCAGACCGCGGATCTCGTCGCGCGCGAGCTCCGCGTGCACCTGCCCGGTCCTGACGTCCTCACCGCGGACGAGCGAGCCGGGGACCCCGACGACTACCGCTGCCATGTCCTGCACACAGAGCCCGACGGCTCGTTCTCGGTCACCGCGATGGTCTGGCGGCCGGGGCAGGTCACCCCGATCCACGACCACGTGACCTGGTGCGTGTTCGGCGTCGTCCAGGGAGCCGAGTACGAGCAGCTGTACATGCTGTCGGCGGACGGAGCTCACCTGGCCGAGGTCGGCCGCAGCCAGAACAGCCTGGGCGAGGTCAGCGGCTTCGCCCCGCCCGGCGACATCCACCGGGTGCGCAACAGCGGGCAGAGTGTCGCGATCTCGATCCACGTCTATGGTGCCGACATCACCCGCCTCGGCAGCAGCATCAGGCGTGTCTACGACCTGCCCGTGATCGGGTAGTCGGCCCGACTGACGTCGTCCGTCCGCAGCAGGCAAGCGTTCTACCAGTCGTGCGCCTGTGTCGCGCCGGGTGCACCTCGCGTCAGGAGGCAACTCGTGACCGAATGCAGCACGCGCCGACCTATTCCGGCTAGTACCGCCGCACTGCCTGTCAACGCCCGGCTCCGGGCTA
>JASHOV010000568.1 GCA_030038495.1 Streptosporangiaceae bacterium
AACGCCTGCGTGACCACCTCGAGCAGTTCTTCCATGCCAATGTGGTGCGGCGCGGAGGTCGCCAGCACCGGGTAGAAAGTGCCGCGAGCGACCGCCTTCTCCAGGTCCTCGATGAGTCCCTTGACCTCGATCTCCTCACCGGAAAGGTAGGAGTCCATCAGGGTCTCGTCTTCGCTTTCCTGGATGATCGCCTCGATTAGCGAGCCCCGTGCCTCCTCGACCCGATCCGCGTCGGCGGCCGGGATACCGGCCTCGGACCTGCTGTCGCCGGAGTAGTCGTAGAACTTCTGCGAGAGCAGTCCGATCAGGCCCTGCACCCCGCCCTGGCCGTCGCTCACCGGCAGGTAAAGCGGCGCTACCGAGTCGCCGAACGCGTCCCGGCAGGCGGCGAGGGCGTCGTCGAAGTCGCCGCGCTGGTGGTCGATCTTGGTAATGACCACCGCCCGTGGCGTGCCGACCGAGGCGCACTCGTCCCAGAGCATCTTCGTCAGCCCGTCAACCCCGTCTGTGGCCGAGACCGTGAACAGCGCCGCGTCGGCCGCCCGAAGGCCAGCCCGCAGGTCACCGGTGAAGTCGGCATAGCCGGGCGTGTCCAGGAGGTTCACCTTCACGCCGCCGTGCACCAGGGGCACGAGCGTCAGGTTGACCGAGCGCTGCTGCCGGATCTCGACCTCGTCAAAGTCGCTGGCCGTGCTGCCGTCCTCAACTCGGCCCTCGCGCTGTATGGCCCCGGTCGTGACCAGAAGGGCCTCGGCGAGAGTTGTCTTACCTGCACCTGAGTGGCCGACCAGCACCACGTTCCTTACGCTCTCGGGCTGGCCGGCCGGTGATGTCCGGCCGGCGGCTCCGGGTGCGTGCGTCTTTTCCGGCATCTGCATCGCCTCCTGGGCTTGTGATCTGCTAAAGGGACCTCGGGTCTCCTGCCTTAGGTGTTCAACTGCTGCACGCCCAGCCTTTACCTGACTGTCGTCATCCCACAAGTCCCCTGGCCGGAATCGGCACTGAGCGGGGCCGGTGTGAGCCGCCGGCCCCGCTCAGTTTGTGCGCTTGCTCCGCGTGGGCGAGGGTTACGCCCTGTTCCGGCGGGTGGGCTCAGTGCTGGCTCCACGGGTCCGGTGCCTAGGGCACACGCCAGTAAGATCAAGCCGCCATGCTGAAAGTCCTGCGCCCCGCGCTCGGCCGCTTGCTCACGCCGGTAGGCCAGGCCCTCGCCCGCACCCCGATCACGCCAAACGCGGTGACCATCGTCGGGACCATCGGCATGTCCGCCAGCGCGCTGATCTTCTTTCCCACCGGGCACCTGTTCGTCGGCGTGGTCGTGTGCACGCTCTTCGTGTTCTGCGACATGCTCGACGGGACGCTGGCGCGGATCAAGGGCACAACCGGCAAATTCGGTGCATTCCTCGACTCGACGCTGGACCGCATCGCCGATGCCGCCGTCTTCTCCGGTCTGGCGATCTACTTCGTGCGCGGCGGGCACGACCGGGTGCTGGCGGCGGTGTCGCTGTTCTGCCTGGTCGCGGGCGCGCTTGTGTCCTACGCGAAGGCGCGCGCGGAGAGCCTGGGCCTGAGCTGCGATGTCGGCTTCGCAGAACGCACCGAAAGGCTACTTATCGGGCTTGTGGCTACGGGCCTGGCGGGTCTTGGCGTACCGTATGTCCTTCCCGTTGGGCTCTGGGTTTTGGCTGCCGTCAGTGCCTTCACCTTCGGCCAGCGGGTGCTAGCCGCGCGCCGGTCGGCCGCGCAACTGGCCGCAGCGCACACCGCGGAGACGCCCGGCGACCGGCAAGGTCGGCCTGGAGGGTAAGGATGCCGGGACTCAAGGACAGGATCGTCAGCGCCGGATACGGCCTGGGCTGGAGCCTGGTATGCAAGCTGCCAGAAAGCTGGGCGGCCGGTGCCTTCCAGTTCTTCGCCGACATGGCCTGGCGGCGGCAGGGAGCACGGGTCCGAGTGCTCGAGGCCAACCTGGTCCGTGTCCTGGGCGCCGACGTGGACGGCAAGGTGCTGCGGTACGCCTCGCGCGGCGTCATGCGGAACTATGCCAGGTACTGGCTGGAGGTCTTCCGGCTGCCGATCCTGCCGGTCGAGCGGCTTGTCGACGGAATGCACGACGAGCACGGCGCCGCCCAGCAGATCATGGAGACCGTCGCTACCGGCCGCGGCCTCGTGATCGCCCTGCCCCATATGGGCAACTGGGACCAGGCGGGCGCATGGATCATCACGAAGGGGGCAGGCTCCTTCACCACGGTGATGGAGCGGCTCGAGCCGGAGTCACTGTACGAGCGTTTCGTTACGTTCCGTGAGGGCCTGGGCATGGAGGTGCTACCTGCTAGCGGGGGAGTCCGCCCATTCGGGATACTTGCGGAGAGACTGCGGGCCGGGAAGATCGTCATTCTGCCGGCCGACCGTGATGTCACCGGGAGTGGCATCGAAGTTGAGTTCTTCGGCGAGAAGGCCAAGATGATGGGCGGAGCTGCTGCGCTAGCCGTGCTTACCGGCGCCGCGCTGGTTCCCGCTACGCTGTGGTTTGAGGAGGACGGCTGGGGCGTCAGGATTGGCGCGGAGATCCAGCAGCCCTCCGAGGGCACCCGATCGCAGAAGATCGCTGCGATGACCCAAGACGTCGCCCGGTTCTTCGAGAGCGGCATCCGCGAGCACCCGCATGACTGGCTCATGCTGCAGCGGGTGTTCGTGGCCGACCTAGATCCGGAGCGGCAGGCTCGGGCCGCGGCCAGGGCAGCCAGGAACGGCCAGGGAAATGGTGAACTTACGGGCGGTCAGCTCAGTGGTCAGGAAGCGCCATGAGGATAGGGCTTGTCTGTCCCTATGACTGGGAGGTGCCAGGCGGGGTCCGCGAGCACATAAGCGGCCTCGCCGAGGCGCTCATCGAGCTAGGGCACGAGGTGTCGGTCATCGCACCCGCCGACGACGACGCCGAGCTGCCGTACTACGTCGTCCGGGGCGGGCGCGCCGTTCCCGTCCCCTACAACGGGTCGGTAGCCAGGCTGGCCTTCGGCTTCCTGTCGGCCGGGCGGGTGCGGCGCTGGCTCAAGGATGGCGACTTCGACGTACTGCACGTGCACGAGCCGGCCGCGCCGAGCCTGTCCCTGCTGGCCTGCTGGGCCGCCGACGGCCCGATCGTCGCCACCCTGCACGCGGCGATGCCGCGCTCCCGTGCGCTGCACGCCGCCCAGCCGATCCTGGCCTCGGCCCTGGAAAAGATCAGCGGGCGGATCGCCGTGGCCGAGGCGGCCAGGTCCACCCTGGTCGAGCACCTCGGCGGCGACGCGGTGCTCATCCCGAACGGCCTGCACGTGAACCGCTACCAGAAGGCCGAGCCGCTCCCCGGCTTCGCCGGCCAGGCCAGCACGGCCGGCTTCCCCGGAAACGGCGGCACGCTCGGCTTCCTCGGCCGCATGGACGAGCCCAGGAAGGGGCTGGACATCCTGCTGGCGGCGTTCGCCCTGATGGCGCCCGAGCGGCCCGAGCTGAGGCTGCTGATCGCCGGGCGCGGCGACGCCGGCGAGGTGCTGGACCAGGTGCCCGCCGGGCTGCGCGACCGGGTGGTGCTGCTGGGGCAGGTCAGCGACGACGACCGCGTCCGGATGCTGCACTCGGTGGACGTGTTCTGCGCCCCGAACACCGGCGGGGAGAGCTTCGGCTACGTGCTGGTCGAGGCAATGGCCTCCGGCGCGCCAATCGTGGCCAGCGACCTGGAGGCGTTCCGGCAGGTGCTGCGCGGCGGCGAGGCCGGGGAGTTGTTCCCGACCGGCGACCCAGCCGCACTCGCCCGGGCGGCCGGGCGGCTGCTTGACGACCCGGCGCGGCGGGCCTCGCTGTCCAAGGCCGCGGCGCTCGCGGTCCGCGAGTTCGACTGGTCGGTGGTGGCCCGTGACGTGCTGCGGGTATACCAGGCCGTTGCGCCGGCAACCGGGCGCGTGGCAGTGTCGCTGTGAGATTGGCTTGCTGTTGACGATCGCCGGGCATGGCCCGCGGCCCGTGAGGTCCGCGATGCCCGTGGCGCTGTGATGCCTGTGATGCCGGAGGCCGCTGGGCAATGACACCGATGATCAGCATCGTCGTCATCGCGGTCGTGGCCTGCGTGGGCGTCTACATCTCCTGGCGCGCCGGGCGCCTGGACCGGCTCCATGCCCGGCTTGAGGCGGCCAGGTTCGCGCTGGATGCGGCCCTGGTCCGGCGCAGCTCGGTCGCGCTCGAGCTGGCCTCCTCGGGTCTGCTTGATCCGGCGACGAGCGTGCTGCTGGCCGGTGCGGCTCATGATGCGAGGTCGGCCCAGTCGGCTCAGGAGATGCCAGAAAGCGACCTGACCAGGGCGCTGCGCGCGGTGTTCAGCCAGCCCGACTTCATGGCGCTGCTGGCCGGGCGTGAGGGCGCGGAGGAACTGCTCGGCGAACTGGAAAGCGCTTCTCATCAGGTGTTCCTGGCCCGGAAGTTCTACAACGACGCGGTGGCCGCCACGCTCGTCGCGCGGCGGCGCTGGCTGGTGCGGATACTCCGGCTCGCGGGCCGGGCGGCGATGCCGGAGTTCTTCGAGATTGACGACTCGCTGGCGCCCGCCGGCGGGGCCGGCCCCGGTGCCGACCTGCCCCACCTGACCAGCTAATCGTTCAGCGCCGGTCAGCTTCGCGCTTAGCGGTAGTGTTCGAGGGCCGTCAGCCCCCGAACTCTACATCTGATCTTGGCCGGGGGCCAGGTTCCGCCGAATCGGGCGGGATGCGGTCGGCGCGAAGCGCTTCCCGTACGAGCCGGTAGCACTAACCGCCTGCTGGCGGCGGGCCCGGCCGGGGTGACCATCTACGATGGAGACAATAACGGAAGCAGCTAGCGAGTGAGGTTTGCCGTGTCTGTCCATAATTCGCCCGAAGGTACAGCGAGCGCGAGGGCGACTGCCCCCAGGGCAACTGCCCCGGGCGCGGCGAAGGGCACCAGCCGCGTCAAGCGCGGCATGGCCGACATGCTCAAGGGCGGCGTGATCATGGACGTTGTCACGCCCGAGCAGGCAAAGGTCGCCGAGGATGCCGGGGCGGTCGCGGTCATGGCGCTGGAGCGGGTTCCGGCCGACATCCGAGCCCAGGGCGGCGTGGCCAGGATGAGCGATCCGGACATGATCGACGGCATTATCGGCGCAGTCTCGATCCCGGTCATGGCCAAGTGCCGGATCGGTCACTTCGTGGAGGCCCAGGTACTGCAGGCCATCGGCGTCGACTACATCGACGAGTCCGAGGTGCTGACCCCCGCCGACGAGGCACACCATGTGGACAAATGGGAGTTCACGGTGCCGTTCGTGTGTGGCGCGACCAACCTGGGCGAGGCGCTGCGGCGCATCACTGAAGGTGCCGCGATGATCAGGTCCAAGGGCGAGGCCGGCACCGGGAACGTGGTCGAGGCGACCCGGCACATGCGCTCGATCCGGGCCGATATCCGCAAGCTGGCCGGACTGTCGCAGGAGGAGCTCTACAGCGCCGCCAAGGACCTGCAGGCCCCCTACGAGCTGGTGGCCGAGGTGGCCACCGCCGGAAAGCTCCCGGTCGTGCTGTTCACCGCGGGCGGCCTCGCCACGCCGGCCGACGCGGCGATGATGATGCAACTCGGAGCGGACGGCGTGTTCGTCGGATCCGGCATCTTCAAGTCGGGTGACCCGGCGGCCAGGGCCGCCGCGATCGTGAAGGCCACCACGTTCTACGACGACCCTGACGTGATCGCGAAGGTCTCGCGCGGCCTGGGCGAGCCGATGGTGGGGATCAACCTGGATGAGCTCGCGCCCGAGCAGCGGTACGCCGGCCGCGGCTGGTGATGGCGGCGAAGCCGCGCCCGCGAGCCGAGCAGGCCACACAGCCGACGGCGGGGGCGGCGAAGCCGCGCCCGCAGGCCTTCCAGGTAACTCAACCGACGGCGGGGGCGGCGAAGCCGCGCCCGCAAGTAGGCGTGCTCGCGCTGCAGGGAGACGTTGCCGAGCACATCCGGGCACTGACCGCGGCGGGCGCCGATGCCGCTGCCGTGCGGCGTCCCGAGGAGCTGGACCGGGCCGAGGGCCTGGTAATCCCCGGCGGGGAGTCGACGACGATCTGGAAGCTGATCGACATTTTCGGCCTGGCCGACCAGCTGCGGAAGCGCATTTCCGATGGAATGCCGGTTTTCGGGTCCTGCGCCGGGATGATCATGCTCGCGGACCGGCTGCCTGACCCGGCCTCCGGGCAGGAGACTCTCGGCGGCGTCGACATGACGGTCCGCAGGAACGCGTTCGGCCGCCAGGTGGACTCCTTCGAGCGCGACCTCGACATCGGCGGGCTGGCCGGAGGCCCTTTTCGAGCCGTATTCATTCGCGCTCCGTGGGTCGAGGACGTCGGTCCTGGCGTCGAGATTCTCGCCACCGATCCGGGCACGAGTAGGATCGTCGCCGTTCGTCAGGGTCGGGCGCTCGCCACCTCGTTCCACCCCGAGCTGACCCCGGACTGGCGCATCCACGAGATGTTCGTCGACATGGTGAGGGATCGGGCATGAGCGGCCACTCCAAGTGGGCTACCACCAAGCACAAGAAGGCCGTGGTCGATGCCAGGCGAGGCAAGCTGTTCGCGAAGCTGATCAAGAACATCGAGGTCGCCGCGCGCAGCGGCGGGCCCGACCCGGCCGGCAACCCGACCCTGTACGACGCCGTCCAGAAGGCCAAGCGCAGCTCGGTGCCCAACGACAACATCGACCGGGCAGTGCGCAGGGGCGCGGGCCTGGAGGCCGGCGGTGCCGCCTATGAGAACGTCCACTACGAGGGCTACGCGCCCGGCGGCGTCGCGGTGCTGGTCGAGTGCCTCACCGACAACAGGAACCGGGCCGCCGCCGAGGTCCGCGCCGCGCTCACCCGCAACGGCGGGACCATGGCGGACCCTGGCTCGGTCTCTTATCTGTTCAACCGCAAGGGTGTTGTGATCGTCGGCAAGTCCGGGGGTATCACCGAGGATGACGTTCTGAGCGCCGTGCTGGATGCCGGCGCCGAGGAGGTTAACGATCTTGGCGAGTCCTTCGAGGTGGTCAGCGAGGCAACTGACCTGGTCACCGTGCGCTCCGCACTGCAGGCGGCAGGCATTGAATATGAGTCGGCGGAGGCGGCCTTCCTGCCCTCGGTTGAGGTGCCGCTCGACGAGGAGAACGCCAAGAAGGTGTTCCGGCTGATCGACGCCATCGAGGACTCCGACGACGTGCAGGACGTGTATGCCAACTACTCGGTCTCGGACGAGATCATGGAGAGGCTCGGCTGACCTGCCCGATCCGCTGGGCCTGCCCGTGACAGCGCAGTCGGTGACGGTGCTGTCTGAGGTAAGAGGGGGCTGCCGGTGACAGGCAGCGGTCTGGAAATCCGCCCGTTCACCCGGGCCGACGATCTCGAGCCGGAGTTTGCCCTGCGCCGCCGGGCCTTCGGCGTGATCCCGGCCGGCGACAGGCCGAGATGGCAGGCCAGCGTGCAGGCGAGCGTCGACGCCGGCGAGATCTTCGGTGCCTTCGACGGCGGCCGCCTGGTGGCCAGCGCCCGCTATTTCCGCATGCGGCAGTGGTGGCATGGCCGGTCCATGCCAATGGCCGGCGTGGCGGGGGTCAAGGTGGCGCCCGAGGAGCGCGGCCGCGGGGTCGGCCGGGCGCTGATGACCGAGCTGCTGGCCGAGATCGCCAGGCACGGGTACCCGGTGTCCACCCTGTATCCGTCGACACTGCCGATTTACCGCTCGCTCGGCTGGGAGAACGCGGGCGGCCTGTACGAGGCGTCGATCCCGGCCCGGGCCCTGACCGCTCTGGCGGGCCCCGATCCGGCGCTGGACGGCGGGGCCGGCGCCGGCGAGGACGCTGCGGGACTTCGGCCCGCTGAGATCGGCGACGGTCCCGCGGCCGTCGAGGTGCTCGGCCGGGTTTACAGGGAACTGCGGCACCGCGGGCCGAACACGCGCCTGCCTGCCGATACCGCCGCCCGCTGGCTGGATGACGAGGACCATTTCGCCTACGTGGCCGACGACGGGATCCTCAGCTACCGCTGGTCGGACGGACACCAGGAGCTGCGGGCCGACCTTCTGGCCGCGGGCTCGGCGGCGACCAGCCGGGCCTTCTGGCGGATCCTCTCCTCGCACGCGAGCCTGGCCAGGACCATCAGGGTCAGGCTGGCGCCGGACGACCCCGTCACGTGGCTGCTGCGCGAGCCGGATATCGCCGTGGGCCGCAGCGAGATGTGGATGCTGCGGCTGGTCGACGCGGCCCAGGCCATCGACGGGCGCGGGTTCCCGGCCAATGCCGCGGTGGCGGTTCAGCTCGAGCTGACCGACGCGGCCCGGCCCGGCAACTCGGGCCGGTGGACGCTCGAGGTGGGGAGCGGCACGGGCAAGCTGGCACCCGCCGTCGGCACCGCCAACGGGTCCGCCCTCCGGCTCGGAGCGCGCGGGATCGCGGCCCTGTTCGCCGGCGTACCCGTCGCCACACTGCGGCGGACGGGCCTGGCGGCCGGCGGGGATGTCACCGCCGACGAGGCGCTGGACTGCGCGTTCTGCGGCCCTGCCTACATGACCGACTACTTCTGATCAGCGCCTGACGGCGTGCCGCGCACCCCGGCGGCCGCCGGGGCGGTAACGTGCAGGCCGAACGGGTGTTCGTATGTTCGCAGGACCGGCCCGGGGGATGATCCCCCGGAGCCCCCGTAGGCCGGATGGTGATGGATGCGCGTGCTCGGCGTGGATCCCGGCCTCACCCGCTGCGGTATCGGGGTCATCGAGGGAGCGCCCGGCCGGCCGCTGCGGCTGATCGCCACCGAGGTGATCAGGACGCCGGCCGGGGACGACATCGGCGCCAGGCTGCTCGCCCTGGAGCAGGAGCTGGACCTGTGGCTGGCCAGCCATACGCCGGACGCGGTCGCCGTCGAGCGGGTCTTCAGCCAGCACAACGTGCGCACGGTCATGGGCACCGCCCAGGCCGGCGCGGTCGCCATAGTCTGCGCGGCCAGGCGCGGAGTGCCGGTCGCGCTGCACACGCCGAGCGAGGTCAAGGCCGCGGTTACCGGCAGCGGCCGGGCCGGGAAACTGCAGGTCACCGAGATGGTCACCCGCCTGCTTGCGCTGACCGACCCACCCAGGCCTGCCGACTGCGCCGACGCGCTGGCGCTGGCCATCTGCCATCTGTGGCGCGGTTCGGCGCAGCAGCGCCTGGCCGTCGCCCAGCGAGCCGCCGGAGGCGGGCAATGATCGCACACGTGACCGGGACCGTAGCCGCCCTCGCACCCGATGCGGCGGTCATCGAGGTCGGCGGGGTGGGCCTGCAGGTGCAGTGCGCGCCGGGCACGCTGGCTGGCCTGCGCGCGGGCGAGCAGGCGCGAGTAGCAACGTCGCTGGTCGTCAGGGAGGACTCGCTCACCCTCTACGGCTTCGCCACCGACGACGAGCGGAACACCTTCGAGTTGCTGCAGACCGCCAGCGGCGTCGGGCCGCGGCTCGCGCTGGCCATGCTGGCCGTCCTGACCCCCGACGCGCTGCGCCGCGCGGTTGCCGCCGAGGACCTGGCGGCGCTCACCTCGGTACCTGGTATCGGCCGGAAGGGAGCGCAGCGGATCGTGCTGGAGCTGGCCGGGCGCCTCGGGTCGCCAGGCGACGGCCTGACCGCGCCCGCGCCCGCCCGCTCCGCGTCCGCCGCGGCCGTCTCACCCTGGCGCGAGCAGGTGCGGGCCGGCCTGGTCAGCCTGGGCTGGCAGGCACGCGAGGCGGATCTGGCGATCGCGGCGATCGAACCGGACCTGCTGGCGGCCGCGGCCGGCGACGGGACCGCTGCCGAGTCGGGGACCGGGCCGGATCGGGCTGGTACAGGGCCTGAGCCGCAGGTAGACGTCGCCGTCGCCCTGCGGGCGGCGCTGCGCGCCCTGAGGCGGCCATGACCGGCGGCAGCGAGGAGCCGGACCGGGACGATGAGCTGGACCGGCTGGTATCCGGGCTGGCCGACGCCGACGACCGGGTGATCGAGGGCGCGCTGCGGCCCAAGCGGCTGAGTGAGCTGATCGGCCAGGCGCGCGTCCGCGAGCAGCTGTCGCTGTTGCTCGAGGGAGCCATGCGCCGTGGCCGGCCGCCCGATCATGTGCTGCTGTCCGGCCCGCCGGGCCTGGGCAAGACCACGCTGGCGATGATCATCTCCGCCGAGCTTGGCGCTCCGATGCGGATAACCAGCGGGCCTGCGATCGAGCGAGCCGGCGACCTGGCCGCGATTCTGTCCACTCTCGCCGAGGGTGAGGTGGTCTTCATCGACGAGATCCACCGCGTTGCCCGCCCGGCCGAGGAGATGCTCTACCTGGCCATGGAGGACTTCCGGGTTGACGTCGTGATCGGCAAGGGGCCGGGCGCGACCGCGATCCCGCTAGACATCGCGCCGTTCACCCTGGTCGGCGCGACGACACGGGCGGGGCTGCTGCCCGCCCCCCTCCGCGACCGGTTCGGCTTTACCGCACACCTGGACTTCTACGAGCCGGACGAGCTCGGCGTGATCGTACGCCGGTCGGCGGGCCTGCTCGGGGTGGCGCTGCGCGACGACGGCGCGGACGAGATCGCCGGCCGGTCGCGTGGCACCCCCAGGATCGCCAACCGGCTGCTGCGGCGCGTGCGCGACTTCGCCGAGGTACGCGGGAACGGGGTCATTACTCGGGAAATCGCTCGTTCCGCCCTGGAGCTGTACGAGGTGGACGAGAGCGGGCTCGACCGGCTGGATTACGCCGTGCTCACCGCGCTGGTGCGCAAGTTCGGCGGCGGCCCGGTCGGGCTGTCGACCCTCGCGGTGGCCGTGGGCGAGGAGGCGGAGACGGTCGAGGTCGTGGCCGAGCCGTTCCTGGTGCGGGAGGGGCTGATGGCGAGGACGCCGCGCGGCCGGGTCGCCACCCCGGCAGCCTGGGCGCACCTGGGCCTGCCAGTGCCGCGGCAGGTCGTATCGGCACGTCAGCCGGGCGACGGCCCCGGTCGCGATGGTGAAGTAACGCTTTTTGACTAATCGGGACAGGTTGCCAGGCACGGGATGGACTCGCGGTTACAGCGCGTTACACCCAGTGACGAGCTGGTCACGATCACTCGCCAGACGCCGTAGCCTGTTGGAGCGTCGCTTGAGCGCCGCTACACTTCGGCAGTTGGTCCATGTCAGGCCACATTGGCGCAGCAGCCGGGCACCCGGGCGCCGCGCCGTCCGTTCTCCGGATGCAGTGGCAAACGCTAACTTGGAAGGATGTCCCAGCTATGGGGACACATCATCTCGTCGCGGCCGCGCAGGTTCTCGCCGCGAGCTCGAAGCCGTCGAGCAGCAGTTCCTACTACCTGATCTTCATCGTGCTGATCTTCGGCGTGCTGTACTTCGTCATGATCCGGCCCCAGCGGAACCGGCAGCGCCAGGCGCAGCAGCAGCAGCGTCAGGTCGTGAACGGCTCGCGGGTTCGCACCACCGCCGGCATGTACGGAACGATCGTGGACAGCGACGACGATAACGTCTTGGTTGAGTTCGCGCCGGGCGTGCGGATCAAGATGATGCGCCGCGCCATCATGAATGTCGTCCCTGACGACGAGCCGGATGGCCTGCGCCCGACGGGTCCTGACCAGACCGAAGCGGACCAGTCGGCTCCGTCCGGCAACCGCGAGGACATGAGCATCTAACAGCGGCGCTGCCGACCGAGCGAAAGACAGACTTCGGTGCCTCCTCCCAGCACGACAACCTCGCGGCCGGGGCGGCTACTGGCCGCCTTGGCCGTCGTCCTCATCATCATGCTCGCCGCCGTGCTCGGCGGCAGCATCACCAGCCCCAGCCACTGGCACAAGAAGTTCCAGGTCGGCCTCGGCCTCGACCTGTCCTGGGGCACGCAGATCACCCTGCAGGCCTACCGGCCCAACAGCCACGCAGCCGTCGATCAGGGCTCGATGACCAAGGCCCGCGAGATCATGCTGAGCCGCATCAGCAGCAACGGCTTCAACGACGCTAGCGTGGTACAGCAGGGAACGGACGAGATCGTGGTCTCGGTCCCGCACGAGAACGCGCAGACCGTCGCGAACCTGGTCGGCAACACCGCGAGCCTGTCCTTCCGCCAGCTGCTGCTTGAGGCGCCCAACACCGTGACCAGCACCACGCCGACGCCATCGAGCACCCCGTCGACCGGTACGTCGCCGTCGTCCAGCTCGAAGCCCGCCTCCAGCCCGAAGCCCTCCCCGAGCCCGAAGACCTCCGCCAGCCCGAAGACCTCCTCCAGTCCGGCGGGAACGGGGCAGGCGGTCGGCGCCAGCGTGCTGGCGGGCTCGGCGTCCAAGCCGAAGGCCACGGCCACGCCGTCGCCGTCCGCCAGCCCCAGCTCGAGCCCCAGCGGCAAGTCGGGGCTGGCCACCACCGCCGACGGAACCGGTGACGCCAGCAAGCTGAACGCGCAGACGGTCACGGACTTCGACCGGCTGAACTGCGCCGACAAGAACTGGCAGGGGCAGATCTACGGGGACAACCCGGACTTCTGGGCGCGCCCGAACCAGCAGGCCGTGGCCTGCCAGCAGCTCGGCGGCGTCTGGTACAAGTACGCGATGAGCGTCCCGCTCCTGCAGGGCAGCGACCTCAGCTCGATCAACGCGGAGACGGACCCGAGCGGTGCCGCCGGCTACGTGGTCGCCTTCAACGTCAAGAACGGCGTGGCGCAGAAGGTCGGCGCGGCGACCGCCCAGATGCAGACTCTCTACGACGGGGGCAGCGGGACCGCGGACAACCAGGTGCTCGGCACGCTCGCGGTCGTGCTCGACGGGCAGATCCAGTCAACCCCGGTGATCCAGAGCGCGTTCAGCTCCAGCGGGGAGATCCAGGGCCCGTCCGGCGTCGGCTTCAGCCAGGGGCAGGCCAACGGGCTGGCCAACATACTGAAGTACGGCTCGCTGCCGCTGTCATTCAAGACCCTGGACAGCTCGGCGGTGTCGCCGCAGCTCGGCTCGGCGCAGCTGTCGGCCGGCATCATCGCCGGCGTCATCGGCCTGATCCTGGTCGTCATCTACTCGTTCATCTACTACCGCGGCCTGGCCATCGTGTCGGTGTCCAGCCTGGCCATCGCGGCGGCGATCACCTACCTGGCCGTCGTGCTGCTGAGCAGGTACGAAAGCTTCAACCTGACGCTGGCAGGCGTCGCGGGGCTCATCGTCGCGATCGGCATCACGGCCGACTCGTTCGTGGTGTACTTCGAGCGCCTCCGAGACGAGGTCAGGGAGGGCAGGTCGCTGCGGGCGGCGGTCGAGCGCGGCTGGGCCAGGGCCCGGCGCACGATCCTGGTCTCGGACACGGTGTCGTTCCTGGCGGCGCTGCTGCTGTACATCTTCGCGATCGGTGACGTCCGGCCCTTCGCCTTCACCCTCGGGCTGAGCACGCTGGTCGACGTCATCGTGGTGTTCCTGTTCACCAAGCCGATGATTACGCTGCTGGCGCGGACGAAGTTCTACGGGCAGGGACACAAGCTGTCCGGACTCGACCCGGAGCGGCTCGGGATGCGCTCGCCGTGGCGGGGCTCGCGGGCCCCGGCCGGCTCGGCGGGCGGCGCATCGGCTGGCACCGGCCCGGCTACCCCGAAGGAGGCGTGATGGCGCGGCACAACAGCTTCGCCGGCCGGCTGTACCGCGGCGAGGTCTCCTTCGACTTCGTCAGCCGGAAGAAGCTCTGGTACAGCATCTCCGGCGCGATCCTGGCCGTCAGCGTTCTGGCGCTGCTCATCTTCGGGCTGAACTTCAGCATCGACTTCAAGGGCGGCTCCCAGTTCACCTTCCCAGCGCCGAAGGCGACCGCGACGCAGATCGAGTCGGTGGTCAATACGGCGACCGGCGGCGCCGACGCGAGCGCACAGGAAGTCAGGCCGATAGGCAAGCCGTCGTTCTGGCAGGTCCAGACCGGCTCGCTCACCCCGGGCAAGTCGGACGCCGTGCAGGATGCCCTTGTCGCGAACTATCACGTGCCCAGGGGCGTCAGCGGAGTGGCGGTCACTACGGTCAGCGCGAGCTGGGGGTCGCAGATCTCGCAGAAGGCGGCCGAGGCGCTGATCGCGTTCCTGATCGTGATCGTCGCCTACCTGACGATCGCGTTCGAGTGGCGGATGGCGGCCGCGGCGCTCGTCGCGCTCGCGCACGACATCGTGATCACGGTCGGCGTCTACGCGCTCGCGCACTTCCAGGTCAGCCCGGCCACGGTCATCGGCCTGCTCACGATCCTTGGCTACTCGCTGTACGACACGGTGGTCGTGTTCGACAAGGTCAGGGAGAATACGGCGCCGATCCTCGGCACCCGCAAGTACAACTACAGCCAGGCGGCCAACCTGGCGCTGAACCAGACCCTGGTCCGGTCCATCAACACCTCGCTGATCGCCCTGCTGCCGGTCACCGCGATCCTGATCGTCGGCACGCTGCTGCTCGGCAACGGCGAGCTGAAGGACCTGTCGCTGGTCCTGTTCGTCGGCATGCTGTCCGGCACGTACTCCTCGATCTGCATCGCCACGCCGGTACTGGCCGACCTGAAGGAGCGTGACCCGCAGTACAAGCTGCTGGCCAAGCAGGTCGCGCAGCGCGCCGCCGGCGGCCGGGCCGCGATCCGCAAGGCCAGGCAGGCCGCGGTGGCGGGCACAGCGTCGGGCAAGGGCACAGCGGCGGGCAACGGCGGTGCCGGGGCCTCGGCGGTCAGCCTGCCGGGCTCGGACCTTGAGGACGACGGCGACTCTCCGGGTGCGGCGGCCGACGGCGTAGCCGGCGACCAGGTCCCGGCCAGCCAGCCGGCCGTTCCCGGCCAGACGATAGGTTCTGGAGCGGCAGGCCGCGCCGGCGCGGCGGCACGCCAGCCGGGCCAGCGCCAGCAGCCCACCCGGCGGCCAGGCTCAACGAACCGGCGCCCGAGCGGCAAGAAGAAGCGCCGGTAGGCGGTGAAGCCGGAACCGGTGTCTGGGATGAGCCTGGGAGTCAGGTCATGAGCGGAGCCGGTACCGGCACGGCCGACATCGCCGAGCTGCTGCGCGCCCGGATCCGCGACATTCCGGACTACCCGCAGCCCGGCATCGTGTTCAAGGACATCACGCCACTGCTCGCGGACGGTCCGGCGTTCGCGGCAACGGTGGCCGAGATGGCCGTCGGCCACGCCGACGTCGACAAGGTCGCCGGGATCGAGGCGCGCGGCTTCATCTTGGCCGCTCCGGTGGCATACGCGCTCAATGCGGGCTTCGTCCCGGTCCGCAAGCAAGGCAAGCTGCCCGCCGCGACCTACGCGCAGTCGTACGCGCTGGAATACGGCACCGCCACCCTAGAGGTGCATACCGATGCATTTGCCCCGGGCGAGCGTGTCCTCATCGTCGACGACGTGCTGGCCACGGGCGGCACGGCGGCCGCGACTGCCGAACTCGTGCGGCGCTGCGGGGCTACTTTGGACGGGATAGTGGTGCTGCTTGAGCTAGATTTCCTCCAGGGCCGGGCCAAACTGCCTGAGCTGCCCGTACGCGCACTGCTCACCGTGTGACGCAACGTACGGAGCCAGGCACGTCCTGAATCGTCCCTCGATAGACTCAAGGGTACGGCGGACGTGAGGAGCGCATGTGGCCGGTGACGTGGCGACGGCCGGAGCGGCCGAGGCCGATGTCACCCAGGTGCCGGAGGCGGACGAAAGGGTGGCATCGGGCGAGAGCATGCCCGGAGCGCCCGACCGCGAGCCGCCGCGCGGTACCACCAGCCGGCCACGCAAGAGCAAAGCGGGCAAGAGCAGCCGGCCGAAGCCCGCGTCGGCGGGGCGGCGGGCAGCGTCGGAGCACGCCCCGGCCGCCACCGATCCAGGCCAGCCAGGCACCGATGAGCTGCGCGCGGACGGCAGGGCGGCGGTACCCGGTGACGTTCCCGCCGGTGGCGACGGTACCGCGCCGCACAGGGCGAGGGACGACAGCAAGATCCCGGCTCGATCCGGCGTGCGGGTACCCCGCAGGCAGCCGATCGGCCCGCCCTCGACCGCAGGCCAGGCGGCGGCCGACGTGTCGGCCGGGGCCGCAGCCGTGCGCCGCCGGCTGGCCAGGCTCGGCTCGGCTCGCGGCGGCGGGATCAACCCGGTGCTGGAGCCGCTGGTCAAGACCGTCCGCACCACGCATCCCAAGGCCGACATCCGGCTGATCGAGCGCGCGTACGAGACCGCCGCCCGGATGCACGCGGGCCAGTCCCGCCGCAGCGGCGACCCGTACATCACTCACCCGCTCGCGGTCGCGACGATCCTGGCCGAGCTCGGCATGAACCACGAGACGATCTGCGCCGCGCTCCTGCATGACACGATCGAGGACACCGACTACACGCTGGACCAGCTGCGGCATGACTTCGGCGACGACATCGCCGCGCTGGTCGACGGCGTCACCAAGCTGGACAAGGTCAAGTACGGGGAGGCCGCGCAGGCCGAGACCGTGCGCAAGATGGTCGTCGCGATGTCCCGCGACATCCGCGTGCTGGTCATCAAGCTGGCCGACCGGCTGCACAACATGCGGACGCTGCGCTACCTGCCGCGGGCCAAGCAGGAGCAGAAGTCACGCGAGGTGCTGGAGATCTTCGCCCCGCTCGCGCACCGGCTGGGCATGAACACGGTCAAGTGGGAGCTCGAGGACCTCGCGTTCGCGACCCTGTTCCCCAAGCGTTACGACGAGATCGCCCGGCTGGTTTCCGAGCGGGCCCCCCGGCGGGAGATGTTCCTGCAGGAAGTGATCGAGGACGTGCAGGAGGACCTGCGCGACGCCAAGATCAAGGCGACCGTGACCGGGCGTCCCAAGCACTACTACTCCGTCTACCAGAAGATGATCGCGAGGAACGTCGGCTTCGACGACATCTACGACCTGGTCGGCATCCGGGTCCTGGTCGACTCACTGCGGGACTGCTACGCGGTCCTCGGCACGGTGCACGCGCGCTGGAACCCGGTGCCAGGCCGGTTCAAGGACTACATCGCGATGCCGAAGTTCAACATGTACCAGTCGCTGCACACCACGGTGATCGGCCCCGAGGGCAAGCCCGTGGAGCTGCAGATCAGGACCTGGGGCATGCACCGGCGGGCCGAGTACGGCGTCGCCGCGCACTGGAAGTACAAGGAGGAGATGGCCGGCGGCAGCGCCTCCGACATGGCCTGGCTCCGGCAGCTCGTCGACTGGCAGCGCGAGACCGCCGACCCGGCCGAGTTCCTCGACACGCTGCGGTTCGACCTGGGCACGGCCGAGGTCTACGTGTTCACCCCGCGCGGTGAGGTAATCGCGCTGCCGCAGGGCGCGACGCCGGTCGACTTCGCCTACGCGATTCACACCGAGGTGGGCCACCGGACTATCGGGGCGCGGGTCAACGGGCGCCTCGTTCCGCTGGAAAGCGCGCTCAGCAACGGCGACTCGGTGGAGATCTTCACCTCCAAGGCGCAGGACGCGGGCCCGAGCCGGGACTGGCTCGGCTTCGTGCAGAGCGCGCGGGCCAGGAACAAGATCAGGCACTGGTTCTCCAAGGAACGGCGGGAGGCGGCCGCCGAGACCGGCAAGACCGCGATCGCGCGGACCATGCGCAAGCAGGGCCTGCCGCTGCAGCGGCTTGCGACCGCGGACGCGCTCAACGCCATCGCCACCGAGCTGCACTACAACGACCTGTCCGCGCTGTACGCGGCGGTTGGCGAGGGGCACGTCAGCGCGCAGTCGGTCGTGGCCAAGCTGGTCAAGTCGGCCGGCGGCATCGCCGGTGCCCAGGAGGACCTGGCCGAGGCCACCCTGCTGACCAGGACGCCGCGTCCCGCCCCGGCCGCGGGCGATTCCGGCGTGGTCGTCGAGGGCGCCGCGGATGTCTGGGCGCGGCTGTCCAAGTGCTGCACCCCGGTCCCGGGCGACCAGATCACCGGCTTCGTGACCAGGGGGAACGGCGTCTCCGTGCACCGGGTCGACTGCATGAACCTCAGCCACCTGCTGGAGTCACAGGCCGAGCGGCTGGTCAATGTCCGCTGGTCGCCGAAGGAGGGCTCCCAGTTCCTGGTCGCGATCCAGGTGGAGGCGCTCGACCGGACCGGACTGCTGTCCGACGTGACCAGGTCTATCTCCGACCAGCATGTGAACATCCTGTCGGCGACGGTGACGACCACGAGGGACCGGGTCGCGTTCAGCCGGTTCACTTTCGAGATGGGCGACCCCAAGCACCTGGGTGCCGTGCTGCGGGCCGTGCGCGCCATAGACGGTGTCTACGATGTCTACCGCGTCACGAGCTAGCCGTCCCGCCGTCCTCTCCCGGCCGCCCGCATTGTGACTTTTGCCTGATCCGCGCAGTGCGCTGGACCAACGTGTGCGTCGTGAGTGCCGCGATCGCGGCACTCACGACGCACACGTTCGAGGCGGTGGCGTGCGCGCCGCTCAGCCGCGTCCGGCGCGGCCTCGCCGCGCACCGGGCCGCCCGCCCGTGCGGGCACGGTGCCCTGGGCAGGGCAGACGTTCTTTTTGTCTGCCTAGAAACACATCGCTGGCTGAACTCTCCGGC
>JASHOV010000569.1 GCA_030038495.1 Streptosporangiaceae bacterium
GCCGGGACCGTCCGGCCCGCCGACCGGCCCGCCGGCCGGGCCGCCGACCTGGGTGCCGCGACCGTTGCCGACCGGGCCGGACTGCTCGTCCTGGCGCGGGTGCGGATACTGGCTCGACCGCCCGTACGGGCCGGACTGGGCCGAAGCCCGCCCGTTACGGGTCGGCGCGCGGCCTGCGGATCCGACCGCGGCACCACCGTGCGCGCGCACGCGATCAAGTACGAACTGCTCGTCCATCATGCCGATCCAGCGATCCAGGTTCACCGCGTACAACTGCCGCAGGCCGCGGTCCTTGATCCTGGCGACGATCGGCGCAGCCGCGTCGAGCGCGGCCAGGCGGCCCTCGGCCGTGTCCAGGTTGTGCCCGGCCAGCGCACTGCGGATGGCGAACTCAAACAGCGGTACGCGCTGCGCGATCAGGTCGCGCACGGCGGCGTCGCCGTGTTTCACCCTCAGGTCGCAGGGGTCTAGCCCATCCGGCTGCACCGCTACGAAGGTCTGGGTAACGAAACGCTCCTCCATCGAGAACGCGCGCAGAGCCGCCCGCTGCCCGGCCGCATCGCCGTCGAAGGTAAAGATGACCTCGCCGCGGAACTGGCTGGCATCCATGAGCAGCCTGCGCAGGATCGTGATGTGGCCATCGCCGAACGAGGTCCCGCTCGTGGCGACCGCCGTGGTGATCCCGGCCAGGTGGCAGGCCATGACATCGGTGTAACCCTCCACCACCACTGCCTGCCGGTGATGAGCGATGTCTCGCTTGGCCATGTCCGCGCCGTAGAGCACCGAGCTCTTCTTGAACAGGATCGTTTCCGGCGTGTTCAGGTACTTGGGGCCGTCGTCGTCGGCCGCCAGCTTGCGTGCGCCAAACGCGATCACGTCGCCGGTCAGATCCGCGATCGGCCACATCAGCCGGCCGCGGAACTTGTCGATCAGGCCGCGCTTACCCTGGCTGGCCAGTCCCCCGGCCAGCAGCTCCGCCTCGGTGAACCCGCGCCCGCGCAGGTGGCGGGTCAGCGTATCCCATTCCGCCGGCGCGTAACCGACCCGGAACCGCTGCACGTCCGCCGGCTCGAAGCCCCGTGCCGACAGGAACGAGCGCCCTTCGGCGGCGGCCGGCGTCGACAGTTGCTCGCAGTAAAACGCGGCCGCGGCGCGGTGTGCCTCCAGCAGCCGACGACGCTGGGACTGCTCCTGACCCGGTACGGTGCCGCCCTGCTCATACCGCAGTTCGATACCAGCGCGACTCGCGAGCCGCTCAATCGTCTCGGTGAAGCTCAGATTGTCGATCTTCTGGACAAAGGTGATGACATCGCCGCCCTGCGTGCAGGAGAAGCAGTACCACATGCCGCGCGCCGGAGTGACGTTAAATGAGGGCGTCTTCTCATCGTGGAACGGGCACAGTCCCTTCAGCGAACCACCGCCTGCGTTCCTGAGCTGCAGGTACTCCCCGATGACCTCCTCGACAGCAGAGCGCTCGCGCACCAGCGCGATGTCCTCGTCGCGGATCCGGCCTGCCATCTCCGCCCTCCGCCTGCCGTCTGTGTCCTGCTCGCCGCGAGTCTAGTCGCGGCGCCAGGACCCGCGTGCGCACTGCTGGAGTCTTAGCTCAGAGCTGACTCCTGGTACGGTCACGGCGTGCAGCCGCTACTTGTGCTCTGGGATGTCGACAACACCCTCATTAGTGCCGGCGGTGCCGGCCTGCGCCTGTACCAGGCCGCGCTGCGGGACATGTACGGCCTGGAACTGCCCCGGCGGGGACCGCGCCGGTTCGCCGGCCGCACCGACACGGCCATCGCGCTCGAACTGCTCGGCCTGGCGGGTGTGCCCGACCCGGCCGGGCAGCTCGAGCGCTTCCAGGCATTCATGGCCAGCCGAGCCGGGACCATGGCCGACGATCTGCGGGAACGAGGGCGCGCGCTCCCCGGCGCAGCCGAGACAGTCGCCGTCCTCGCCGCCGGGCTGAACGGGCAGCCGGTGGTGCAGTCGCTGCTGACCGGGAACCTCCCCGAGTTCGCACAGATCAAGCTCACCACCCTGAACCTGGCCGAGCACCTGGACCTCACCATTGGCGCCTACGGCAATATCAGCGCCGACCGCGCCGATCTCGTCGAGGTTGCCAGGGCCAGGGCAGCGGCCCGGCACGGCGGTTACTTCGGCGGGCGGCTGACAGTGCTGGTGGGCGACACACCGGACGATGTCGACGCGGCGCTGCGTAACGGTGCCAGCATCGTCGCGGTGGCGAGCGGTGATTTCAGCGCGGCCGACCTCTCGGCGGCCGGCGCGCACGCGGTGCTACCCGACCTGGCTGACACCGCCGCAGCCGTGAGAGCGATCCTGGGTGCGCCTGCCGCCGGGCCGTAGCGGGGCTAGCGGGGCTAGCGGGCCACCATCACCTTGGCGAGATCCTCGTATCCGACTGCGGGGTTACTGCGCCACAGCTCCCAGTGCATGGCACCCAGTTGCATCGGGTCGGCCGCCAGCTCATAGCCGGAAAGGTCGTGGACCGGCTGCAGCCGGAGCGTGTCGATGCCGACGCCGCACGCATGGGCGATGACGTACGCGTCCGGGTACGCCACGCTGAACCCTGACTGCCAGCCGGCCATCCCTACGACCCCTGCCTCCTCCAGGCCCCAGTGCGTGGTGACCCAGTCGCGGTAGCGGTCGGCCTGCTGATTCGCGAACTGCACGAGCGAACCCACCAGCCCGTCCGGCCGGGCACCGGGGACACGGATCTGATGCAGCGCGAGATTGATCAGCGCGAACGTGGTCTCATAAGCGACCTCGCGGATCGGGTCGCCGCCCGTGCTCGCGACCTCCTCGTCAAACCGGTGCCTCGGCATCGTGCACATCAGCACCATCGCGTTGGAGCTGGCATGACCAAGCCGGATGCCCCTGGGCGGGTAGCCGCTGCGGCCGCTGATGGGCTCGACCCACCATCGCGACGGCCAGGATGCCTCAAGCCCCCAGGGGACAAAGTCCATGGCGAGAGTGTCCATGCGTGACACTTTCTCACGCTCAGTAATCGCATGCAGGCCAGTAACAAGATCTTCGCCGCGACTCAGCCGCTACGTACCGCATCATGGGGCGGTTTGCTGCTGTAAGAGCGGCACTGTCAAGGTGTACCAACTTAGCCGTTCATGATCTCTTGCTTGAGCGGGCGCGGCGGGCGCAGGGGCGGTGCGGCTATCCCCTGAGCGCAGGGCTCTGCCAGGACGGTAACGCTCCCGGTTAATCGGCCGGCCCTTCTGGCGTGAGACCGGGCCGGATCTGCCGTAGATGTCCGGCGGATCCGGCCAGTGGGCGGCTCTGATAGGGCAGCAAAGCTCCAACGTTGCCCATAGAAGGGCAGCAACGGTCCAACGATGCCCCTAGAACAACAGCTCACCACTGTCGGGCGGGCGCGGCCCCGGCTTAGTCGTCGATCGCCTGATAAGCCAGGGTCCAGAAGTCGCGGTAAATGTTCGGTGGATTAAGGACGAACTTGGCGCTGCCGGTCATCAGGATCGTGACCATGTCCTCGCCGGGGTCGGCGTACCAGACCGAGCCGAGCCCGCCGTTCCAGCCGAACCGCCCGGCGGGCTCGCCGAGCCCGTCCCGCCTGGTCACAACCGACATGCCGAGCCCCCAGCCGTGGTTGTCGAAATAGCCGGCGAACGGGCCGGATTCCTGCTTCTGCCCCGGGGTGAGATGGTCAGTGGTCATCACCTCAACCGACGCCCTGGACAGCAGCCGGCCGCCGTCATACTGGCCCTGCCGCAGCATCATCTCGCCGAAGGCCAGGTAGTCCGGCACCGTCGAGACCAGGCCACCCGCACCGGATGGGAACGCCGGCGGCCGGCGCCACTTGCTGTCGGCGACGCCGTCGTAGACATCAACCCCGTTGTCCTGGTAACCGGTGGCCAGCCGGGCCAGGCTCGCCGCCGGCACGCTGAAGCCGGTGTCGGCCATCTGGAGTGGTTCGAACACGCGCTCGCGCAGGAATGCATCGAAGGGCTGACCGGCCGCGCGCGCAATCAGCACGCCCAGCACGTCAGACCCGGTGTTATACATCCAGCCCGCGCCCGGCTGGTGCATCAGCGGCAGCGTGCCGAGGCGGCGGATCCATTCATCCGGCGGGGGCGGGACGGCCGGGTCCGGCGCGCCCTGGCCCAGTTGCAGTTCGTCCATTGCCCGCTGGATCGGATAGGTGCCCGGTGGCGCGATAACCATGCCGAAGCCCCAGACGAACGTGAGCAGGTCACGCACGGTGATCGGCCGGCTTGCCGGGACCGTGTCGGTGAGCGGGCCGCCGACCTGCCGCAGCACCGCCCGGTCAGCCAGTTCCGGCAGCAGCCGGTCTACCGGCTCGTCCAGCCGCAGTTTGCACTCCTCCACGCAGATCATCGTCGCCGCCGCCGTGATCGGCTTGGTCAGCGACGAGATGCGGAAGATCGTGTCGCCGCGGATTGGCGTGCCGTCCAGGTCGGTCGCGCCGATCGGCTCGACCACCCTCTCGCCCCGGCGGCTCACCGCCAGCACGAGGCCGGGCACCTCGCCGCGCTCGACGTAACCCGCCATCACCTCGCGCATGCGGCCCAGCCGCGATTTTGAAAATCCGCCTCCGCTCATGCCGTGCTCCCTCCATTGCATTTCTCGAAAGCGCTGGTAGTGACCATTTCCAACCGTGCCACGCGAGCACCGGGCGCTGCATCTCGCCCGATGCGCCACAACGGCCCCGCAGGCAATCCTGGAGATGCGGCACACCGGCCGTCTCTGCTATTTTCGCCGAGGTATTCGTTTGGGTAGAGCCGACCATGGCTGAAGGGTTCCGGAAAGGATGTTCTAATGCGCTATCGCTTTCGCCTTACTGCGCTTATCGCCGCAGCCGGGCTCGTCCTCATCGGCTTGAGCGGCAATGCCGCGGCCGCACGCTCATCGACCGGAGCGCTCAGGGCGTGGCAGTCGGTGCTAACACCGACGCAGGTCAGCCAGCTGGCTGCCCACGCGACTGACCGCGAGATCATCATCTACAAGAACCAGCTCTCCAGCCTGCCGGCCCGAGGGGCCAGCGCGCGGTTGCGGGTCAGCGCGGCCGCTACCGCGCAGAAGCCGGTAATGGCTGAGCTGACCCAGCTGCACGCGACCCATGTGGATGCGTTCCGCATCATCAACGCGATCGCGGCGACGATCTCGCCAGATGAGATTCAGCATCTGCGGACGGACCCGGCGGTCCAGGCGGTCGTGCCTGACTCGCCTGTCCAGCTGGCGCCCATCGCCAGCGTGCCGGGACCGCTGGTCCCCGCCGGGGTCGTCCGGCATCGCCATGGTCACCTGGCAACCGCGGACCCGCCGCAGCAGATCTGCCCGAGCAACCCGGCCCAGCCGCTGATCGAGCCGGAGGGGCGAGCCCTGATCAACGCTGATGCCGCGGACAAGATCGTGAACGGCAGCGGCATCAAGGTCGCGCTTCTCTACGACGGCGTCGACGTGAACAACCCCGACCTCATCCGCCCGGACGGTCAGCACGTCATCTTCGACTACGAGGACTTCAGCGGGCAGGACCCGAACGGGCCCACCTCCGGGTTCGCCAATTACATGGCGGGAGTCGTCGCCGCGCAGGGCAATGAGACCTACGACCTGTCCAACTACGTCAACCCGGCGCACCCGCTGCCGGCCGGCTGCAATATCAAGATCGAGGGCATCGCCCCCGGCGTGAGCATGGCCGAGCTGAACTGGGGTGGCGACGACGCCGCGGTCTACAACTCCAATATCATCCAGACGATCCAGTACGCGGTCATGGTGGACCACGTCAACGTGCTCGATGAGCCCTTCGGCGGTACCGCGGTCCCGAACACCCAGAACGACCCGCCGACGCTAGCTAACCAGGCAGCGGTGGCCGCCGGGGTGGTAGTGGTCTCGCTTACCGGCGACAACGGCAACACCGACGGCGACATCTTCTCGCCGGGCGGCACTCCTGGCGTGATCGGCGTCGGCGCGACCACCTCGTTCCAGTCCTACCTTCAGACCGACCAGAACGGCCCGAACCTGGGGACGGGCGGCTGGGAAGACAACAACATCAGCGCGGACAGCTCGTCGGGCATCAACGAGTCCGGCCCGCGCACCATGGACGTCGTCGCTCCCGGCGACGCCGGCTGGGGGCTGTGCGACACCAACACCACGCAGTACTTCGCCTGCACCGACCCGCTCAACGGCTCCTCGCCAGGGATCACGCAGCTGACCTCCACCGCCGTGTCGTCAAGCGAGGTAACCGGAGTTGCCGCGCTGGTCATGCAGGCATACGCCAAGACCCACGACGGCCAGATGCCGTCGGCTCCCCTGGTCGAGCAGATCATCGTCAGCACGGCCACCGACCTCGGCGCGCCGGCCGATCACCAGGGCGCCGGGCTGGTCAACGCGCTCAAGGCCGTCCAGCTCGCCGAGTCCATCAACAGCTCCAGCCCCCAGGGCCGCACGCTGCTAGTGAACCAGGCACAGCTCGGCGCGACGGTGAACGCGGGCCAGACCCACACGTTCAGCGTCGGCGTCACCAACGAGGCCGGCGTGTCCCAGACCGTCACCCCGACGGTGTCAGGCAACCCGACCACGGTTTCCACCGACAGCGGAACGATCACTCTCGGCTCGTCCAGCCCGACGTACGTCGACGGCTCGGGCAATACCGACTCCTACGCGGTCCACACCTTCACGGTGCCGGCCGGGACCGACTACATGAACGGCGACATCACCTGGAACGCACAGCAGGTCGGCGGGGCGGCGTTCGAGGAGCTGTTCGACCCGGAGGGCAACCTGGCCGCGTACTCGATACTCGACGGAAACCAGAGCGGGTTCGGGCACGTGGAGGTGCGCCAGCCCATGGCGGGCACGTGGACCGCGGTGATCTACACGGCCAGCAACGCACAGTACTTCGGCCCGGTCCAGTACTCCTACTCCACCGAGGACTTCAACACCGCCGGGTCGGTCTCGCCCGCGTCGACGACGCTCGCTCCCGGCCAGTCCGGCACCTTCCAGGTAACGGTCACCGCCGGCCAGCCCGGAGACGAGGCGCTGAGCCTGCACATGGGCACCGGCAGCAGCACCGACGGCGCCATCCCGATAATCCTGCGGGCACTCGTGCCGATCACGGGCAGCGGCGGCTCCTTCGCGGGGACCTTCACCGGCGACGGCGTCCCCGGCACCCTGGGCGGCGCCGGCAACCCCGGTACCTACACCGCGGGAGGCGGCCAGCAGCTTTCCTACTTCTTCAACGTGCCGGCCGGCGAGCCATCCCTGAACGTCGGCATCAACCTGCGCGACTCCGACTACATACTCGAGGGATCACTCATCGACCCCAACGGCGAGGGACTTGACCTGCAGTCAACCGCCAACGACGCGATCGCGCCCGGCGGGACCATGCAGTTCTTCCACCGGGCGCCGCAGGCCGGCCAGTGGAGCGTGTCACTGGTAACCACCGGCCCGGTCGACGGCACGCACCTGAGCGAGCCATTCACCGGGACGATCTCGTTCACCCCGCCGACGGTGACCAGCAGCGGGCTGCCGGACTCGGCGGCCACGATGCTGCCGGCGGGCCAGCCGGACACCGCGACCATCACCGTCACCAATACCGGAAACGCAACCAAGGATTTCTTCGCCGACCCGCGCCTGAACGGCCAGGTTCCGCTGCAACTGCTCGGCTCGACGGTCCCCAACGGGCAGCCGACCACCGCGACGATGACCGTGCCGGAGCCGTTGCCAGGCGGCATCACCCCGCACTGGGTGGTCCCGCCCGACACCAGCGAGCTCATCGGGGTCGCGCAGGCCACGTTGCCCATCACCTTCGATATGAACTCCGACGACAACGACCCCGAGGAGCTCGGCGTCTCGGTGGGCGACGACTCGGTCGCCACGCTCATCACGCCCGAGGTTGCCCCGGGGCAGGAATGGGCCGCTCCTGTGCCTACCTGCCCGTGCTCGGCGGCGGTGTCGGGCACGACGACCCTGACCGGCGTCGCCATCACCAACCCGTTCGCGACCAGCATTTCCTCCAGCACCGGCGACATCTGGGAGCAGACCGTCAACGCCAGTGCCCCCTACTCGCCGTTGACGCTGGCCCCCGGCCAGTCCGGGACCATCACGCTCACCATCACCCCGAACGCGCCCAGCGGGACGGTGGTCAGCGGCTTCATCGCCGTAGATACCTACAACACAGCCACGTTCAGTGGTGACGAGCTCATCAACATCCCCTACACCTACACGGTTGGCTGACCACGGGCGGCTAACCACGGGGCGGCTAACCACCGGGCGGCTAACCACCGGCGGCTAACGCCTGATCACGAGTCGCCTCTGCGGCCAGCATGCGGGTCTTCAGGACCGCGGCCGCGGAGGCGACTCTTCTTTTGCGCTGAATTCCGGCCCCATTAGCCCAGGCAATCTCAAAGATGTGCGGCAATGCGGCGGCGGCGCAAGGTGAAGGGGTGGGGATACTGCCACTTTGAGCTTGGCCATATCGTCACGTCCTTAATGACCTCAGTAGTATCCGCGGCCCTAAAGCAAGGGAGAATGCCATGAGCGTCAGCCAAGCGCCGCCCAAGGACGAACTCGTCCACCGTGCCGCACAGCTGGTCCCGCTGCTCAAGGACAAGGCGGTGTGGATGGACGAGAACCGGTGCCTGCACGACGAGGTGATCGAGGCCGTCACCGATGCGGGCCTGATGAGGATGCGGGTTCCGGTCCGGTACGGCGGATTCGAGTCGGACATGACTACCGTCGCTGACGTCATCGCCGAGCTCGGGCGTGGCGATGGCGCGACCTCGTGGACCCTCGCGGTGTGGGCGATCAGCACCTGGATGGTGGGGATGTACCCGGACCAGGTGCAGGACGAGGTCTTCTCGACCCCCGATGTCCGCATCACCGGAATCCTGTCCCCCGGTGCCATGGCCGCTCCCGCCGACGGCGGCTACGTGGTCAACGGCAAGTGGTCGTTCAACACCGGAGCCCGGCAGAGCACGTGGAACACCAACGCGGCCGTCACACCCACTCCTGAGGGCGGATTCGAGCCGGTCATGCTCCTCATCCCGATAAGTGACCTGCAGATCATCGACGACTGGTACACCTCGGGCCTGCGCGGGTCCGGCAGCGTCACCACGATTGCCCAGGACCTGTTCGTTCCCGCGGAGCGCGTGCTGCCGGTAGGCCCCGTGCTTGCGGCCGGCCAGCACCTGTCCAAGCTGAACGCGAACGCCCCGATCTTCAAGGCCCTGTTCATGCCGACCGCGTGCACCACCGTCGGTGCGGTGGCCCTGGGCCTGGCCAAGGCGGCCAGGGACGCGTTCTTCGAGCGACTGCCTGGCCGGAAGATCACTTATACCAGCTACGAGAATCAGAGCGAGGCGCCGCTCACCCACCTGGAGGTGGCCGAGGCGATCACGAAGATCGACGAGACCGGCTTCCACGTCTCGCGAGCCGCGGAGATGATCGACACGAAGGCTCCGTCCGGCGACCCGTGGACGCTCGAGGAGCGCGCCCGTTCCCGGCTTGATCTCGGTGGCGCCTGCCAGCGCGCCAAGGAAGCCGTCGACATACTCAACTCGGCCAGCGGCGGATCGTCGATCTACCGCGATGTGCCGATCCAGCGCATCCAGCGGGACGTGGAGACACTGAACCTGCACGCCATCATGCACCCGGCCACCAACCTGGAGCTGTACGGCCGGATCGTCTGCGGGCTGGACTCGAATACGCCTTACATCTAGCCAGGAGAATTCCGTGGAAGTCGTGAAAATCCCCTCCCGAGCCGAGCTTCTTCAGCGCGTGGCGGACATAGGGCCCGTACTGCGGGCGAATGCCCTGTGGGGAGACCAGCACCAGCGCCTGGCCGACGAGGCGGTCGAGGCGATGATCGACGCCGGCGTGTTGCGGGTGCTCGTTCCCACTCAGTACGGGGGCTACGAGAGCGACATGCAGACGATCCTCGACGTGGATATCGCGCTGGCACGGGCCGACGGGGCGTCGGCCTTCTGCGCGACCGCCTGGTGGGCTCAGTGCTGGGCGGTCGCCCACTTCCCCGACTCGGTCCAGGACGAGGTCTTCGCCAGCCCGGACGTGCGGATCTGCGGAACCCTGGTGCCGAACGGCAAGGGCGAGATCACCAAGGACGGCGTCGTCGTGTCCGGCGAGTGGGGGTTCAACAGCGGCGCCTGGCACAGCCAGTGGAAAGTGCTGTCGACGTTCGCGCTCAACCCGGCCGGCGAGATCGAGCCGATCGCGGCGGTCGTGCCGATGAGCGACCTGGAGATCGTCGACGACTGGGACGTGGCGGGCCTGCGCGCCACCGGCAGCATCACCCTGGCCGCCAGGGACATGTTCATCCCGCGGGAGCGCTTCCAGTGGATGAGTGATGTCGCGCGCCAGGAGTACGGCTCCACGCGGAACGCCGACTCGCCCTGCTACCGCGGCCCGATCATCGGGGTGCTGTCTGCCATCAACACCGGCGAGAAGATCGGGCTCGCGCAGGCCGCCAGGGAGGCGTTCTTCGAGCGGATCCACGGCCGCCCCATCCACCACACCAGCTACACGCAGGCCGAGTGGCCGGTCACCCACGTACAGGTGGCCGAGGCCGACCTGAAGATCGACGAAGCCGAGTACCACGCGCGCAGGCTCGCCGCCCTGGTGGACGACAAGAACCTCAGTAACGAGCCCTATTCGATCCGCGAGCGCGCGTACTGCCGGGTCGCGGTTGGCCGGGTATCCCAGCTCTGCTACGAGGCCGTCGACATCTACACCCTTGCCAGCGGCGCGGGCAGCATCTACAGCTCGATGCCGATCCAGCGGATTCAGCGCGACATCCAGGCCATCAACGTGCACGCACTGAACATGCCGATCAAGAACCTTGAGCTCTACGGAAGGGTTCTGTGCGGCCTGGAGCCGAACACGTTCTTCATCTAGTCTCAGGGAGCGACCTGGCCCGGGAGACTTCATTCCGCACATCACCCTGAACTCCGGCGAGCCTGGCATCCGCGGCTTATTCCGGTTCCGGCCGGAGACCGCCCGCCCGCTGAACGAACTGGTTGAAGTGCTGCTGCGCGGGCCGAGCCCGCTGACCCCAGGCGAGCGCGAGCGCAGCTACCTGGCGGCCCGGAGCTAGTCGATCAGGTCCGGGCCGACGCCGACGGCGCGCCGATCGCGGCCGCGTTCTGCATGTTCAACCGGTACGTCGACGGACTGGCCACCGAGCTTTCGCAGGACCCGGCCTTCTATGCCACGCGGGCGAAGCGGATCGCCGCAGACGGCTGCCTGGCACTGCTGGCCGAGCAGCAGCACCAGCCCACTTAGGTGTTGCGCCCGGGCCGGTTGGCACGGCGATAGGCGGCGGCGCCCCCAACCCGAACAGCGCGGAAAGTTACCGTTCAGCCAACGGAAACTCTCCGTCCTGTCATGCCAGCCCGATGGCGGGGAACCAGTCTCGCCGCGCAAACAGGGCAATCTGCGATAACGCCGAGCCCGGTAACTCGATGATTAACTAGGTGTAATTGCCAATAGTCAAATATGTGTCCGCCTTATAAGCATCCAGGAAGCTCTCCAGCCCGTCGAGGAACAGGAGTCATCAGGCTGACGTGAATTCTCACCACGTGACTCATGATCTGCTAGCCAGACGCCCGGAGCCGCACGGGCCAAGCTCGAGTCGCGCGGCCTGCCGACAGATGATGGGTGGGGAAGGATGAGCACCGAGCCTGGAGAGATGACCGCCGAACCCGGCGAGATCAGCATTCAGCTGCTTGGCCCTTTGTCCGTACATCTCAACGGCGTGCCCATCATGCCCGGCGCCGCCAAGCAGCTTCAGGTTCTCGCCCTGCTAGCCCTGAACGCCGGGCGCGTCGTCACCGTGTCCGCGCTAGCCGAAGAGCTATGGGGAGATAGCCCGCCCCCCAGCGCTCCGACGACGTTGCAGACCTACATCCTCGAGTTGCGTAAGCGGATGGGCACCGCCATGGGACCCGACCAGGATCCCAAACGGGTGCTCATGACCAGGCATGACGGCTACCTGCTGGTGGCGGACGCCCGTCAGATCGACGTTCAGGAGTTCGCCAGGCTCGCCAGTACCGGACGGGCAGCAGCCGAGGCCGGGAACCACCGTCAGGCTGCCGAGTTGTTCGGCCAGGCCCTCGCACTGTGGCGCGGGCCCGCGCTCGTGGACGTACGCATGGGGCGCGTGCTGGAGCTAGAGGTGATGGCGCTGGAGGAAGCCCGCCTGGCGGTTCTCGGGCGGCGCATTGATTCGGACCTCGCTCTCGGCCGACACGCGGATCTGATTGGGGAATTGTCGGCCCTGGTGGCGCGGCATCCCATGAATGAGAATTTCTTTGCCCTCCTGATTACGGCGCTCTATCGAGCCGGCCTTATAGGCCGGGCGCTGCAGGAATTCCAGCGCCTGCGTAAATCGCTTATTGACGAGCTCGGCGTCGAGCCGTCCGCGAAACTGCAGTGGCTGCACCAGGCCGTGCTGTCACGGGACCCGGCCCTGGACACCACCGGGCCGTCCGGCAGGCCGGCCCCAGTGGCGGCCCGCCGCGGCTGCGGCCGGCCTCGCCGTCGGCCGCTGGATAGGCGCCCCTAGGCCGACGATCGCGATCCTCGTCGCGGGAGCGTGGTTGACGTCTCCGTCAGGTCCCCGCGCCTCCCAGCGACATGAGCTCAGCCGCGATGCGCCGCCGCCACACCTCGTAGGCGGGCACCTCGCCGGGCTCCGGTGGCCCGGCGATGACCTGGCCGGGAAGAGCGTTCTCGCAGACCTTCGCCGCCTGCTCCGGGGTTATCCCGCACAGAACCTGCGTGGCGAGCCGGGTATGAGGGACCACAAGGCCGGCGTGCACGCGGGCGGTGGCCGCGAACGCGCATCCCTGGGCGACGTCAGAACGGTAGTCCGCGGCCAGCTCGTTGAACTGCCGCAGCTCGGTCTCGTCCACACCGCCGGCGTAGCAGGAGGCCAGGGCCGCTCCGCAATACAGGTCAGCCCGCCTGGCCTGCGGGAACTTCTCGATCATGGCGGCGACCAGTTCGCCGTCAGTGCCGCCGACGAACCACATGGCCCGACCGATGCCCTGGTCTATTGCCCGGCTGGAGTACCAGCGCGGCCCGTCCGCGGGCCAGCCGAAGCTCGGGTCGGTGAAGTGACCGTGCACGTACTTGTCAGTATGAAAGTACGCCTGGTGGAAGCCGTAACCATCGAGCACCAGCCAGCGCAGCAACGGATCAGGCGCCTGAATCCGCGACCACCTGAACTTCGGCAGCCTGGCCATCGCCCATCCGGCGCCGATGTACGCCATGTAGACATGCTGGGCGCCGCGGCCGGCCAGCAGCCCGGCGAACCTGCGGCCTCTGCTGCCCGGCATGGCGTCGAGCATGGTCGCGCCCATCGCGGCACCCTCGTACGCAAATCCGCGGAACTGAACCGGGATAGTTTCCAGGTGCTCCTCCGCGTCGGCTGAGGCGTGCGCCTCGACCGCATAGCCATAACCGGTCAGGAACGTCCGGCCGATGGTTTCCAGCAGCTCCTTGGAGGTCGCGTTCTTCACGTGAAAACCGCGGGTCTCCATCTTGGTCGCGGAAACGTTCGGGGTCAGGATCCGGCGCCTAAGCGCCCGCAAGCCGCTGGCCAACGTATTCTCCCTGCATAGTCTGGTCAATTCTGCTGAGTACGGCTGACTCTGAGAGCAAGTGCGGTCAGTTCGCGGCGCGGCTTGCTGAAGCGGTTAGGCCCGCTTGTACCCGCTGCCGCCACGACTCGTAGGCCGGCTCACGGGGCGACGCGCCTTCCGTGACCGCCGAGTCGTCGGCCAGTGCCACGGCGGCCTCGACCGACAGGCCGGCCAGCGCCCTGGCGGCGAGTTGAGTGTGCTCGGGCACGAAGCCAGCGTAGGAACGGGCCTTGATCGCGAATACCGCGCCCTGGCCCAGTTCCGGCTGGTACCCGGCGGCCTCCTGGCGCAGCTTGGCCAGCTCGTCCGGCGGGCTGCCCCCGGCGAACGCCGCCGCCAGCCCGACCCCGCTCCACAGGTCCGGGTGCCGGTCGCTGGCGAAGCGGCGCACGGCGTCGGCTACATCGGTGACGCGGCCGCCGTGGATAAACCACAGGGCCCGGCCGATACCTTGGTCCACGGCCCGCGGGAAGTACTCGGGGGCGCCCTGCCAGGGGTACGGAGCCGGTACCTTCTGCTCGTCGACCCAGCGCCTGGTGTCGAAGTAGGCCCGGTCGAATCCGTAGCCGTCCACTGCAAGCCAGCTCATCGTCGGGTAGTACGGCGAGCCGGTCAGGTCCGGGACGATCTTCTTCCACAGCGGCCGGGGCAGCCGCGCCATCGCGAAGCCGATGCCGATGTAGGCCAGGAAGATGTGCTTTTCGCCGGGGCCAGTCAGCAGGTCGCGGGTCCGGTGGCCGCGGCCGCCTGCCATCGAGTCCAGGATCGTGAACGCCATCGTCGCGCCCTCATACCCGAAACCCTGCAGTTCCGGGTCCAGCAGGCTCAGCCGCCGCTCAACCTCCCACTGGTTGTGCGCGTCGATACCCCATTCGAATCCGCAGATCACCGACTGCGGGATCGCCTCAAGGCGTCGCGTGGCGTCCGTGGGTGGCCCAGGGAAACCACGCCCGGCGAAGCTAACCTTGGCCAGCGACGGCGTCATAAATAGCCGCCGCGCCGAACCGAAGATGGTCGGCATGATACCTCCCTGCATTTACGGCCGGCCGATAGAGTCGCCACCTGCAAGTAGCGGCGTACACCCATACTTCCGCCCGAGCGACTTGTGGACAACCTTCGTATTGCTATGGCTGGTGACAGGCCAACAGCGGACACGGAAAGGCAACGCCCGATAAGCCCGCTAGATCTCCGCTCACCAATAATTAGCCGGACGACATTGCCGTGATGATTTCCGCATGATGTGAAATGCCACCAGACACCCCGGGGAACCCGGTCCGAGACAGGAGGCAATCGCGTGGCTGATACTCAGGACGTGCTGACTGACCTGAACGCTGACTGCGACGAGATAGACCGGCTCGTCTCCGGCCTACAAGAATCCCAGTGGCAATTGCCCACCCCGGCTCCGGGCTGGACGATCGCGCACCAGATCGCTCACCTGACGGCGACATTTCAAATGGCCACGACGGCGGCGGCCGATCCGCCGGCGTTCCGGGCGTTCCTGGCGCAGATCAGTGATGACTTTACGGCAAATGTGGCGGCCGCCATGGCACCCTATCTGGCTCTGCCGCCAGGAGATCTGCTCGGCCGCTGGCAGGCTCAGCGGGCGGATGTGACCCGCGCGCTGGCCGCCGTCCCGCCCGGCGAGGTAGTGCCCTGGCTCGTGCGCCCCCTGCCGCCGGCGATCCTCGCCTGCGCCGGGATCATGGAGGCCTTCGCTCACGGCCAGGACATCGCCGACGCCCTTGGGGAGCAGCGCGAGGCGACCGACCGGCTCAGGCACCTCGTTGGGTTCGCGGTGGCGGTGTGGGACTTCGGCTACCAGGCCCGGGGCATGACCCCGCCGGACGCCCAGTTCCGTTTCGTCATCACTGCCCCGTCGGGCGCGGTGTGGACATTCGGTCCGCCAGACGCCACGCAGCAGATCGCGGGACCAGCCGTCGACTTCTGCCTGCTGGTGACGAGGCGCCGGCACCGCGACGACCTCGCGATCACCGCCACGGGCGCCGACGCCGACCAGTGGCTTAACATCGCCCAGGCCTATCGCGGGCCGGCCGGGGAGGGCCGCTCGGCCGGCCAGTTCGCCGCCGCAGGCGCTAGGTCCGTGCGGCCCGGGCCCTGATCCCGGCGCCGTGGCCGGGGGCCTGGAGCCGGCCGCGCCGGGTCCGGCACGCGCTCGTCCCACGCACCGACGGACTCAAGGTCGGGCACCGCGTAAAGAATCGGCAGGTCAGTGGGACGCCTGGGGCGCAACGTCAGGACCTTGGGGCTGGCCGTACCTGGCGTCACCATCACGCTGCCCTGCCCCGCGACGAGCACCGACCTGCCGGTGTACGGCTCGGGATCCGCGCTGTCGGCCACCGCTACCGCCCGGATGTACCACTCGCCGGCCGGGATGCCGGTCAGTCGGTAGGCCGTCGGCCGGCCCGGCCAGGCCCGGACGATGATCGAGGCCGACGGGCGCCCCTGGACGATCGGGGTCGCGAATGCGCCTAGGTAGACCGAGGCTGCCGCGTAGCGGGACGGTAGCTCGACCCGGCCAGCGACGGCCCCCTCCGGCGCAGACTCGGGCAGCGCAGACTCGGGCAGCGCAGACTCGGGCGGCGCAGACTCGGGCGATGGCAGCGACTCCGGCCTGGCGCGCACTTCGCCTTGCCACAGACGCCGGAACCGGGTCGGCGAGAGTCCGACGCTTTCTGTGAACCGGTTGGTGAATGAACCCAGGCTGTTGTAACCGACCGCGAGCGAGATGTCGGTGACGGTGAGTGAGGTTGAAGCTAGCATTCGCTTTGCTTCATAAATGCGGACGGCGGAGAGGAACCGCCCCGGCGAGACGCCCGTTGCGTTCCGGAAAACACGGGAGAAATGAAAGCGGCTGAGCATGGCACTTCTCGCTATATCGACTAGTGACAGCGGCTCGCTGTACCGCTCGCGCATGTGCGCGATAGCCAATTCGATCGGGCTTTTCATTAAGTTCCTTCCGGCAGCTGTACCGTTCACTACAGACGGTGCGCTCCGGAACTAGAGTCCCGTTATGCCCCCGGTACGGCGTCGGTACGGCGCGGGTAGGGCCCGGGTACGGCGCCGCTCGAGTCGCACTAGCGGCCGGCAACAGGATGTCTAGAGCGGGCCGGGCACGGGTGCCGACCCGGCCGACTCGCCTAGCCACGCTCCTGCCCGACGGGCCGCGGCCAGGCTAGCCCAGGAGGTGAGCGCGACCAGCTGTTCGTCGCGTGCCTGGCCACCGCGGAACTCGTCGATGTCGGCCCGGACGACCTGCCAGGGCGCGAAGGCCGTAAGCAACGCCAGGCGACCGGCCGGGCGGACCGCGGTCGGCAGCCCGGCGACCGTGTCGTCGGCCCAGGAACGGCTCAGCCCGCGGGGCTGCCCGTCCCACCGCGCCAGCTCGCCGCGGACGAGCTCACGCGCCGGCTCCGGCACCGCGAGCGCTCCTGCCGTCTCGATGGCCGCGATCGCCCGCGCGAATGCGTCGGCGAT
>JASHOV010000570.1 GCA_030038495.1 Streptosporangiaceae bacterium
GCGGCATGTCCGGGTTCCAGTGCCGTGCCACCCAGTCGGCCAGCTCGGCCCTGATCTGCTCGGGGGCCAGGCTCATGTCGGTCATGACGCGACTTCGGCCAGGAACGCCATCACCTCGTGGTTGAACGCCTCCGGCTGGTCGACGTTCGGGGCGTGACCGGCATCGGGGATCACGAGCTTGCGGGCGCCAGGAATCCTCGCGGTCATGTAATCGGCCGCGGCCAGGAAATTCGCGTCGTTCTCGCCCACGACCACAAGAGTAGGCACCCGGATGTCGGGCAGGCCGTCCATGACGTGCGCATCATGCTGGGTGAGGGTGCCCTTCGCCGCCAGGACGAGACCCTGCACGTCGGCGTGCGCCTCGCCGTGCAGCTCGGAACTTGAGCCGAGCGCCGCGATGCCCTGCTCCGCCAGCCGGCCGGCCGTCGCATAGGCGCGCCGGTTCCACGCCTCGCGGGCCTCGTCCTTGCGGAAGCCCGGACCGGTCCCGATGAGGACGAGGGCGGTGACCAGGTCGGGGTAGGCGAGCGTGAACGCCAGCGACAGGTAGCCGCCCAGCGAGTGACCGCCCAGCACGGCCCGGGAAACCTCGAGGGTGTCGAGCAGCGCCTCCATGTCCCCGAGCGCCTGGGCCGCCGGATAGCACTCGGGGTCGGCGGGGGAGGCGCTCGCACCGTGCCCGCGCAGGTCCCAGGTCACGACGTCGCGACGGGTGGCGAGCAGCGGCACGTTCGGCGCGAACATGGCCGAGGTGGCGCCGAAGCCGTGGCTGAGCAGCAGCGGTGGCGAGGTCGTGTGCTGGGCCGACCGGATCACGTCGAAACTGATGTTGCCGCAGGGTCTGGTGAGCACAGGCATCGGGTCGTCACTCTCCGGTGAAGTTCGCCGGGCGCCGGTCACGTACCGCGGCCAGCCCCTCGCGCCAGTCGGTTGTCTGCATGAGTCGTTCCTGCTCGGTTCGTTCCCGCTCCATGGCGGCACGCACCTGGCCGGCGAGCCCGGTGCGCATGGTCGCCCGGATGGAGCGGACGGCCAGCGGCGCGGCCGCCGCTATCCGCGTCGCGAATGCGTGCGCCTGCTTGCGTTCCTCGCCGGGCTGGGCGAGCGCGTCGGCAAGCCCGAGCGTGACGGCCTCGTCGCCGCGGACGCGCCGGCCCGTGTAGAGCAGCTCGAGCGCGGCCTGCCGGCCGATCGCGGCCGGCAGCGTGACGCTGAGCGCAAAGCCCTGATGGATGCCGAGCAGCGCGAAGTTGGCGGCGAACCTGGCGTTCGCCGAGGCGACCCGGAAGTCCGCGGCCATGGCGAGCCCGAGGCCGCCGCCTATCGCGGCGCCCTGGATGGCCGCGACGATCGGCAGCGGCTGCTCGAACAGCCGCTGCGCCGCGTCGTAGAGATGCAGGCCGCCGTTACCTGACAGCTCGGGCCCGGCCGCGAAGTCGGCGCCGGCGCAGAAGACCCGGCCCGCGCTGCACAAGACGATCGCCCGGGTCTGCCCGCCCGCGGCCAGTTCCTCGCAGGCATCGGCCATCCGGGCGATCAGGTCGAGGCTGAAGTAGTTGCTCGGCGGCCGGTCGAACTCGAGCGTTGCCACGTGGTCGTCGCCAGGGACGACGGTCAGCTCGGGCTGGGTCATCGGCTGTCTCCCGGCAGTTGCGCGGTCGCGTCCGGTGCGATGCGATTCGACATCGTAGTCGACGGTCCGCGCACGACGAGCGGGTCGCCTGGGCCGAGGGAGCTGCGGCGGGCCGGGCCCGTACGTCCGACCGCGCTGACCGGCCCGGGTCAGGACCCGCCAGAAGTAACCTGACCCGAGCCGGAGCTAGCGGACGGCGCGGTGCCCGAGCTCAGACCGCTGGGGCTGCCCGAGGAGCTACCGGAACTGCCCGAGGAGCTACCGGAACTGCTTGCGGAGCTGCGGGAGCCGGAGCTCCTGGTGCTGGCGGAGGAGTGCTGCGCCGCAGTCGCATGCGCGGACCCGGGCAGCGCGAGGCTGACGCCCGCTGCCGCCAGCACGCTGGCCGCTCCCGCCGCGGCGGTGACGACGCGCAGCCTCGACTGGTTGCGGTTCCTGGCCGCGATCGCTGCCTGCCGCTCCGGGTTGTTCTGCGCCGTCATCCTGGTCCTCTCGCCGATGTCGCCTGCGTCCAGGATCGGCGGCGAACTTCTGGGAACCCTCTGCGGCGGCTGCGAGATTTCCGCGTGATTGATTGTGGCGAGCATCTCGGCAAGACTGGTTGGACCACCTACCAGTAGGAGCCGGTTGCCAATGATCTTCGATGCGGACAGTCACGTGATGGAGGTCGAGGACTGGCTGGCCGGCTACGCCGAGCCGGACGTTCGGGACAGGCTTGGTTCCCTCGGCCTCGAGAAGGCCGGCAAGGACGCGGCGACGTTGATGGCGTCGCTGCCAGGGCTGTGGGAACGGCAGCGCAGCGAGCAGGTGAGCGCCGATGTCATCGCGGGCCCCAAGGGCTGGCGGGCGCCGGGTGCGCTCGATCCTGCCGTGCGCTCGCGGGTGCTCGACGCGCTCGGCATCGACGCGCAGCTCGTGTTCCCGACGTTCTCGCTCGGGCAGTTCGCGCGTTCCGGTGATCCGGACGTGCGCTATGGCGGCACCCGGGCCCTGAACCGGGCGATGGCCGGGTTCTGCGCGACCGACAAGCGGCTGCTCGCCGTCGGCTATCTGCCGCTGAATGAGCCAAGCCGGGCGATCGAGGAACTCGACGTCGCGCTCGAGCTCGGCGTCGCCGCCGTCTGGCTATCGTCCGAGGCGCCAGGGACCTTCTCGCCGGCGCACGTGGATCTTGAGCCGGTCTGGGCCCGCCTCGCCGAGGCCGCCGTTCCCTTCGTACTGCACGTCGGCGGCGGCAAGCTGCTCCCCAGGGAATTCCACCAGAACGGTCGCGCGCGCCCGGCCGACTGGCTCGGCGGCGGCGAGAACCTGCGGGGCAAGGACTTCCCTGTGCTGCACCACTCGCCTGAGCGCTTCCTGGCGTGCCTTGCTCTCGACGGTGTCTTCCACCGTCATCCGCGGCTGCGGGGAGCGGCGATCGAGCTGGGCGCGAGCTGGGTCCCAGGGATGCTCCGCAACCTCGATCACGCCCACCGGTCGTTCTCGAAGTTCGAGCCGTTGCTGCAGGAGCTCGAGCTCAAGCCGTCGGAATACATCCGCCGCCAGGTTCGGTTCACGCCGTTCCCTTTCGAGGACACCGCCTGGCTCATCGAGCAGTGCGGTCCCGAGCTGTTCATGTTCTCGACCGACTACCCGCACCCCGAGGGCGGCCGGCGACCTTTCGAGATCTTCGGTGCTGCGCTGGCCGACTTCGGCGACGCCGCGCACGACCAGTTCTTCTGGCGCAACGGAGCCGAGCATTTCGGGCTGGCCTGACGTGGCGGAGTTCGTGGCGATCCCGAAGGTCGACCTGGCGGGCGCGGCGGTTGGCCAGATCCGCGACGCGATCCTGTCGGGTGCCATCGCGGTAGGCGACGAGCTGCCGTCCGAGCGCGAACTCGCCCTGCGGCTCGGCATCAACCGGACCACCATCCGGGAGGTGCTGACGCACCTTGAGCTGCTGGGCCTGATCGACCGCCAGCATGGCAAGCGGTGCCGTGTGCTCGATTACCGGCGTAACGGCTCGCTTGAGCTGATCCCGCACCTTGTCCGGCTCGGCATCCGGGGGATCGGCAGGTCCATCAGGGAGGCAACCGCCATCAGCTACGAGGGCACCGTGGCGCTCGCCGCTCAGCGCCGGTCAACGGAGGGACTGGCAGAACTCGAGCGCGCAGCAGCAGCGCTAGAGGAAGCGGTCCGCGACGGATCCGACCAGGACATCATCCGGGCTGACCGAGAGTTTCACCACACCGTGGCCGCGCTGGCAAGCTCCCTGGCACTCGAACTCATCGTGAGCGACTTTTACCGTGCCTTCGACGCATCCCTCGACACCGGCGGCGAGATGAAACGATCCATCGTCACCCTCCTGCGAGCGATCGGTGCGCGCTCGAAGCCGCTGCCGCACCGCCGCCTCACCGAAGCCATCCGGGCCGGGGACGAGGAACAGGCACGCGTCATCGGCCGCGCAATGGTCCTGGGTACCCGCCGGTGACTAGCCGGGCTCGCTGAGCCGGCAGACAACAACCCCTGGCTGGCTGGTGGCGCTGGCATGCCGGTGGTCACGGCCGACCGTCGCGCCGAACGCGGCTAGGTGCTCGCTGGCCGCCAAAAACCTGGTGCTGGGCCGGCTGACCGGCAGGTAGCCTCGGCTCCCATGCGTGCCCTGCCGGTCAGCGATCCAGGCACGGCCGATATCAGGTCGTCGTGGCACTACCTTGCCTGGCTCATACGGCAGCAGAAGATCCGCGTCGGCCTCGGGATCTTCTGGGGCTGCACCTGGATGATCTCCCAGGCACTGATGCCCGCGGTGATCGGCACTGCCATCGACGCGCTGATCCGGCGGCAGACCTCGCAGTTCGGCACGGCCTGCGCGATCGTGCTGGGGCTGGGACTGCTGACCGCGGCCAGCGGAGTGCTGCGGCACCGCTGTGTCGTTGGCAATTTCCTGGACTCGGCCTACCGCACCGTCCAGCTCATCACCGATCAGGTCTCCCGGCTCGGCGAGACGATGACGCGCCTGATCAGCACGGGCGAGATCGTCAGCATCGCGGCCGCCGACGTCGCCGACATCGGCAACGCGATCGACATCAGCGGCCGCGGCAGCGGAGCCATCGCGGCGATGATCGTGGTCGCCGTGATCGTGCTGTCCCGCTCGGTCGCGCTCGGGCTCATCGTGCTTGTCGGCGCGCCCGCGATGACGGCCCTGGTCGGGCTGCTGCTGCGGCCGCTGCACCGGCGGCAGGCGGCCTACCGTGAGCAGCAGGGCGAGCTGGCCGCGCGGGCCGCCGACATCGTCTCCGGCCTCCGGGTGCTGCGCGGCATCGGCGGCGAGGCGGCGTTCAGCAACCGGTACCGGGCCGAGTCGCAGCGGCTGCGCCGCACGGGCGTGCGTGTCGCCGGGACCGAGTCGTACCTGTCAGGGGCCGAGGTGCTGGTGCCCGGCCTGTTCGTGACGCTCGCGACCTGGATCGCCGCGCACTACGCGCTGCGCCGGACGATCACGCCGGGCGACCTGGTGATGTTCTACTCCTATGCGGCGTTCCTCGTGCTACCGATGGCGACCCTGACCGAGGCCGCCGACAACATCGTCCGCGGTTACGTCGCAGCGGGCCGGGTCACCAGGGTGCTCGGACTCAAGCCCGATGTGACCAGCCCCGCCAGCCCGCGACCAGAACCGGCCGTGGGCGCCAGCCTGCATGATCTCCGATCCGGCATCACGGTGCTGGCCGGCGAGTTCCTCGGCATCGCGGCCGACAACGCCGACGAGGCAGCCGCGCTCGCCGACCGGCTGGGCCGCTACGGCGCCGCAATCGGGTCAGGATCGAGCGGGTCGGGGCCAAGCGGGTCGGGGTCGAGCGGGCCGGGGCGCGACGGGCCGGGCGCGGAGCTGGGCGGCGTACCGCTGGCGGACCTGCCTGTAGATGTGGTCCGATCCCGGATCCTGGTGGCGCCCTCCGGCGCGCACCTGTTCGGCAGCCCGCTGCTGGAATCCCTGGGCGACGCCGCACCCGGCGGCTGCGACGACGCGGCCGTGCGCGCGGCGTTGCGGG
>JASHOV010000057.1 GCA_030038495.1 Streptosporangiaceae bacterium
CCGCCGTGACCGGCTCGGCCGCGCTGGTCGGCGTCGTGGCGGTCGCGGGCACGGTGGCCGGCTGGCCCGGCGGGACCACAGCCACGCCGGGCACAGTTCCGGCGGCCGTACATGCGCGCCCCCGTCAGTTCGCGGGCACGGCCCGGTTCGGCTGGCTCCCGGCCGGGTTCGCTACCAATGGCTTCGTGATAAACAGCCAGGGCCAGCCCTATTTCGAGGTCGATGCGGGGAGCGCCAAGGGCGTGCTCCTGCTCACGGACTACGGCCGCGGACCGCAGCCCGCCCTGCTTTACGGGCCGAGCGGCGCGCTGATCAAGATACCGGCCAACGACGTGAACGGTCACCCGGCGTACTGGGCGTGGGCACCCACGACCGCACCAGGGAAGGTGGGCTTCGACCTGCGCTGGCAGTATGCGCCCGGCCGCTGGGCGGAACTGCGGGGGAACGGCCTCCCGGCCACCTCGGTCGCGGGCCTGACCAGCATGCTCTACCACATCGCCAGCACCGCCACGCTTGGCACCCACACCCGGGTCTCGCTGCCGTTCGCTGTCACGGGCATCCCGGCCGGCCTGCTGGTCCAGCGGGCGGCGTTCAACGGGTTTGGTGACGACGCCGTCCTGTTGTACGAGGCCAGCACCGGCAGTGCGTCCCAGTTGTACGAGGGCAGCTGCTGCACTGCGTCCGACAGCATCTTGTTCGTCGTGTTCCCTGCACGTCTCCGGCACGGTGCGGCCAACACGGTGATCGACGGGCACCCTGCCTATGACTCCCAGCTGACTCACCCTGCAGGGCCCGGCGCCCTGCGCGTCTTCGGGGTGGACGGGTGGGACGTGCAGATCAATGCCGGCCCGGCCGCCATGCCCGGCTCGCACAACCTGATCTGGCTGTTCCGCCACCTGACCATCCTGCAGGCCGAGCGCGGGCAGGTACGGGGGTAAGCCGATCGCGGACTGGCCGCCGCGCCTCACTGCTCCCAGTGCGGCGGCCGGTTCCATGGGAACTCGGACGCTGGCGTCGGTGCCGCCGTTCACGCCGAACTCACACGCAGGCCACGCGCCCGCCTGACATCCGCCGCCGATGCCGATCCTGGCCGTCAGCCAACCCGAAGGACGAGGACATGAGCGAAGACACCGGCGGCCGGCCTGGTCGGCTGCGGGGCTACGCCAAGCCCCGCGACCACCAGCACGTGGCCCGGCACGGTGACCGAAGCCACGGGCATCCGAGGGGGAACCGGTGAGGCGGCGCGTAGCCGCCGGCTGGGCGATCGCAGGCGCGGGAGCCGCCGCGGCCGCCTGGTGGTGGACCGATTCCGCGCCATACCCGTACTCCCAGCGCTGGATCCTGGACCTGCCGCTGCCGTTCCTCACCAACCGCCGGCTGGACGCGCTGCTGGGCGCCCGGCCGGGAGAGCGCGTCCTGGAGATCGGGCCCGGGACCGGGCTGCAGGCCCTGCACGTTGCCGGCCAGCTCGGACAGGCCGGGCGGCTGGACATCGTGGACATCCAGCGGTCCATGCTCGACCACGTGCTGCGGCGCGCGGCCGCCCGCGACGTCACCGCGATCGTCGCCACCCAGGCCGACGCGTCCGCGCTGCCATTCCCCGACGCCAGCTTCGACGCGGCCTACCTGGTAACAGTCCTGGGCGAGATCCCAAATCCGGCGGCCGCGATCAGCGAACTCCGGCGCGTGCTCAAACCCGCCGGCCGCCTCGTTGTCGGCGAATGCTTCGACCGGCACTTCGTACCGCTGGTGACCCTGCTGCACTACGCGAACGCGGCCGGGCTGACCCTCGGCGCCCGGCTCGGACCGCCGGCCTGCTACCTCGCCCAGCTCCGCCCGCAGCAATGGCCGGACAGTACCCCCGGGTGAGCCGTCGCGCCCGTCATGAAGCCGTGCGGCCGCTCCGGAGTGGCCGTCCAGCGCAGCCCAGGGTCGCCCGGCGCGGGACCCTGGGGCCGTCTCTGGGTGCTGAGTGCCGCTGCTCCTACGCTCGCCTGGCTTGCGATCCGATCAGGATTCGAGAAGCGCCACGGCGTCGTCGCCCTTAGCCTTTTCCCAGGTAGTCGGCGTCATGCCGAGCAGTGCGACGGCGAAAGGAAGCCCGAGAATGCCCGCGAAGAATTCCACCATCGAGCCCGACGGCTTCACCGCCGAGGAGCGTGCCGCGATGAAGGCACGCGCCGCCGAGCTGCGCGCCGAGGGCAAGCAGGGCGCCAAGAAGGCCGACGGGCTGCAGGCGGCCCTCGACAGCATCGCGAAGATGGCGCCAGACGATCGTGCGCTCGCCGAGCGCGTGCATGTGACCATCACCGCTGTCGCCCCGGATCTTTCGCCCAAGACCTGGTACGGAATGCCGGCCTACGCCAACGCCGACGGCAAGGTCGTCGTGTTCTTCAAGGACGCGGGGAAATTCAAGTATCGGTACTCGACGCTGGGTTTCGAGGAGGCGGCCAACCTCGATGACGGGGACCTGTGGCCGATCTCCTACGCGCTGCAGAAGTGGAGCGCCGTGGTCGAGAAGAAGGTCATCGAGCTGGTGCAGGCTGCCGTCTCCTGACCTTGGCGGCACGCGCGCGGCGCTGCCCAATATGGGCTATCCGGGGCAGCTGGGTGGAGGAGGATCGGCAGCGCGGGAGCCCCGCTGCTGTCGGGCTTGTCGCGGTGCGCCGAAGGCGACCGGACAGGCGAGGTGAGGGACCGGGGTCTGAATGAGCGCCGGTCGTCGTGCCGGGCTGGATCGGCCAGGTCCGGTGATAAGGGTTTCGGCGAGTACCGCGGCGCAGGCGAATGCGCCCGCGCAGATCCAGCCGATCTGGGCGAAGCTGGACCGGAACTGTGCCGGGTGGGTGTAGGCGGCCCCGGTGAGCCCGGTGATGGGCGGTAGCGCGGCGATCCAGAGCAGGCCCGCCGCCCTGGCTACGGCGTTGTTGACCCCGGAGGCGAGGCCGGCCTGGGAGTCGGGGGCGGAGTTCATCGCGGTGGCGGTCAGGGGTGGCAGAAGGGAGGCCAGGCCGAGGCCGAACAGCACGGCCACAGGAAATACGGCCGTCCAGTAGCCGGCGTGGGAGCCGATGCGCACGGCGAGCGCGGACGCGCCCGCGCAGAGCAGGCAGCCCGCCGCTAGCTGCGGCCGGGGGCCGATGCGCTGGGCGAGCCGGCCGCTGGGGCCGGACAGCAGC
>JASHOV010000571.1 GCA_030038495.1 Streptosporangiaceae bacterium
GCCGATCCCAGCAGCTGCGCGAGCGAGCAGTCTGTGGCCGCCGTGAGCACATGCTCGACGCCGAGCAGCGGATGATCGGAGACGTACAGGCCGAGCATCTCCCGCTCGAACGCCAGCAGGGTCGCCTTCTCCCACTCCCCCTCGGGAATCGGCACGTCGAAGGTGACGTCGGCCTCGGTGTCGTCGCCGAACAGCGAATCCTGGCCGATGGCCTCGTTCCGCTTCACGTCGATGATCGCGTCTACCGCCTGCTCGTGTATGAGCATCAGGCCACGCCGCGGATGCCCGAAGGAGTCGAAGGCGCCCGCCTTCACCAGCGACTCGATGACGCGCTTGTTGCAGACGTTCACCGGCACCTTGCGCAGAAAGTCGGAGAAGCTGGTGAACGCGCCCTTGGCGGTGCGCGCCGCGACGATCGACTCGACAACGTTGGTGCCGACGTTGCGGACGGCCGCCATGCCGAACCTGATGTCGGCCCCTACCGGGGTGAAGATCGCGTTCGACGCGTTCACGTCCGGCGGCAGCACCTTGATGCCCATCCGGCGGCACTCGTTCAGGTACAGCGCCGACTTGTCCTTGTCGCCGGCCACGGACGTCAGCAAGCCGGCCATGTACTCGGCCGGGTAGTTGGCCTTCAGGAAAGCGGTCCAGTAGGCGACCAGCGCGTACCCGGCCGCGTGCGCCTTGTTGAAGGCGTAGCCGGAGAACGGGACCATGACGTCCCAGATGGTCTTGATCGCTGCGTCGGAGTAGCCGTTCGCCTTCATGCCGGCCGCGAACGGCTCGTACTCCTTGTCGAGAATCTCCTTTTTCTTCTTGCCCATGGCCCGGCGCAGCAGGTCGGCCTGGGCGGGCGAGTACCCGGCCAGCTTCTGCGCGGCGAACATCACGTCCTCCTGGTAGACCAGCAGGCCGTAACTCTCGCCCAGGACGTCCTCCAGGGCCTCGGCCAGCTCGGGATGGAGCGGCGTGACCGGCGCGCGGCCGGTCTTGCGGTCGGCGTAGACCGGCGCGCTGGCCATCGGGCCCGGCCGGTACAGCGCGTTCACCGCGGAGATGTCACCGAACTTGTCGGCGCGCATGGCCCGCAGCAGCGCCCGCATCGGCCCGCCCTCCATCTGGAACACGCCGAGGGTGTCGCCGCGCGCGAACAGCTCGTAGGTCGGCTTGTCGTCCAGCGGCAGGTGGTCCAGGTCGATCTCAATGCCCCGGTTGGCCTTGATCCCCGCGACCGCGTCGTCCAGGATCGTGAGGTTGCGCAACCCGAGGAAGTCCATCTTGAGCAGGCCGATGTCCTCGCAGGCCGGATAGTCGAACTGGGTGATGATGGCCCCGTCGGCCTCCCGCCGCCAGACCGGGATGTGCTCAAGCAGCGGCTCGCTGCTCATGATCACCCCGGCCGCGTGCACGCCGGGCTGGCGGATCAGCCCCTCAAGCCCGCGCGCGGTGTCGAGTACCTGACGCACCTCGGGCTCGGTCTCGTACATCGTCCGCAGCTCGGCGGCCTCGCCGTAGCGCGGGTTCTCGGTGTCGAAGATGCCGGACAGCGAGATGTCCTTGCCCAGCACCGCGGGCGGGAACGCCTTGGTGATCCGGTCGCCGAGCGCGTAAGGGAAGCCGAGCACACGGGCGGAGTCCTTCACCGCCGCCTTGGCCTTGATGGTGCCGTAGGTGATGATCTGCGCAACCCGGTCGTCGCCGTACTTCTCGGTGACGTAGCGGATCACATCACCGCGCCTGCGCTCGTCGAAGTCGATGTCGATGTCGGGCATCGAGACGCGCTCGGGATTGAGGAACCGCTCGAACACGAGGCCATGCAGGATCGGATCCAGGTCGGTGATGCCCATCGCATACGACACGACCGACCCGCCCGCCGAGCCCCGGCACGGCCCGACCCGGATCCCGTTCCGCTTGGCCCACATAATGAAGTCGGCGACCACCAGGAAGTACCCGCAGAACCCCATCGACTCGATGACGCTCATTTCGTACTCGGCCTGCTGCCGACGCTGGTCGTCGTACCCGTCCGGGTAACGCCAGTCCATCCCGCGCCAGACTTCCTTGCGCATCCAGCTGACCTCGGTCTCGCCGTCCGGGAGCGGGAACAGCGGCATGAGGTTGCTCTTGGTGAAATGCGCGTCAGCGCGCTCGGCGACCAACAGCGTGTTGTCGCATCCGGCCTGCCAGTCGTCGTCGCCGCGCAGCGCCCGCATCTCCGCCGGGCTCTTCAGGTAGTAGCCGGTGCCCTCGAACCTGAACCGGCCAGGGTCGGCCATGTTCGTCCCGGTCTGCACGCACAGCAGCACCTCGTGGGCCGCCGCGTCGGGCTCGCGGGAGTAATGCGAGTCGTTCGTGACCAGGAACGGCAGCTTCAGCTCGCGGGCGATCCGCCGGAGCCCGTCGGCGTACCGCTTCTCCACTTCAAGCTCGTGGTGCATGATCTCGGCGAAGAAGTTATCCGGGCCGAAGATGTCCCGGAACTCGGCGGCAGCGGCGAGCGCCTGGTCGAACTGACCGAGCCGGAGCCGGGTTGGCACCTCGCCGCCCGCGCACCCAGTCGTCGCGATGATGCCCTTGCTGTACCTGGACAGCAGGTCCCTGTCCATCCGTGGCTTGCGGAAGTAACCCTCGAGCGAGGCCAGCGAGGACAGCCTGAACAGGTTGTGCATGCCCTCGGTGCTCTCGGCGAGCAGCGTCATGTGCGTGTAGGCGCCGGCGCCGGAGACGTCGTCGTCCCGCTGCGCCGGGGTGCCCCAGCGGACCGGCTGCTTGTGGGCGCGGTGCTCGGGCGCGACGTAGGCCTCGGTGCCGATGATCGGCCTGATGCCCGCGTCCTGCGCCTTGGACCAGAAGTCGTAGGCGCCGTAGACATTGCCGTGGTCGGTGATCGCGATGGCGGGCATGCCCGTCCGCTCGCACTCCTCGAACATCTCCTTGATCCTGGCGGCGCCATCCAGCATCGAGTACTCGGTGTGCACGTGCAGGTGCACGAATGAGTCCCGGCTCGCCGCCATGAAGCAACGCCTCCTTCAGGCATGCTGCCATGCCCTGCCGACAAGTCCGGTCGGAACCGGCTGCGGCGGGCTGGACCTCGGGGGTAGTCCTGCCATCATCGCCGGCTCGGATGGCCGGCGTGGCCCCGACGCGCCGGCCTCCTGCGACTCGCCCCGGTCAGGACTCCGCCGTGAGCACGTCCAGCGCATGCTGGAGGTCGGCGGGGTACGCGCTGGTGAACTCGACCCGGTGGCCGTCGGCCGGATGGGCGAAGCCGAGCCGCACCGCGTGCAGCCACTGCCGCGTCAGGCCCAGCCTGGCCGCGAGCACCGGATCGGCGCCGTACAGCCGGTCCCCGACGCACGGGTGCCGGATGGCGGCGGCGTGCACGCGGATCTGATGCGTCCGCCCGGTCTCCAGCCGCACCTCGAGCAGGCTGGCCGCGCGGAACGCCTCCAGGGTGTCGTAGTGGGTGACCGACGGCCGGCCGTCGGTCACGACCGCGAACCTGCCGTCCCCCGACGGGTGCCTGCCGATCGGGGCATCCACCGTCCCGCGGAGCGGATCCGGATGCCCCTGCACCAGCGCGTGGTAGCGCTTGTCCACCTTGCGATCCCTGAAGGCCTGCTTCAGCACGCTGTAGCCGCGCTCGCTCTTGGCCACGACCATGACCCCGGTCGTGTTCGCGTCCAGTCGGTGCACGATGCCCTGCCGCTCAGCGGCTCCGCTCGTCGCCACCGTGTGCCCGCCCGCCAGCAGGCCCTGCAGGACCGTCGGGCCCGTCCAGCCGGGGGTGGGATGCGCGGCCACGCCGACGGGCTTGTCCACCACGATGATGTCCGCGTCCTCATACAGTACGGCCAGGCCGGGCACCGGCTCGGGCGCCACGGTGACCGGCGCGGGCGGCGGGGGCAGCGTTACCTCAAGCCACTCCCCGGCCGGCACCCGGTCAGATTTGCTGGCCGGACGGCCGCCGACGAGGACAGCCCCGTTCCCGATCAGGTCGGCGGCCTGGGCACGGGACAGGCCGAACATCCGCGCCAGGGCCGCATCGAGGCGTTCACCGTCCAGACCTTCAGGTACGGGAACGTGGCGATGGCCGGGCTGGCTCATTTCCTGAGCCTAGTCACGCCCGTGGTTTAGTCACGCCCGTGGTTAGTCACGACGCCCGTCCAGCCGGATACCGCGGGCCGACAGCAGGACCGCCAGGATGCCGCCGCACACGATCGCGGAGTCCGCCAGGTTGAATACCGGCCAGTGCGGGACCTCGATCCAGTCCACCACCCAGCCGCGGAACGGGCCGGGGTACCGGAAGATCCTGTCCATCAGGTTGCCGGTCGCGCCGCCGAGCAACAGCCCGAGCGTGATGGCCCAGGGCAGGCTGCGGATCCGTCGCGATGTGCGCAGAATCACAACGATGACCGTGATCGCGATGACCGAATACAGGGCCGTAAGCCCGGTCCCGAGGCTGAACGCCGCACCGGGGTTGCGGGACTCAAGCAGCGTCAGGAACCCGCCGAGCAGGCGGATCTGCTTGGGCGGGGCCAGCTTTGCCACGACGATGGCCTTGGAGACGATATCCAGGGTCAGCACGGTCACCGCTATCGCCAGCAGCACGCCGACCCGGCGCTTCAGCGGCGCCGAGGGTCGGTTGGCTGCGGGCTGCGCTGCGCCCGACGTACTCGGCGCGCTCGCACCCGTGGCACCCGGCATGCCACCGCCGGCCGCCGACCCGGTCAGCGACGTTCCTCGCGCTGCTTGCATGTCACGCACAGTGTAGCCCTGGGGAATGCCTGCAGCCGGCCTTGCCGATCGGCTCGCCGCAGGACTCGCACGTGCCGTAGGTGCTGGCATCAATCCTGGCCAGCGCACGCTCGTTCTGGGCCAGCAGCTCACGGGCGTTGTGCGTGAGCGCAAGCTCGTGCTCGCGCTCGAACGTCTTGGCGCCGACGTCGGCCTGGTCGTCGCCGGCGTCACCAACTGCGTCGCCGAGCCGGCTCGCGATGTCGGACTCGGCCCGCTCGATGTCGGCTCGCAGCGCCGCAGCCTCGGCGGCAAGCTCGCTGCGCACCGCTTCGAGCTCGGCTTCCGTCCACCGCTTCTCGCCCGGCCGGACCGGAAGGGCTGCAGCGCCAGAATGCGCGGTAGCAGTCAATTTTCCGCCTCCCTCGGGGCTCTGGGCGTGGATCTTGAAACCAAACAGTCACCGGAGGATAAGTGGTGACAGGCGCAGTCCGCAAACATACCCGCCCTCGCCACACGGCCAACCGTGCAATTTCGGCTCGTATTCCGGGTACTGATGGCTCAGGCAGCCTACCTGCGGCCGGGCAGCGCAGCGGGCATTCCGGTATCGTGGGCGACCGTGCCGCGCCCCTTCGCAGAGCTGCCGGCCTCCGCTGACCTGCCTGCTTTCGAGCGCGAGGTGCTGCGGCGCTGGCGAGACGGCAGGGTTTTCGAGCGGTCGCTGGAGCAGACGGCCCGCGGCCAGCGCTGGATTTTCTATGAGGGTCCGCCCACAGCGAACGGCATGCCCGGCGTCCATCACGTCGAGGCCAGAGTGCTCAAGGACGCCTTCCCGCGGTTCCGCACCATGCAGGGGTACCACGTACCCCGGAGGGCCGGCTGGGACTGCCACGGGCTGCCCGTGGAGGTCGCGGTCGAGCGAGCGCTGGGATTTTCCTCTAAGCATGACATAGAGATATATGGGATAGAAGAGTTCAATAATCGCTGCCGCGAGTCGGTTCTGCGGCATGTGGACGCCTTCGCCGAGTTCACCGAGCGCATGGGCTACTGGGTCAACCTCGAGCAGGCCTACCGGACGATGGACGCCGGCTACATCGAGTCGGTCTGGTGGTCGCTCAGGCAGATCCATGCGCGCGGGCTCCTGGTGCAGGACCTGCGCATCAGTCCCTACTGCCCGCGCTGCGGCACCCCGCTGTCCGATCACGAGATGGGCCAGCCTGACGTCTACCAGACGGTGTCCGACCCCTCGGTGATCGTGCGGTTCCCGCTGCGCTCGCTCCCGGACGGCACCCTCTCCGAGCAGGCCAGGACCCAGCTGGCCGGCGCCGATCTGCTGGTGTGGACGACCACGCCCTGGACACTGGTGTCGAACACGGCGGTAGCGGTGCATCCCGATGAGACCTATGCGATCGCCCGCAAATCCGGCGTCGGTGACAAGGTGGTCGTCGCCGACGCGCTGTTCGCCCGTGTTCTCGGCGAGGGCTGGCACGTGGTCGACAGGCTGTACGGTAGCGAACTGGCCGGCGCGACCTACGAGCCCCCGTTCCGCCTCATCGAGATCCCGGGCGCGCACAGGGTCGTCACCGGAACCTTCGTTACCACGCAGGACGGCACCGGACTGGTGCACCTGGCGCCCGCCTTCGGGGCCGACGACATGGCCGCGAGCCGGGCGCACGGTCTGCCGGTGGTGAACCCGATCCAGCCCGACGGCAGGTTCGCGCCCGACGTGCCGATGGTGGGCGGGTTGTTCTTCAAGAACGCCGACGCCCGCCTCATCGACGACCTGGCCGACAGGGGGCGGCTGCTGCGCTCGTACCTAGAGGAGCACAGCTACCCGCACTGCTGGCGGTGCGGCACGCTGCTGCTGTACTACGCGCTGCCGTCGTGGTTCATCCGAACCACGCTGATCCGCGACGACCTGCTCGCGCAGAATGAACTGGTCAGCTGGCGGCCGCCGGCGATCAAGCACGGCCGGTTCGGCGACTGGCTGCGTAACAACGTCGACTGGGCGCTGTCGCGGACCCGCTACTGGGGCACTCCGCTGCCGATCTGGATCTGCGCGGCCGGCCATCAGACCTGCGTCGGCTCGCTGGCCGAGCTGTCCGCGCTGGCCGGCCGGGACGTGACCGGCATGGACCCGCACCGGCCGTTCGTGGACGAGGTCGTGATCACCTGCCCGCAGTGCGCCGACACGGCCCGCCGGGTGCCGGACGTGATTGATGTCTGGTACGACTCCGGCTCGATGCCGTTCGCGCAGCACGGCGCGCCGTGGCGGAACAACGCCGAGTTCGAGCGGTCCTACCCCGCGCAGTTCATCTGCGAGGCGATCGACCAGACGCGGGGCTGGTTCTACTCGCTGATGGCCATCGGCACGCTGGTCTTCGGCCGCGGCGCCTACGAGAACGTGGTCTGCGTCGGGCTGATCGTCGACGAGCGCGGTCGGCGGATGAGCACCCGCCTCGGCAACACGCTCGAGCCCATCCGGCTGATGGACACCCACGGCGCGGACGCGGTGCGCTGGTTCTTCGCCGTATCCGGCTCGCCCTGGGCGACGCGGCGGATCGGGCCCGGCGTGCTGCAGGAGATCGCCCGCAAGATCCTGCTCACCTACTGGAACACCGTCTCGTTCCTCGTGCTGTACGCGAACGCCGACGGCGGCTTCGCTCCCGCGGCTAACCCCGCGGCTAATCCCGCGCCCGCGCCCGCCGCCCGGCCGCTGCTCGACCGGTGGCTGCTCGGCGAGCTAAATTCGCTGATCCGCGACGTCACCGCGGCGATGGAGTCGTTCGACTCGGCATTTGCCGGGCGGCGGATCGCCGGCTTCATCGACGACCTGTCCAACTGGTACGTGCGGCGATCCCGCCGTCGCTTCTGGACGGGAACGGCGGCACCCGATGGCGCTGCCGCGTTCGCCACCCTGTATACGGCGCTGGACATACTGACGAGGCTGATGGCACCCATCACGCCGTTCCTCACCGACTACGTCTGGGCCGTGCTGCGGTCAGCCGGCTCGCCGGACTCGGTACACCTGGCCCCCTGGCCCGCCACCGACCCGTCGCTGATCGACGACGGGCTGGCCGCTCAGATGGCGCTGGTGCGCCGGCTGGTCGAGCTCGGCCGCTCGTCCCGTTCTGGTGCCGCGGTCAAGGTCCGTCAGCCGCTGGGACGGGCGCTGATCAGCGCAGCCGGCTTCGGCGGCCTGCCGGACGAGCTTCTAGCCCAGATTCGCGAGGAGCTGAACGTAAGAGAGCTCGCGGCACTCGACGGCGGCGACAGCGAGCTGGTCAGCTACTCCGTCCGGCCGAACTACCGCGCCCTCGGCCGGCGGTTCGGCAGCGACACGCAGCCGGTGGCCGACGCCGTCTCGGCCGCCGACCCGGCCGCGCTGGCGGCCGAGCTTCGGGGAAGCGGATCGGTGGTCGTGACCGTCTGCGGCCATATGGTCGAGCTGAGTCCCGATGACGTCATCGTGACCCAGGCGCCGCGGTCGGGATGGGCGGTGGCGTCCGAGGGCGGCGAGACGGTCGCACTCGAGGTCACGATCACGCCCGAGCTGAGACGGGAGGGCCTGGCGCGCGAGCTCATCCGGGTGATACAGGACGCCCGCAAGACCGACGGGCTGGAGTTGACCGACCGGATCATTTTGCGCTGGTCCGCCGACGACCCGGAGATCGCCGCGGCGATTGCCGAGTATCGCGACTTCATCGCGTCCGAGGTCCTGGCCGCAGATTTTGCTGAGCTGCGCCCGGAAGCCGCCGACGCGGGCGGGATCAGGCACTCAACCCCAGCGCTTGGGCTCGAGTTCTGGCTGAAGCGCGCCTAATCCGCACGCCGCCAGGCGTCGACCGCTCGCCTCGGCGCCCGACGCCCGCCCCGACGCCCGACGCCCGCCCGACGCCCGCCCGATATCGGATGATTCGCTAGCTCGCCTGCCGATACATCGAGCAACTTGTCCTCCGTTACGTGGGTACAAATCGGTGAATACCGCCGCTCAGAGGCCACGTAACGGAGGAATAGTCGTGACGCCGCGCCGCGCACAAGGTCTCGTCGTAAACCGGCGGATTGACTCACGACGGTCAGGCAGTGGCGAGTTCCTTGTCGGGGCGGCAGGCCCGGCAGGCCACGCAACCCGACTCCTCGGCCTTGCCGATGGGCATCTTCTCCAGGTCCTCCTCGCCGAGGAACCTGATCAGGATGCAGTCGGCCTTGTGGTACCTGGCGATCCCCGGCACCACGGTGACCTCCGGGCCGGGCGAATTGCTGCCCGTCTGTCCGGTCCCGGCGGGAGAGGACGCCGATGTAACGTCGGCGCCCGGCGCTGGTGCGGTATCCGCTGTCCCGCTGGCCGGTCTCGGGATGGCGGGCGCTTGCGAAGTCCCGGCCCGGTCGGGAGTACCGGCCCGGTCGGGAGTACCGGCCCGGTCGGGAGCGAGCGGTACGGCGGGGCCGGCGGCCTTACCGCCCTGAGCCTCGTCTGGCCGCTCCCCGGCCGGGCT
>JASHOV010000572.1 GCA_030038495.1 Streptosporangiaceae bacterium
GCCCGCGCCGCCCGCGCCCGCGCCGCCCGCGCCCGCGCCGCCCGCACTGCCAGCGCCCGCAGCATTATCCGTCGTCCTGTCTGAATGTTCAGTCATGTCCAGATACTAGACATCGCGCCCCGGTCTCGCCAGGCCGAAGCCGCCGTCTCGGCTCGAAGTAGGCTCGTGTGGTCGGTCGCGGCGACGGAGGGCGGCACATAGGGATGAGCGCACACGCGGCATCAATCACGTTCCGCGGGCTGTTCGACGACGCGTCCCTGTTCCCGCCGGCCTCTCTGACCATGGTTGACGCCATAGCCGGGCACCTGCGGCATCGGGCGGCCTGGTACAGCGAGATGTCCGGACCGTTCGTCTGCGCGGACACCAGGCTTGCCCAGCTGTCGGCGGCGCTGACAGCCGCAGGGGTCGCGGAGCTCGATCTTGCGCTCGTCCTGCCCGGTGGCGCCGACAGCCTGACCGCGGCCACCGATGCCGTGTTCGCCGATCCGCGGCTGCGTATGCGGGCCGTCGAGGTCCCGGCTGCGGAGCCGTCGGACGCCGGGGTCAGGAGCCTGGCGACCGCGCTCGACCGCACTCCCCTGGCCGGCGCGACCGCCTTCATGGAGATACCGGTGGCGCATGTCAACGCCAGCGCCCTGCGCCTAGCAGCCGACCATCGTTATCAGGTGAAGCTGCGCACCGGCGGCACGACCGCAGCCGCCTTTCCCGATGAGAAGACGCTCGCTCAGGCGCTGGTGGCACTGGCCGGCGAACGGCAGGCATTTAAATGCACGGCCGGACTACACCACGCGGTCCGGCACAGGGCCGCCGAGACCGGCTTTGAGCACCACGGCTTCCTGAACGTCATCCTGGCGGTCGCGACCGCGCTCGACGATGCCAGCGCCGCCGATGTCGAGTCCGCGCTCGCCGAAACTCGTGCGGATGCCGTGGCCGCGCGAGTCGCTGGGCTCGACGAGGACCAGGTCGCGGGCGTCCGAAGCCTGTTTACCTCGTTCGGCACGTGCAGTACCGACGAGCCGGTGGCCGACCTCGTTACGCTGGGCCTGGTCAGCACGGAGTGATCACGGGCAAAGGAGCGTTATGACGCAGGCGGCAGGCTGGCTCGGGATCAGGCCGGACCACCAATTCGGACTCGCCGCTCTCCCCTACGGCTCCTACACCGCCGCCCATCACGCGGAGGTGTACCGCGTCGGAGTCGCGATCGGCGACAGCGTGCTGGACCTGACCACCGCCACCGACCGGCTGATGCCCGGCCGGGCGCACTTGTTCCGGTCGGGCAGCCTGGACGAATTCCTGGCCGCGGGCGACGGATGCTGGACACAGGTCCGCGATGATCTCACCCGGTGGCTGTCGGAGGACGCGTTCCGCTCGGCCATCGAGGATCTGCTCGTTCCTATGCAGAAGGTCAGCCTGCGCCTGCCATTCACGGTCGCCGACTATGTCGACTTCTACGCCTCCGAGCACCATGCCACCAATATCGGGCGGATATTCCGGCCCGATTCCGAGCCGCTGACCCCGAACTGGAAGCACTTGCCGATCGGCTATCACGGCCGGGCCGGAACGGTGGTCGTGTCCGGAACGCCAGTGCGCCGGCCGTGCGGGCAGCGGTTGCTGCCAGGGGCCGCCGGGCCGGAGTACGGACCGTGCACGCGGCTGGACTTCGAGGCCGAGCTTGGATTCGTCGTCGGCAGTCACAGCCACCTGGGCGAGCCCGTGTCCGTCGGCAGGTTCACCGAGCACGCCTTCGGCGTGTGCCTGGTCAACGACTGGTCGGCCCGTGACATCCAGGCGTGGGAATACGTGCCGCTCGGCCCCTTCCTCGGCAAGTCGTTCGCCACCACGGTGTCGCCGTGGGTGCTGCCGATTGCCGCGCTCGAGCATGCGCGCGTGCGGCCGCCGTCACGCGACACCGAGCTGCTCGGCTATCTGACCGAGGCCGAGAACTGGGGCCTGGACATCAACTTCGAGGTCAGGCTCAACGGCTACCTCATCGCCACGCCGCCGTATTCCAGCATGTACTGGAGCCCGGCGCAGATGCTCGCGCATATGACGGTCAACGGCGCCTCGCTTCGGTCTGGCGATCTCTATGCGTCCGGCACCGTGAGCGGAACTGAGCCTGGCCAGCTCGGCTCGCTGATCGAGCTCGGCTGGAACGGTACGGCGCCCGTTACCCTTCCGGACGGCTCGGCTCGCCCGTGGCTGCAGGATGGGGATGAGCTCTCTATTACGGCAACCGCGCCAGGGCCCGGTGGGACAAGGATCGGGCTCGGCACGGCGATGGGCTGCATCCTCCCCGCAACCCCAGCCTGACCGCCGGTCCTAATTCTCCTGGGCCACGGGGTCGGAACTGACCACTACGATGTGCGGGTCGCCAGAAGGCGGGAGAATGCGTTTATGCCAGGGCCGGCTCAGCCGTGGGACTCACAGGAGGACCCGCGCGACCAGACAGTTGATCTGCCGCGCATCGACCTGACCGGCTATGCGAACGGAGACACCGGGCCACGGGAAACTGCAGGACCCGGCTGGTATTCCGGCGGCGGACCGGCCGGAAACGGCCGCGGCCGTCGGCCCGCCGGTCCCCCGCCGACAACGCCCCTGCCCACGACTCCCTCACCCGGCCCGGAGCCGCCAGGTCGGTACGACCGGCCGGCCGGTCCGGGCGCGGAGGTGCGCCTTGACCGGCCGGTACGGCTGCCGGATCCGTCACCGCGCGAGTCGGGGCTGCCGCGCAGACCCGAGCCGTACCGCAACCCCGAGCCGCACCGCAACCCCGAGCCACACCGCAACCCCGAGCCGCACCGCAGCTTCCAGCCGGAATCCAGCCGGGATCCGTACGCCAGACCTGCCCAGGAGCAGCGGCCGGGAGGGCTTTTCCGCGCGATGCCGACGCCGGATGCCGCCGGGCCCGACCTGCCGCTACCCCGGCGGTCAGGCCATGCTGCGACTCCGCCTCCCCCCGGTACTCCGCCTCCCCCCGGTACTCCGCCTCCCCCAGGTACTCCGCCTCCTTCCACTACTCCGCCCGCTCCCGGCATTGCGCCTCCTGCCGGTAACGCGCAGCCGCAACAGGGAACGCGCCAGCCGGCGAGCGCACCAGCCGACACACTGCCGCAGGCAGCGACCGGCATAAGCACGGCGCCCGCCCCCCTCACCGCTGTGCCGCCTGCAGCCGAGAGCCTCCTCGCGGACCGGCCCGATGCGGCTGAACCTTCTCAGCCCCAGCCAGCCCCGCGCCGCCGACGCGAGCCGGGCGCGCGCGGCCGCCCCTCCGCTGGCTCCATCGCCGACCTGCGCGCTCGGCTGGATCGGCTCCCCGACGGCCACCCGTCGTCGCCGTACGAGGACGGCGGCCTGGCCCGGGCCCTACCGCATCGGCTCAGGCAGCTTGAACTTGGATTGCCCGCGCCCGAGCGGGAGCCGACCGAGATCGCGGCCCGGCGTGAGCCCCCAGCCGGGTCGCAGACGTCCGCGACGCCACGCGGGACCGTGTCCGTGTCGGACGAACCTGAGCCTGACAATGACGAGGCACTGGCCCCTGGGCCGACGGCCCCCGAGCCGAAGGCGGCGCCAGGACCAGCAGCGGCCGCGTCGGCAGGCGAGCCTGAACCCGCGGTAACGTCTGAGTCGGCTCATGAGCCTGAGCCGCTCGCTGGCGCCAGCGGCGGTGACCGCCACGCCGCAGGTCCGGCGTCCTGGCAGGACCCGTACGCGGTGCCGGCGGCGAGCGGCAGCCAGTCCGATTACCGACCTTCCGAGAACCGGCCGCTCGCGCTCGGGCCGTGGCCGCCCAGCGCGGCCGCGGAACGGTCACAGCCCCCATCCGCCGGACTGGCCAGAAACGGGCATGCCAGAACGGGCCGGTCGGACTCCGATCGCGCGATCACCGCGCAGTTCAGGGCGAGCCGACTCAGCCATGACCACGGCCAGCTCGTATCGGGGCTGCTTGCTGCGTGCCGGGCCGCCGAGGGCCGGAACATGTTCGGCGACTACAGCGACTCCGGCCTTACCCCCGTCATGAGGCGGATCGGCGCGGAACTGCCGGGCGGAGGGCTGGCCCCGGGCAGCGAAGCCGACGCGCTGAAGTCCCCGGAGCGGCTGGCGGCCAAGCTCGCCCGGCTGATCGACAGGCACCCCGGCCGCAGCGCGGAGGAGCTGGCGGCCGGGATCGGTGACGGTGTCAGGTACGCGTTCACATTCGACGCGGACTATTACACCGAAGGCACGTGGCTCGTGCATCGCAAGCTCAAGGACCAGGGCCTCGAGCTCGAGGCGAGGCGGAACCGGTGGGACAGTCCTGAGTACAAGGGCGTCTGGACGCGCTGGCGTGACCCGGCCCATGGCCTGCTCTTCGAAGTGCAGTTCCACACCAGCGCCAGCTGGGAGGTGGTGCGGCGGACGCACCGGGCCTACGTCCAGATCACCGACCCGGCCACGCCGCCCGCGGAGCGGGCCAGGCTCCGTTCCCGGCAGGTCGCCGCCGCGGCCGCCGCCAAGGCGCCGCCGCAGTGGACGGAGATAGCAGACTTCGGCCGGGAGGCTCGGTGACGTCGGAAATCCAGTACTACGCGATGGCCGCGGCCGGGGGTCGTACGCGCGCTCCCTCCGGGCTCGCCCGGCGCATCTATGAACCCGACGGCCCGGTGGACGAGACGCTGCGGCGAGACATGACCTGGGCCCCTGACTCGGCGATCGTCGAGTGGGAGTACGGCGACCTCGGCGCGGAACTTCTCAAGATCACAGACGAGGACGCAGCGCACCTGCGGGAGTCATTCCGTGCTCGCTGGGAACGCCAGGACCCGTCGGCGGGCTCTTAAGACCCGTTCGCGGTGCCAGGACCAGAGCGATCGAAGAACTCCCTGATCAGCTCGCGCTGCCGCTGGCTGACCTGGTCGAAATGCTTGTCGAGTGCGTCCTCGCCGATGGCTTCCGCGGTCAGGTAGAGATCCTTGATTTGCTCCAGCTTGGCGTCGGCGGCCTCCGGCACCGACCTGTCCCGCCGACCGGGAGCCTGCCCTGTCCCGTTGGCTGCTCTGTCTGGGCCAGCAGCGTTCGCCGGGAAGCCGGGCGCCGCGGGCGTGCTGCCCGAATACTGAACCGGCGGCGGAGGCTCGACCGACCCGGTGATGCTGGCAGGCCTGGCTTCCTGTGCGGGAGTCCCGGCCCGCGCCGCCTCGAAGAAGCCGCGCGGTGTATCGACCGGCTCTGGCCGGGGTACAGCGGTTGCGCCGTGAAGTATGACCGGCAGCGGGCTCGTCGGCTCGGCATCCTCGTCGACCACGCGGCCATTCGCAACTGACCGGTCAAGGCCGGTCAGCGGGATGCCTATCGGGCGGTCGGCCGGCTCCAGGTTTGGCCGAGGGTGGTCGAGCACGGCGCGGCCAGGTCCGTCGGCGTCAGGATCTGCACGACCGGCCGCTAGGTGCGGGAAGTCGCCGGCGGCCGTGCGGGGCATGTAGATCTGGTCGCCACCCGCGGGCACCGGGGCTGCATAGGTAAGACGCTCGCGGTGGACCGCGTCCTCGACCTCGGGCCGCCAGGAAAGGTCACCACGGTCCCAGCCCGCATCGCGGTAGTGCCCGGTGTGTGGCTCCCCATCGCGATGCGGATCGCGTGCGTACCTGGCATCGGGGCCCGGCCGGTACCCCGACTCGCCTCGCCAGTCGGCCTCCGGCCGGCGCTCGGGCCTGGCCTGCAGATCTGGCACCTGCCGCTGGGCCGAGTCATAGCGGAAGTCCTCGCCGCTCCGAGGCCCACGCTCGGGCCGGAACGGGCGCTCCGGCCGGGACCCGGGCTCGGGCCGGAACGAGCGCGCCGGCCGGGACTCGGGCTCGGGCCGTACGCCCGCCCGCGGCGCGAAACCCTGTTCCTGGCGGGCGCCGGGTACCTGACGCGGATCGCCATAGACCGTCGGCCGCCCGTCGCCGCCAGGCCACTGGTCGTGACGCTGGTCGCCCGGCGCCGCGCGGTGCTGGTCATGCTCGAGGTCCTGCCGGTAGTCGCGCCGCTGATCGGCTCGGCGGGCCCAGCCCTGTTCCGGGTCGGGCTGGTAATCCGCGCGCTGGACGCGGCCGGGCCGGTCGCGCTCGTCCTGCCGGTAGTCGTAATGCTGGTCGTCCCGCGGACCAGGCTGGCGCTGCTCGCGCGAGTGCGACAGTTGACCTGAGTACGTCTGCTGGCCGGAGTACGCCTGCTGGCCGGAGTACGCCTGCTGACCGGGGTACGCCTGCTGACCGGAGTAGGGCGGCTGACCCGGATGCGGCATCTCCCGCGCGCGATCAGGCTCGGGTCCTCGGTAGGTGCGGCCCGCCCGGCCTCGGTCTGGTTCGGCTTGCTCACGGTCCCGGCGGCGCGCATCGGCCTGTCTTGCGACCCGGCGCTCCTCGGCGGCAGCGGCGTCTCGATCCGCGGCCGTGAGCGCCTCGGGCCGCACCGGCCGGAATTCGCTCAGCCACTCTTCTGCTGTTGGCTCCCGGCGGTCTACGTCAGCGCGCTTATCGGCGGACCTCCGGCCAATTTTCACCTCTGCCGCCACTCCCCCACGCGCCACCACCGCCAGCCCAGGGTCATCATCGCGCCCTAGACCAACCAGAATTGGCGCTGAAGACCACTGCAAGCCCGCTGCCGCCACGCCTCACGACGCGGCCGCACACGAGCCCACCCGCCAACGATCGCATGCACGCCTAGCCGCCGCAACCCGTCTTGCTACGGCCGGCAGGTGCCCGTGGCACAGCCCTCCGGCACCGGTCGGGCAGCGAGCGCAGCCCGGCACTCGCCCGTCAGGCAGGCCACGCCGGACGGGTCGTCCAGCCGGGTCGCCAATTGCGGCCCTTCCTGACCCTGATCGTCGTCCGCTAGCGTTACGGCTGCCGGGACGTTCCGTGGTCCCTTCCGAATATCAGCCATGCGAGGGAGAAGCCGATGGACAGCCAGGTCAAGTACCTCTTGCAGGAGTCAGAACTACCGCGCCACTGGTACAACGTGATCGCTGACCTGCCAGCGCCGCCGCCGCCTCCCCTGCATCCCGGCACCGGTCAGCCGGTCGGCCCCGATGACCTGGCGCCGCTATTTCCCGCCGCCCTGATCGCCCAGGAGGTCACGCCCGAGCGCCATATCGAGATACCGGATCAGGTACTCGACGTTTACCGTCTCTGGCGGCCTACCCCTCTATTCCGGGCACGTCGGCTCGAAAAGGACCTGGGCACTCCTGCTCGCATTTACTACAAATATGAGGGCGGCAGCCCGGCTGGGTCGCATAAGCCCAATACGGCGGTCCCGCAGGCGTTCTACAACGCCGCCGAGGGTGTGACGAAGCTGACAACCGAGACCGGGGCCGGCCAGTGGGGCAGCGCGCTCTCGTTCGCGTGCGCGCTTTTCGGCCTGGAGCTCGAGGTCTGGATGGTCCGGGCTTCCTACGACCAGAAGCCCTATCGCAAGATGCTGATGGAGACCTACGGCGCGACCGTGTATCCCAGCCCGTCCGAGGTGACCGCATCCGGACGGGCAGTGCTGGCCGAGCATCCAGACTCAACCGGCAGCCTCGGGATCGCGATCAGCGAGGCGGTCGAAATGGCCGCAGCGGACCCGAACGCACGGTACGCGCTCGGCTCGGTGCTCAACCACGTGCTGATGCACCAGACGGTCATCGGCGAGGAGGCGCTCAAGCAGCTTGCCCTGGCCGGCGATACCCCGGACGTGATCGTGGGCTGCACCGGCGGTGGCTCCAACTTCGGCGGCCTGATGTTCCCGTTCTTGCGGGAAAAGCTGGCCGGGCGGATGGACCCGGTCATCAGGGCTGTCGAGCCCGCCGCCTGCCCGTCGTTCACGCGTGGCATCTACGCCTACGACTTCGGTGACACCGCCGGACTCACGCCGCTGCTCAAGATGCACACGCTTGGGCACGAGTTCGTGCCCGATCCGATTCACGCCGGCGGGCTGCGTTACCACGGGATGTCGCCGCTCCTGTCGCACATCTACGAGATCGGCCTGATCGAGGCGGTCGCCAAGCCGCAGTCGGAGTGCTTCGCGGCCGGGCTGCGATTCGCAAGGACCGAGGGCATCGTGCCGGCCCCTGAGCCGACCCATGCCGTCGCCGCCTGCATCGAGGAGGCGCTGCGGTGCAAGGAGACGGGGGAGGAAAAGGTCATCCTCACCGCCCTGTGCGGGCACGGCCTGCTCGACCTGCCGGCCTATGGCGAGTACCTGTCGGGCGAGATGAAAGACCTTCAGCTCAGCGACAAGGCGATCGAGGACGCGCTGGCGGGCCTGCCGGTCGGCGTCTGACGCCCGCTATTCGCAATCTTGCAGCTCGGGTCGGTTCGCCGGACGTGGTAGTCCGGCGAACCGCCCCGAGCTGAGAACTCTGGCTAGCGCGAGACTCGCGAGCGCCCGTCGTGACGATTTGACCCTAAGTCCTGAGCGCTGCCGGACCCGGGCCGGGAGGAGGGGTATCGGCCCGGGTCTTATGGCACGCTTCCGCGGCCGTCACAGCGGACGCGCCAAAACTGCATGGACGTGAACAAGCGTTCATACAGCTATATAGTCGTACGCTTACGGCCCGCCGCATGTCAAGACCTCGCTGACAACCTTCTCTACCAGGGCGGCGTCAATTACCTACATACCTCCGATACCTCTAGCCACAGACGGACAAGGACCCCACCACCGCCGATGACCGCCGAGACCCCGCCACCGCTCGGCCCCCGGCTGCCGATCGGCGGGACCAGCCTGCAGAGCCGGATAGCCGAGGCGGCAATCGACTTGTTCTACAGCCGCGGCGCTCCGGCTACCACCGTCCGCGACATCACCGCCGCCTGCGGCCTCACGCCGGGGGCCCTCTACAACCACTTCAGCTCCAAGGAGGAGTTGCTCTACGTGCTGGTGCGCGACATTCACCTGCTCGCGGACCAGGGGCTGGCGGCTGCGATAGCCGCCGCCGGGCCAAAGGCGGCCGCGCAACTGGCTGCAGCAGTCAGGTTCATGGTCCTGCAGGCGGCCGGCCTGCGAAAATACTCCCTGGTCGCCAACCGCGAGTTCGCCGTGCTTCCGGCCGGCATGCAGGACGCAGTCACGGCCATCCGGCGGCAGATGCGGGGACGCTTCGCGGAGATCCTGCGGGCGGGCAGTGCAGCGGGCGACTTCGTCCTGCCCGGCGGTCAGGACCGGCTCACCGCGTCCCTGACGGCCAACGCGATTGGCATGCTCTGCGCCAACATCAGCGAGTGGACCCGTGCGAACTACCCGGTCCCGCTCGACGATCTGCAGGACCGGTACGTGGTCATGGCCCTGCGGCTGGCGGGAGCGAAGGAGCCGCGCCGGCAGTCCGGCTAGCCGGCTAGCCGACTAGTGCCGCGAAGTCGGCCGGGGCGACGTTGCCGCCCGACAGCACGACGCCGGTTCGCCCCGCCGCGGGAACGGCCCCGGTCAGCAGCGCGGCAAGCGGCACGGCCCCGCTCGGCTCAATAACGATCTTGAGCCGGGCAAAAGCAAACCGCATGGCCTCGATGATCGCGGCGTCGGGTACGGTCACCACGTCGGCGAGCAGCTTCTCGTTGATCGGGAACGTCAGCTCGCCCGGCTCGCTGGCCCGCAGGCCGTCGGCGATGGTCTCCGGATCGCCGATGTTCACGCGGCGTCCGGCGCGCAGCGACTGGCTGGTATCGGAGGCCCCGGCGGGCTCGACGCCGATGACGGCCGCCGACGGCTGCAGACCGGTGACCGCAGTGGCCACGCCCGCGATCAGCCCGCCGCCGCCGACCGGCGCGAGGACCCGGTCCAGCTCCGGAACGTCGGTGGCCAGTTCCAGGCCGGCCGTGCCCTGCCCCGCCATCACCGTGTAGTCGTCGTAGGGCCGGATAACCGTCAGTGAGCGCTCGGCCGCGATCTCGGCCGCGACCTCCTCCCGCCGCTCGGTCGCCGGGTCATAGCGGCGCAGCTCGGCGCCGTAGCCCGCGATCGCCGCCAGTTTCGCGGCCGAGCCGGTCGACGGCACCACGACTACCGCGCTGATGCCCAGCAGCCGGGCGGCGAGGGCGACCGCGGCGCCGTGGTTGCCGGACGAGAACGCGACGATGCCCCGCTCGCGCTCGCCCGCGGAGAGCTGGCTGAGGCGGTTGTAGGCGCCGCGGAACTTGAACGACCCGCTGCGCTGGAACGACTCGGCCTTCAGCACGACGGTGCCGCCGCACTCGGCATCGAGCGTGGCCGACGTCAGCAGCGGCGTGCGGTGCGCGATGCCGTCAAGCCGCGCTGCCGCCGCGCGGATGTCGTCCAGGGTCAGATTCTCGGTGCTGATGGCTGCCTCCGGCGTCCAGGGGGTGGTCGCCTGCCTGTCTACCATGCCGCAGGCACCGCAAGGTGAGGCGCTGACCGGCCCGTCTGCCGTTGGCCGCGCGGCGCGTTAGCTGCCAAGCTTGGCTTTATGGGCGCCGATGGTGCAGATGATGTGATTCGCCGGCAGGACAGGGAACGGGCCATCATCGGCGGTCAGCAGGCAGGAGCTACCTGGCGGATGCCGTGTCGGCTCTGATCGCTGCTATGGGCCGATCGAGAAAGCTCGCGCTCGGTTCGGCCGGTCTCGGCGTGGCGATGTGCATCTGTCTGGTCGCGATTCTGGTCGTGGAGGGCGCTGGCCAGGCGAGCCTGTGGGCAAGCGTGCTCGGCTTGCCGGTTGGCGTGGTAGGTGCCGTCGCAGGTATGTGGGCGCTCGCTGTCAGACCGAATAAGGTGCTGCCGCCACCGGCCCTGGGTGTACCGGAATGGGTGGTGGACCGCCCGGCCGAGGTCGCAGAGGTCGTGGCGGCACTGCTGGAGAATCCCGACGCAACGGTGGGGATCACGACCGGCCTGCACGGCGCCGGCGGGTTCGGCAAGACAGTACTGGCCCGGGTGGTGTGCGCTGACCAGCGGGTCAGGCACAGGTTCAGCGGCGGCATTTTCATGGTCACGATGGGCAGAGACGTGCGAAGCGCGCCTGCGGTCGCGGCCAAGGTGAATGACGTAATCAGGCTGATGGCCGGAGAGGACGCCGGATTTACCGATCCGGAGATCGCGAGCCAGCGGCTAGGCGCGCTGCTCGACTCGGGTCCGCGGCGCTTGCTGGTGCTTGACGATGTGTGGGAGCCGACGCAGCTGGATCCGTTCACCGCGGGCGGGCGGCGGTGCGCAAGGCTGGTGACCACGCGCGTGCCGGAGTTGCTCGCCGGGCGGGGCCTAGCCGTGCGGGTGGATCAGATGTCACCCGAGCAGGCTCGCAGCGTACTGACCTCCGGGCTTCCGCCGCTGGACCCCGAGGTGGCCGAGGGACTGCTGATAATCACCGGGCGGTGGCCGCTGCTGCTGCGGCTGGCGAACAAGATCCTTGCTAACTCAGCGCTAGCCGGAGCCGATGTGCCTGCGGCTGCGGCCCAGTTGCTGCAGCGGCTTCGGGATGGCGGCCCGGCAGTGGTCGACGACATTACCGGCGAATCCCGGCGGACCCTGGACGTGAGCAAGCCGCCGGACCGGACGCTGGCGGTGCGGGCGACGATCGAGGCCAGCACGAGCCTGCTTGATGCGCCGGACGCGCAGCGGTTCGCCGAGCTAGGCGTGTTCGCGGAGCACGAGACGATACCGTTCAGCCTTATCGCCCGTCTGTGGCGAGCCACCGGCAGCCTGGATGAACTGCGTGCCTCCCAGTTGTGCGCCCGGCTGGCCGAGCTGGCGCTGGTCTCGCCCGCTGGCACAGGAACAAGCGGGGTAGTGCTGCATGACGTCGTCCGGGACTTTCTGCGGGGCGAGCTCGGACGAGACGGCCTCGCGCGGCTGAACGGTCTGCTGGTGGACGCCGTCGCAGGCTCGCTGCCCCCCGCCCAGGCGCTCGCAGGCGGAACGCCGGGGTATTCCGGGATCGCCTGGTGGGAGCTGGGTCCCGCCGAGCGGTATATGCGCGATCACCTGATCGAGCACCTGATAGAAGCCGACCGGCGTCTTGATGCCGAGAGGGTGGCCAGTGATCTGCGGTGGGCGGCAGTTCGGTTGCAGGAGTCTGGTCCGGCGGCCCCCGCCGCGGATCTCTCCCTGGTGAGCACGCCGCTGGCGACTCGTCTGCAGGCAGCAGTGACGCGCGCCGCGCACCTCCTGGCGCCGACCGAGCCTGCTCGTGCGCGCGTGGATGTTTTGCACAGCCGGGTAGCCGACGACCCGGACTGGGGCCCGCAAGTTACGGCGCTGCGAGATCTCCGCGCGAAACCCCGGCTGGTGACCCGGTGGCCGCTGCCGGATCTGGCTCCCTCGCTGCGGCGCGTACTCAACGGCCATCGCGGGATGGTGCACTCCGTGGCCGTTGCGCCGGATGGCAGCTGGCTGGCTACCGGCGGCGACGACGGGACGGCGCGGATCTGGGACGCGGCCAGCGGGGAGCAGCGCACCATCCTGACCGGCCATGACGGCCCGGTGCGAGCGGTGGCCATAGCGCCGGACGGCAGCTGGCTGGTCACCGGCGGCGACGACGGGACCGCGCGGATCTGGGACGCGGCCAGCGGGGAGCAGCGCACGGCCCTGACCGGCCACACCAATTGGGTCACCGCGGTGGCGGTGGCGCCGGGTGGCACCTGGATCGCCACGGGCAGCCGGGATGGAACGACACGGATCTGGGACGCGGCCAGCCACGAGCAGCGCGCTCTTCTGACCGACCCCAGCGGCTGGGCCCGATCGGTGGCTATCGCCCCTGACGGCCGCTGGATCGCTACCGGCGGCGAGGACGGCAAGGTCCGTATCACTGGCCATCGGCGCGTCGTCCTGACCGGCCATGACGGCCCGGTGCGAGCGGTGGCTATCGCCCCTGACGGCAGCTGGCTTGCCACCGGCAGCGCTGACAGGACCGCGCGGATCTGGGATGCGACGAGCGGGCAGCAGCGCGCGGCACTTACCGGCCACAGCGCCTGGGTCAACGGCGTGCTAGTTGCGCCCGATGGCAGCTGGCTTGCCACTGGCAGCAATGACAGCACCGCGAGGATCTGGGATGCGGCGACCGGCGAGGAACGCGCTGTCTTGACTGGCCATCTCGCAGCGGTGAATGCGGTGGCGGTGGCGCCGGATGGCAGCTGGCTGGTTAGCGGCAGCTGGGACTGGACCGCGCGGATCTGGGACACGGCCGCCCGGCAGCGGCGCATCATCCAAGCCGGCCATGACAGCACTATGTCCGCCGTCGCGGTGGAGCCGAACAGCAGCTGGCTGGTCACCGGCAGCGAGGACGGGACCGCGCGGATCTGGGACGCGGCCAGCGGGGCGCAGCGCACCGCCCTGACCGGCCATGACGGCCCGGTGCGAGCCGTGG